>JAZFUU010000028.1:0-13617 GCA_036447375.1 Myxococcota bacterium
CGCCCACAAGGTCAACAACGTGATGGGCCAGGGCCTGCTCGTCCGGCGCATGGGCAAGCGGCGGGTCATTGCCGAAACCGGAGCCGGACAACACGGCGTCGCCACCGCGACCATGGCCGCGCGCTTCGGTCTGGAGTGCACGGTCTACATGGGCGAGGTGGACGTGTACCGCCAACGTCCGAACGTTTTCTGGATGGAGCGCCTCGGCGCCGAGGTCGTTTCCGTCAAGGCGGGCAGCCGGATCCTGAAGGACGCGATCAACGAGGCGTTTCGAGACTGGGTCACGAACATGGACACCACCCACTACGTACTCGGCACCATCTGCGGTCCCCATCCCTTCCCGGAGATGGTCTCCTGGTTCCAGTCGATCATCGGGCGAGAGGCGCGGCGTCAGGTGCTCGAGAGGACCGGGGGCCTCCCGCGCTGCGTCTATGCCTGCGTCGGAGGGGGTTCCAATGCGTTGGGCATCTTCAGCGGATTCCTCGACGATTCCGACGTGGAGTTGGTGGGGGTCGAGGCGGGAGGTCGCGGTCTCGAGTCCGGCGAGCATGCGTCGCGACTCGCCTCCCCCGACGCGAGCGTCGGCATCGCCCAGGGCTACAAGACCTACTTCCTTCAGGACGACGACGGCCAGATGCGCGAAACGCACAGCATCGCGGCAGGTCTCGATTACGTGGGCGTCTCACCGATTCTGGCCCACCTTCGACAAACCGGTCGCGTGCGCTTCGAGGCCGCGACCGACACCGAGGTCATCGACGCGATGTCCCTCACCATGCGAAAGGAGGGTCTGATCCCGGCGCTGGAATCGGCCCACGCCTTCGTGCAGGCCTTCAAGGACGCGCCAACCCTCTCGCCGGACGACGTCATCCTGATCAACCAGTCAGGGCGCGGAGACAAGGACCTCTTCACCGTCGCCGACGCGTTCCAGGACCCGCGCTGGCAACAATTCATCCGCGACAAGGCGGCGGAGTACGGCGATGCTTGAAGCCTACCTGCGCGAACGGCTCGCCGAACGCGAAATCCTGCTCATGACCCACATCGTGCTCGGTTACCCGAGCTTCGAGGACTCCCTCGCGTTGGTGGAGTCGATGGTGGACGCCGGCGTCGACTTGATGGAACTCCAGATCCCCTTCTCCGAGCCCATCGCCGATGGTCCGGTGATCCTGAACGCCAACCAAAGCTCGCTTCAAGCCGGCGCGCGGGTCGGGCGCTGCCTGCGCTTCGCGGAAGAGGTGGCGCAGCGCTTCGATATCCCGTTCCTCGTGATGAGCTACTACAACATCCTCTTCAAGTTCGGGGTCGGCGATTTCGCGAAGACCCTGTCGTCCGCCGGGCTGCGCGGTGCCATCGTTCCGGACCTGCCGCCCGAAGAAGCCGGCGAGTATCTCTCGGCGATGGCCGACGCCGGGCTCGACCCCATCTTCATCTACTCGCCGAACACGACAGACGCGCGCATGACCGCGATCGCCTCGCACGCCCGGGGCTTCGTGTACTGCGTGGCAAGGAAAGGAGTGACCGGCGCCAAGACCGACTTCTCCGCCAGCCTCGACACCTACCTCGCGCGCTGCCGCACCGCCACGACCCTGCCCATCGCCGTGGGCTTCGGCGTGAAGGAGCGGTCCGACGTCGACGCCCTGCGCGGCAAGGCCGACATTGCCGTGATCGGCACCGAGACGATCCGAGTCATGCAGCAGCAGGGCGTGGCAGCCGTGGGCGACTTCATCGCAGGGCTGCGGCCGGAGGGTTCAAGCACTTCACGATCCATGGGACGCCGGCGCGTGTGATCAACTCCAAGGGCAGTCGTGCACTCGCCGGGCTGCACCGAAGACCCGAAGTCGCAAGCATCGGACTTTCCATTCTGGCTCTCGGCCTCGCCTGGCGCCGCTTCCTCGACGGCCGACACAGCCCGTTCACACTGGACATCTATCACTACCACTACCCGATGACCCGCGAGCTGGTGCGCGCCTGGTCCGAGGGGCGCATTCCGCTATGGACCGACCGCGTCTACTTCGGCTTTCCCTACTTCGCCGATCCGCAGACAGCGGCGTGGTACCCCGGCACGCTGCTCGTCGTCGCTCTGGGACCACACCACGGTTACATCGCCTTCCTCCTGCTCCATTCGCTGCTGGCGGCGCTGGGCACACTGGGTCTGCTGCGCAGCCTCGGCAGCGCGTGGTCGGCCGCGTCGGCGGCAGGACTGATGGTGGCGCTCTCGGGCTTCTACGCGTACGAGACCATGCACCCGGGCCTGTTCGCGATCCTGGCCTGGATCCCCAGCTGGCTCTGGACCACTCGCGTCGTATTCGACCGGCCCACGCCGGGTCGCATGGCGATCGCGGCGCTCCCACTGGCGATGATGGTCTTCGCCGGAACGCTGCAGGTGCTCTTCGGAGCGGCGATCGTCTTCGCCTTTTTCGTTGCCGGCCTGGCGATCGATGCGCGGCGTGCCCGGGGAGGGCCTGAGGCTCTGCGCTCGCTCTCGGGGGCCGCCGGGGCGCAGCTTCTCGGTCTCGGCCTCGCCGCAGTGGTCCTGCTCCCGACCTTCGCGCACTTCCCCCACACGGCTCGCGCGTTGGGAATGACCTACGAATTCGGATCGATGGGATCGGTGCACCCGTGGCAGCTCCTGGGCGTGTTCATGAACTCCGTCGCGATGCATCTCGGCCACGGTGTCGCCCTCGACTTCGACGCCGCCTCCTTCTACGTCGGCGCGCTGACACTACCGCTCGCGCTGCTGGGCCTGATTGGCACTCGCCGCGCGCTCCCGATCGCGTTGGCACTCGCCGCGGCGCTCAGCGCGTTGCTCGCCATGGGTCGGCATGGTGCGTTGCATCCCATCCTCTATGAATGGATGCCGGGCACCGTCGGCAGCCTGCGCGGCATCGGACGAGCTCTGGGCCCGGCGACGGTCTGTGTCGCGATGCTGGCGGGCCTGGGCCTGCACCGCCTGGGCGAACCCGGCGTACGCAAGCGCGCGCTCTTCGCGGCGTTCCTGGCCGCGTCGCTGGCATGCCATGCGTTCGTGGTGTGGGTCGCCCCGCTGCCCGTCCGAGGCGCAACTCTCGGGTCCGCCGCTGTCCTCGCCATCGCACTCGGCCTGTGTGCGCTCCGACGCCGCCATCCGCACCTCCTGCGACCGGGCCTGACCGTGCTGGTGGCCATCGACCTCGTCGCATTCGGCGCCCTGGACCCCATCCTCAATAAGAATCCATTGCCGCCCTCGGCGGAGCGCATCGCCGGGAGCCTGCCGGCGCTACACCAGATCGCGCGGGGGGATTTCGGCAGCACAGGCGAGCGGGTGCTGCTGCTCGGCGTCCGGCCGCGGAACCTCCCCTTCCTCGAGGGGCTCGACGGCGTCGGCGGATACAACCCGCTCGTAACGCTCCGGTACCTCGACTTCGCCAGCCTGGTGAACGACGAACGCCTCCTCCCCCGCACACCTCTGGACCGGTTCGTCCACGGCGCCCAGCCCCAGCAGCTGGGGACGGCACTCTTCGACGCCGCATCGATCCGTTACGTGATCAGCGCCTGGCCACTCGAATCGCTCGAATTGGAGAATTTTCGCCGGATCAAGCGCTACCCACCGCAGCCGCTTCGGAACCACCGCACCCACCTCTATAAGAACGAGCGCGCCCTGCCGCGCGCCTACCTCGCGTATCGGACGGCGCACGCGGCCGGACCCGACGCGCTCGAGGTTCTCCTCGGAAACGACTTCGACGGGCGTCACTCGACCGTCGTCGAAGGCGAGGCTCCCCGTCTCGAAGGCCCGGCCGAGATCACGCCGGTCGCGAGGATCTCCGAACGACCCGAACTGCTGCGCTTTGACGTCGCGCCGGAGCATTCCGCCGTCCTGGTGGTCACCGACGCGTGGTACCCGGGCTGGCGTGCGGAAGTGGACGGGGTCGAGTCGACCGTCTTCCGCGTCAACGCGCTGTTCCGCGGCGTGGCCGTCCCGCCGGGGGCAAAGCACGTGGAGATGCGCTTCGATCCCTGGACCTTCCGCGTCGGGGCCGCCCTCTCCATCGCGGCGGCCGTCGCCATTCTGGGTCTGGCCGCGCTCGCGGTTTTCCGACGCAACGCCGGCGCGCCGTGAACGACAGCAACGCGTCTTCTACGCCGGCGTCGACTCCGGAGCGCCGTTCCGCTTCACGCACTGGACGATCAGCTCGCCGCGGAAGACGTACCGGCAACGGAACCCGTCGAAGCCGGCCTCGGCCAGCTCTCCTTCCAGCCGCTCGCGCGTGTAGTGCGTGATGTGGTCGTCGGCGTACGCGTTGGGGAGCACGATCCCGTACAGCCACTCGGTAATCCGCCACTCGATGCGCCCGTAGTCGGGCGTTCCGATCACGAGGATACCGCCCACCTCGAGCACACGATTGAGTTCGCGGAACAGCGCCCGGTCGTAGGGGAGGTGTTCGATGACCTGTGAGCAGACCAGGCAAGGGAAACTCGAGTCCGCAAAGGGCAGGCGGAAGCAGGTGCCCCGCACCAACAGCCGATTCGTCTGGCGCAGAAAGCGCAACTTCGCCATCTCGAGATCAAAGCCGATCGAGTCCGGCGCCCTCTGGATGAAGCGACCCGAGCCACAGCCCACGTCGAGCCGCGGACTTCGGTCGCCGGCCATCTCGGTCAGAGCCTTGAAGCGCATGCGCTGCCAGTAGCGCTGGGGCAGCACGATGCTGTCGTAGGCGCGGGAGTCGTAGTCCGCCGCTGAGAACATGTTTCGTAACTTCCAGAGCCTCGACAGCGTGCGCAGAAAGTGGGGCGCGAATCGAACCGCGCTGGCGTGAGACTTGCCCGCGACCCGGAAGCGATAGTCGAAGGGGATCTCCACGACGACCCAGCCGAGCGTGTAGATCTGGACGAGGATCTCCTCCAGGACATCGAACTTCTCACTCTGGAGTTCGAGCTCGAGCAGCACCTTGCGTTGGTAGAGGCGAAAGCCGCTCGAGAGGTCGCGCACGGGAACCGAGAGCGCGCGCCGGAAGACGGTGTTCAGGACACGGCTCAGCAGGGCCCGGCGCCACGGCATCTGCGCGCTCCCTCCCGCGACGAAACGCGATGCAACCACGACCTCCGCGACGTCTCGATGGGCCAGCAGGTCGGTGATCGTCTCGGGCGGATGCGAGAGATCGGCATCCATGGTGACGACGTAGTCTCCCGCCGCAGCCCGCAACCCCTCGCGCAGGGCGCCGCCGTAGCCCGGTGAGCCCTGCACCAGCACCCTCGCCCCCCCGGCTTCGGCCACCGCCGACGTGGGATCTTCGCGGCTGGAAACGACGACGAGGATCTCGATCGCGCGCACCCTCGGCTCGAGAACGGTGCGAATCCGCCTCAGGAGTTCCGCCATGGTCTCGGCTTCGTTCCGGGCGGGAATCACCACCGAGATCAGGCGCGGCGCCCCCACCCCGAGCTTCTCAGCGCACGAAGTCAACGGCTCAACCAACATCCCCTTCGGGCTCCGATTCGACCCGTTTCCGAAGGGCACGGAGGCTCGACGTCTGCATTTTGCTGAAGCCGGCCAGCCAGCGATCTCGAATGGCCGTGAGCGGCCCCGCGTCGAGCACGTACTTGTTGGACTTGCCATTGCGATGCGACGTGACGACCCCGCACTCCTTGAGCACGCGCAGATGGCGTGAGATTCCGGGCCGCGAGACCGAAGAGAAGCTCTCGGCGATCTCGCCTGCCGTGAGCACCCCGCGATCGCGCAGCAGGCCGAGGATCTCACGCCGGGTCGGATCCGCGATCGCGGTGTAGGCGTCCCTACTGCTCAACGATCCCTCGCAGGGCCTTCAGGTGCTTCAGGTCCCAACCCTCCTCGTAGCCCTGGAGGCTGTCGGCCGCGTCGGCTCCCAAGCGTTCGAAGCCGTGGTGGAAAATCTCGACCATGGTTCCGTCGTAGAGGGGCCTCAGGCGCAGGGTGAAGAAAGTCGGAACGGGCCAGGCGTGCGGCGCGTACCAGTTGCTCTCGAAGGTCACTTCGCGATGGCGCTCGAAGACCACGACCGGCCCCCCGTAGCGCCGCTGCTCCGCGTCGATGACGATGCTCATCTCGACCTGGCCACCGAGCTTGGGTTCGAACCTATGCAATTCGTGTCCCCGCCCAAACCACGCGGCAATGCGGTCGTACGACTCGAACTCCTGCCAGACGCGCTCGGGAGCTGCCTGGATGAGGATGCTTCGACGAACGTTCAGGAGACCGATGGTAATGCCCATGGAGGCCTCTCCTCGGTTGGTTGCACGGCTTATTCTACATGTAACCAATTAGTTACGCAATAGATTCGCTGACGTCGAAGATCGATGGCGTCTTGCCGACCGGAACGGCCTCTGGGTAGACCGCATTCACCGCGGCGATCAGGCCCGGGTCCTCGATGCGATCGAGGTCGAAACGCACGTCGACGCCCTTCTCCTCGAGATCGCCGTCGAAGATGCGCGCCACATCGGGGATCGAGAGCGTGTCGGCCATCTGCCGCCGCTGATCTGCCTGGCTGCGGTAGACGTCGGCCTTCCACAGAACACTCACGCGGTACTGCTCGAGCGGAGCCCGGTAGCGGATCTCGGAGCGATCGGTCACGGCCCACTCGCCACGCCCGTCGGCCATCGGCGCCAGCTCGGCGCGCGGCGTGACGAGTCTCGTGCCCTGGTCGAACGGACCGACGGGTCCGACCTGGTGAAACATGCCGTGGTTGTCGCCGACGAGAGCGGTGTTCGCCATGTCGCCCACGTGCTCGTGTGGCGGCTTGTCCGGGCCATCGGGCCAATAGCACAGGCCGCCGCCTTCGACGTCGTTCATCCACCAGATCGAGGTCGCCTGCACGATCGCGTAGCGATCAAAGAGATCCGAGCAGAGCATCGCGCGCAGCAGCCACATGGGCGTGTTGCTGCGATCACGCCCGTGGAAGCGCGGGTTGTCGGTGTGGGCCGGGCCACTCCTCCCCATCGCGGCCATCAGGTTCACGTAGACACTGTGCGGAACGACGACCTCGGCGTCGTAGAAGTCGCGGGCTGCCTGGGTCACACGTTCGTGGAACAGAAACAGCTCTGAACCTTCAACGCGTAGGCCCGCGTGCACCCAGTCATTCTGGAACCACATGGGGCTCGTGGGTGCGTCGAGATCGGCGCCCGGGCGGTACCAGCCTCCGAGCGGTGTATAGGGCGCATTGCGCTCGAGCAATTGCACCACGTCGCCGACGTCCTCGATCACATCGCGCAGCAGAATGGGCGGATCGCTGTAGTGAATCATGAGGTCGACCGTCGCCGATCCTACCATGGTACCGTGTAGACTCCGAGGACTGGCCGAGAGAAACAGCGATGAAGCTCGGCATTTTTTAGGAGCACCAGCTGCCGCGTCCCTGGAGCGAGCGCGGAGAGTACGAGCTGCTGCAGAACTCACTCGACGAGGTCGAGCTGGCCGATCGGCTCGGTTACGATTACGCCTGGGAGGTTGAGCACCACTTCCTCGAGGAGTACTCCCACTCCTTGGCCCCGGAAGTCTTCCTCGCCACGGCGAGCCAGTGCACGAAACAGGGTTCGATGACACCCAGGCCCTGCGAAACCTCGCGTCGTCGTCCGACTACGCGGCGGTGCGGGCCGACGAAGCGAATTTCATCGACGTCGCGAGCCTCGGCATGGTGCTGACGGACGAAATCGTGATCGTCGACGGCCCGGCCCCCGTCGATGGCGCGAAGCTGATCGCGTTTCTCAGCAGGCGGCCCGACGTGTCTGTCGACTTCTTTCGGGACTACTGGCGCGAGCAGCACGGCCCCATCGCCGCGCGCATCCCCGGGAACCGCCGCTACGTTCAGTGTTACCCCCGCCGCGGCATCTACGCGACAGGGCGACGCCCCGCCTTCGACGGCATCCCCATGTCCTGGTTCGACGAGCCGGACGCGCTGCGCGCCGCGGGGGAAAGCCCCGAGTACGCAGCCACGCGGGCGGACGAGGCGAACTTCATGGCCCCGGACACCCTCCCCTTCGTGATCGCCGCAGAGCACGAGATCGAGATCTCATGACCGACCCGCGGCTCCAGCTGCTCCTCGACCGCGCCGAGATCAGCGACGTCGTGCGCGCCTACGCTACGGGTCTCGACCGTCGCGACTGGGAGCTCTACCGCTCGATCTTCAGCGACGAGATCGAGATGGACTTCCGTTCCGTCGGCGTCCGCGCGGGGACCTATCGGGCACAGGACTGGGTCCGCGATGCCCAGCGTCTGTTCGCGGGTTTCTCGGCGACCCAACACACGAGCACGAACCACGTCCACGCCGTTCGCGGCGATGAGGCAACCTGCACCTCCAACATGCAGGCCGAGCACTTCGTAGCCCGGGAGCCCGGGGATGGCCTCGAAGACGGCACGGATCGCTGGACAATCGGGGGTTTCTATACGAACGAGCTGGTCCGCACACCGGAGGGCTGGAAGCTCACCCGAGTGACTCTCACCGTCACGTGGACGCACGGAAACCCCGAGGTGCCGAGGATCGCGCTAAAGCGGGGAAAGCGCGCAGCAAACTCGGGCTGAGCCTGCTTCAGAGGTCCTCGTTTCATGTTGGCGCTCGAAGTCTCGCCCTCCGGTATCCTGAGCTCGCGATGAACGCGCGCATGCTACGGATGCTCGGCCTCATGATCGTGCTCGTTTCGCTGGGGGAGGTCGTGATTCTCCACTGGGCGACGCTCGTACTGGGCGGCTCGGGGCTCTCACTCGGGCAGGCGCTGCTCGGCGGGGTCGGATTCGGTGCGCTGAACGTGCTGGCGTTTCCACCGAGCCGGCGGAGCATCCACGCGCGCGGACTCGCACTGGTGCTGAGCCGGACCTGGATCCTGGGGAGCATCGCCGCGCTCTTCACCGGAGTGCTCCTCACCGCGGTGTTCCTCGTCCTCGGCGGCGCGGCCGCGCTGATCGGCGGTGGTGCGGGTGTGGAAGGGGCGTTCGTCCGGCTCGGCGGAGCGGTCGTGGCGCTGGGCTTCGGCTCGGTCATGTGGGGCGCGTCCGTGGGCAATTACCGGGTGCGCGTCGATCGCGTCTCGCTGCCGTTCCGCGGTGCCCCGGAATCCCTCGCGGCGCTTCGCATCGTGCATGCCAGCGATTTCCACATCGGGCCGCTGCTGCGGCCGGAGCGGTTGCGCGGATTCGTGAAACGCATCAACCGGCTCGAACCGGACCTCGTCCTTCTCACCGGCGACCTCTTCGACTTCGACCCGGCCTACATCGAAGAGGGCTGCCGCGAGCTGGGGAACCTCCGAGCTCGGCTCGGCGTGTTCGCAGTGCTCGGCAATCACGACGTCTACACGGGCACCGACGCCGTCGTGGAGGGACTGCGGCGACTCACCTCGATCCGGCTGCTGCGCGACGAATGGGAACGTGTCGACGTCGACGGCGCAGCACTCGCGATCGTCGGGATCGATGATTCGGGCCGCGATTGGACCGAGCGCGAGGCCAAGAACTCCGCGCTCGAGCGGCTGGCGCGCGAGGTTCCCGATGGCCTGCCGCGCCTGCTCCTCGCCCATCGCCCGAGCTACTTCACGCATGCCTCCCAGCTCGGCTTCCCGCTCGTGCTATCGGGGCACACGCACGGTGGCCAGGTCGCACTGCCGTTCGCGCATCAGTGGAACCCGTCCCGAATGATCTCGGATCGGACGCGGGGGATCTTCCAAAACGGTGCCGGCGCCCTATACGTGAGCCGCGGCCTCGGCATGGCGGGCCTGCCGCTGCGAATCAACTGCCCGAGGGAGATCGCGCTGATCCAGCTGATCGCAGACCCGTCCTGATCGGGGTTGCCCGAGGAACTGCAGAATCTCCTCGGCCAGCTTCTCATGTCGCGTTCCTTGAGCCTCATCGACCTCTTCTACGAGGGCTTCATGGTCTTCATCGGTGTGGCGGGAACGATCACCCTGCGGGCAGGGCTCTGAGATGGGAGTGTGCGTCCAGATCTGACGCATCCCGAGTCTACTCTGGTCATGGGGGCTTTTGTTGCCCTACTCCAGGGGAGGGGTTGTTCGGGGTCGCGCCAAGCGATGATCGCGCGTGGGTTCTCGGCCTCGAACAGCCCCTTTCGTGTTCCCCGCCTCACATCGAACTCGAACGTTGGACCTCGGATCATCCAAAGCCCGGCGGCCGGATGCAGCGCCGCTAGGCTGCCTCCAGATCCAACTTGTGGCTCGCCAGATAGTCGAGATCGAAGCCGTAGAGCCGCGCCGCGTTTCCGCACAAGACCTTGTGGGCGTCCTCCGACGAGAGCGTTTTCCGAAGAGTGTCGATGAAGCGACCACTCTCGGGCCAGGTGCCCTCGTCGTGCGGGTAATCGTTGCCCCACAGCAAGCGATCGGCACCGCCGGTCAGCTGGATGTTGTTGAGCGCAACGGCGTCGTCGGTGATCGTGATGTGACCCTGGCGCAGGAAGTACTCGCTGTAGCGCAATGGCAGGTGCTTCCGATAGAGGTGACGACGGCTCTGCATCTGATCCATGGCCTGCAGCGCCCAGGCGAGCCAACCGCACTCCGACTCGGTGATGACAAATTGGAGATCGGGGTGGCGTTCGAGTACGCCGGAGCCCGTCAGCTCCAGGATGGGGCTCATTCCGGCCGCCATCCCGACCACGGTTTCGAGCTCCTCTCCAACGAGAAATCGTGCATCGTGGTATTTCCTGGTGATTGCAGCACGCTCTTCGTTCAGGCCGCTCGCATCGCAGAACTCTCCGCCGAGTGACAGGTTTCCGCTGAAGACGTGGAAGCTGATCGGAATCCGCGCCTCTTCAACCAGGCTCCAGAGCGGCTCGTAGATGTCCAGGCGGTAGGGCTGCCACGGCACCACGCATGGAAGAAACAACGTTGCGAATCCGCGCTCGATGCAGCGGCTGGCTTCGGCGATCGTGCTCTCTATGTTGTCGACCGGCAGCGCCCCGGCGGGCTTGAAACGTTTCGGCTGGTCGCCGAACACCTCGCCCACGTAGTCGTTGTAGGCCCTCGCAAAAGCCTCGTAGTACTCGATCGACTGTTTCCCACCTCCGGACTCGAGACCCACGTTGGGAAAGATCACCTGGGCGTCGACGCCTTCGCGTGCCATGTCGCGCAATCGGATGTCGAGGCGGGTGCCCATCGAGGGGTCGGACCGGAATTCCTTTTCTCGATCGCGAACGGAGAGCTGCCCGTGGAGGGGGAAATTGGACACCTCGCCCGCGTACTCAAAATCGAGATCGCCGCTGTCGGCCGGGACGAGCCTGGTGAAGAACCGTCGAAGGTGCTCGGGAAGTCGTTCGCGCAGTGCATCCGTCTCGCCCACGTGGCAGTCTGCGGTGATCAGCACGTCGGAGTGGCTGGAGTCGAGGTCCGGCATTTGTTTTCTCGTGTGCGCAAACACGGGGAAACGATGAGTGTTACTGGATACTCAACGTCGCGCTCAGCGATCTTACTCTTCACCGCGCTCCAAGCCAACGGCGCGATCGGATGCGTCGCCGAACCGGCTCGGTCTGTCCAGTTGACTGTGGCTGGACGACGCGATGATAATGCCGACGAGCCGACTCCGGAGATCGCGAGATGACGACCCTCACAACCTTTGCCTCCAAGAATCCTGACAAGCCCGCATTGATCTACGCTGCTGCCTCGGAGGGAGGGAGCGAATGGGTTGAGACGTACGGCGAACTCGAGGAGCGTTCCCGCCGAATCGGCGTATTGATGCGAAACCTCGGACTCGAGGCCGGTGACTGCGTCGCCGTGCTCATGGCGAACGACGACGAGTTCATGGACGTCTTCTGGGCTGCCCATCGCATTGGGCTCTACTTTACGCCCGTGAACTGGCATCTCCAGGTCGACGAAGTCGAGTACATCGTCGACAACTGTGATGCAAAGGCTCTGGTGGCACATCAGCGCTTCGGTGAAATCGCGGCAAAGGCCACAGCGAGCAATTCTCGTCTCGTCAAAAGAATCTGTATTGGCGGCGACACCGCCGGTTTTGAGTCGCTCGAGAGTCTCCTGGCCAACGTGCCGAAGGAAGCCGAACTCGGCGATGAGTTCGAGGGCTCGATCATGCTCTACTCATCCGGCACGACGGGGCGCCCGAAAGGCGTACGACGTCCGCTAGCGAAAGTCCCAGCCGGAGATCCCGCCGCGAATATCGTAACCATCGCCATGGCAGCGATGTTCGGAATGGTCGAAGACGATCACTATCTGACACCGGCGCCGCTGTACCACGCCGCGCCGCTCGTATACACCGCGGCACAACAGCGCATCGGTGCGACCAGCGTCATCATGCGCCAGTTCGACCCCGAAGAAGCCCTTCGAATGATCGACCGCCACAACATTACGACATCGCAGTGGGTCCCCACCCACTTTCGCCGGCTTCTGCGGCTTCCCCAGGAGGTCAAGCAGAAGTACGACCTTTCGAGCTTGCGGCTCGCGGTGCATGCGGCTGCACCGTGCCCCATCCCGCTCAAGGAGCAGATGATCGAATGGTGGGGGGACGCGATCGTCGAGTATTACGCCGGAACCGAGGGGGGCGGCACGTTGATCCGAGCCGACGACTGGATGAATCACAAGGGCTCGGTCGGCCGCCATCTGGCGTCGGGAACGATCCATATTCTCGATGATGAAGGGCAGGCGATCATCGAGGCGGGCGTTGAAGGCAACATCTACTTCGAAGCCCCCGACAACGAAGCGAACCGCTTTCGGTATCACAAGGACGACGAGAAAACTGCGAATACGTATCGAGGGAAGCTGTTCACTCGGGGTGACGTCGGCTACCTAGATGCCGATGGCTATCTGTTTCTGACCGATCGACAATCACACATGATCATTTCCGGCGGCATGAACATCTATCCACAGGAGACCGAAGATCTTTTGATCATGCATCCGAAGGTGGACGATGTGGCGGTGATCGGTGTGCCGAACGCGGAGATGGGAGAAGAGGTCAAGGCGGTCGTCATTCCGGTCGATGGGCGCGAGGCGGGCCCCGCACTGGAGCAA
Organism: Myxococcota bacterium; assembly: GCA_036447375.1. Taxonomy (GTDB): domain Bacteria; phylum Myxococcota_A; class UBA9160; order UBA9160; family SMWR01; genus JACZXC01. Next base: position 12,952 of record JAZFUU010000028.1, read on the forward strand.
GAATTGATCGACTACTGCCGCAAGGGTATCGCGCACTACAAATGCCCTCGCAGCGTCGACTTCGTCGTCGAACTGCCGCGCACGGAGACCGGAAAGATGGCGAAGCGAAAACTCAGGGATCGGTACTGGAAGGATGTGAACGGTCGAATCTAGACGATTGAACCGGAGAGAGATCGTCATGGCCGAGAATCGACAGATCGTGATCGCATCGCTTCCGCGAGGCCCGTTGCAGCCTTCGGACTTCGAGCTCCGCAGGAGCGGTGTGCCCGGGGTTGGCGAGGGAAGGGTTCTCTGCCGCACGCTGGCCCTCACCATCGGCGCCGGACAACGCGCGGGCCTGCAGGGCAGTGCAAGCTACGCGGGCCCCGCGAGAGCGGGAAGCGTGATGGGTGGAAGTGGCGTGGCGCGAGTCGAAGCCAGCAACGCACCCGACTTCTCGCCGGGCGATCTCGTCACAGCACCCACCGGATGGCAGGACTACTCGGCGCTATCGCCCCGGCACCTGACGAAGATCGATGACTCTGCGGACCCCGTCCTCCACCTCGGCGCCCTCGGAACCAATGGCCTCACCGCCTACTTTGGTCTACTCGAGGTCGGCCGGGCGAAGGCAGGCGAGACCGTAGTGGTTTCGGCGGCAGCCGGCTCGGTGGGTCACATGGTGGGCCA
>JAZFUU010000029.1:0-15480 GCA_036447375.1 Myxococcota bacterium
CCGAAGAGGACCCGGTCGCGAACTTCTCGGGACAGGTCGCCGAAGGCCGCGTCGATCTTCTCGCGGACTTCCGCTCCATACAGGCAGATCGGGTGGGGATAGTCGGTCTCGAAGAGCACGCGATCGGTTCCGATCTCCTCGAGGCAGTGATTCGTGGCAAACTCCTCGAAGAACGTGCAGGCCCAGACCTGCTCGCGCAGGTAGTCGCCGGGTCGCTTCACGAACTCCGGTTTCTCGTTCCGGACGTTTGCGTAGTCGAAGCCGTGGTTGAGGGCCTCTTTCACGAAAGGCAGCCACCCGATTCCGCTCTCTACAGAGACGATCCGGAGCTTCGGATTTCTCGGCAGGATTCCCGACATCGCGACATCCATCAACTGGATTGCGTTGGTGAGCAGGATGGACATCGAACCCGAGACGATGGTGGGCCCGATGCCGTGAGTGGCGAATCGCGCCGGATTCATGAGCTGATCCTGGAAGTCCCCGCTGCCGATGTGCAAGCTGATGGGGAGGTCGACGTCCTGGGCGGCAGTCCAGATGGGATTCCAATGCGGGTCGCCGATGAGCGGCATTCCGAAATCCTGGGGAGCGCTCGTGAAGAGGATGGCCCGATGCCCGATCTCGCGGCATCGCTGGATCTCTGTCACCGCGGCGTCGACGTCCCAGAAGGGTGTCGCCATCACCGGGATGAACCGGCGCGGATCGGGAGCGATCCACTCGATGAGCCAGTCGTTGTAGGCCCGCACGCATGCGAGCATGAGCTCGGGATCGTCCAGTCCGAGGAACGACTCGCTGCCGAAGCCTCCGATGTTGGGGTAGAGGGCCATCGCCCAGGCGCCAATTTCGTCCATGTACTCGAGGCGCGCCTTGGCGTCGTAGGCGGCGGGCGGGCACTCGTCGAGATTCTTGGGAACGGAAGGGAAGGGCTCGGGCCAGCCCGCCACCGCGGTAGCGCCCACCGGGATCGCGCGCTCGGTTCGTCCGAAACGCCATACGTCGACACCGTCATCCGTGCGGATCATGCGCGGCGCCGCGTCCTGAAACTTCTGGGGCAGGCGCGAGGTCCAGACGTCCCCCGGCTCGGTGATGTGGGTGTCTGCGTCGATGAACCAGTCGGTGCACTTCATCGCGGGGTCTCCTCGGAGCTGCCACGGCAGGATCGCATGCCGAGCCGGGTTATGACAACAGCGGCGCTATTTCCCCGAAGGCCGAAAGCGCGGAATCGCCAGATCCGGGCCCATATCCTCCCAGACGAGTTCGACCGGCAATCCGATCTCGAGTGCGTCCGGATTCACGTCGACAAGATTCGAGATGATTCGCACGCCGCCCGCGTCCTCCAGGGCGATGACCGCGATGATGCAGGGGAGCTTCTGGCCCGCTGCGATGGCCCGGTGCACGAGAGTGTAGGTATAGACTTCCCCTCGGCCCGAGACCTCTTTCCAATCGGATTCTGCGGAGCGGCATTTGGGACAGACCGGCGCCGGTGGAAGCCGCGTGTGTTGGCACGCTGTGCAGCGTTGTACGACGAGTCGGTGCTCGGCGGCGGCCTTCCACCAGGGGTATGTGGTGGTGTTCGCCAACGGCGGCGGCATGGTGTCGGGAAAGAAACGTTCGCTCACTTTTCCCCCAGAATCACTTTTTTCCCAGAAGGATTGCGCTCGAGGGAACGCAGGCTGCGCTCGTGACCAGGCAGACCTCGGCGTTCTCGACCGGGCTGGTGGACTCGCCGCGCAATGAGCGTACGCCCTCGACGACGTGGTTGAGTCCGTGGATGTAGGCTTCCGAGAGGCTTCCACCGTGAGTGTTGGTGGGGAGGCTCCCGCCTTGCCAGGAAAGGGCGCCGCTTTCGATGAAGGGGCCGCCCTCGCCTCGCTTGCAGAAACCGTAGTCTTCGATCTGCATGAGGACGCAACCCGTGAAGTGATCGTAGATCTGAGCGACGTCGACATCGCCCGGGCCAAGGCCCGCTTTGCCCCAGAGGCGACCCGCCATCTCTTCGCAGCCGCCGGTCGCGTAGATTTCGTCGGCAATGTTGGCGTTGGTAAAAGGCCCAAACGCGTATCCCCGGGGTGCCCCCTGTTCGCTTGCGAGGATCTCGACCGGTCGCTTCGCGAGGTCGCTTGCGCGCTCCTGAGTGGTGACGACGACCGCGCAGGCTCCATCGCTCTCGAGACAGCAATCGAACAGGCGATGGGGATCCGCGATCATGGGTGACGCCTGGTGATCTGCGAGCGTCATTGGGCGCCCGCCCATGACGGCGCGCGGATTGCGATTCGCGTGCTCCCGAAATGTCACCGCAATCCGGCCCAGCTGCTCGCTCGTGGTTCCGTAGAGATGCATATGGCGTCGGGTCGGCAGGGCGTACGCCGCGGCAGCGATCAACAGGCCGTAGGGCATGGCGAACCCCATGGAGGCCAGCATCAACGAACTGGCTTGCTGCAGCTTCGGGGGCTGTGGATCGGCGGGAGCTTCCGCATTCATCCCCGCGGTGCCGAATCGAAAGAACTGCCCCTGGCAGAGCGAGCGGTAGACCACGACCACTTCGGCCTGACCCGTCTCCACAGCCATCGCGGCATTTGAGATGGCCGCGCAGCCTCCACCTCCCCCCGGCATCCAGACCATGTTTCCGAAGCGCAGCGCCGGGAGCCCCAGCTCCGCCGCGAGGAAGACGGCCTCATTGCGATCGTCGGCGAAGGAAGCCAGGCCGTCGACGTCGTCCATCGAGAGGCCGGCATCCGTGACGGCAGACTGGATCGCCTGGCACGCCAGGGCGTGCTCCGTCACATCTCCGATTTTTCCCCATCGGGTGTATCGCGACTCTCCAACGCCGACGATGTGCGCCCGGGTTCGACTCATGGTCCCAGCAGGTGAAGGGTCTTAGCCACGATTTCTCAGCCCTCTTTTTCCGACTTCAACTGACGGGCAGAGAAACCACAACCGTGCCCGTCGCGTGATCTCCGAGATCGTTCACCGCCCGAATGGCCAGCTCGATCACGCACTCGTCCCCCTCGCGACTCACCTGGGTGACCTGTCCGGAAAATCGCAGGGGCTGGCCGGGGATCGCCGGGCCGCCGAGGCGGATCGCAATGCTGCGAACCATCGCTTCGGGTCCGGCCCAATCGGTGACGAAACGCGACACATAGCCGTTGGTGGTGAGGATGTTCATGAACATGTCCGGTGCGCCCTGCACCTTCGCGAACTCACTGTCGTGGTGCGCGGGCATGAAGTCGCGAGAGGCGATGGCCCCGGCGACGATCACCGTCGAGGTGACCTGTAGATCGAAGGGCGGCATCTCGTCGCCGACGGCGATCTCAGTGCTTCGCAGGGAGTGAACGGGTCCACTCGTCATGAGGCCGCCCCGATCGTGGTCGGGTCGAATTTGAGGATGCGGAAGAGCTGTCGGCCCACGACCTCGCCGTCGCCGTTCTTGTAGGTGGTCACCCAGGTCAAGAAATACCCCTTTCCGAGCGAGGTCGTCTTTCGGTTCGATATGGATTCCACCTCGGTCGACGTGAGCAAATGGTCTCCGGGCCTCAGGTAGCGCACGAACTCGAGCTCCGAGTTCGTGGCCAGGGTGCCCACGTAGCCCGCCTCGTCGAGGGGAATGATCGGGTTGTCAAACCGCATCTTGGCCGGAGCGCCGCCCCGCTCGGCGATGCCCTCGATCCGGGGGCGGGGCATCGTCCAGGCCTGGAGCATCGCGGGTGGCGCAACGATTCCGCCGAAGCGGGTGGTCGCGGCGAACTCTTCGTCGAGATACACCGGGTTGCGGTCGTCCAGGGCGTCGACCCAATGTCGAATCATGGGCACGTTGACCGCATCGGGTGCCACCGACGGCGGGCCCATCGGTTTTCCGACGTACTTTTCGAGTCGCGCTCGCAGTTCATCCACTTCGTCTGCCATCGAGGTTCCCGAAAATATGCCATATTCGTCGATGGGGCACGAAGAGGGATGACGCCATGACTGCGAGCGCGCATTCGTTGCCTCTTCCGGTGAGACTCATGAATCTGGCGGGTAAGGGCGCCCGCTTGATCGGACTGCAGCCGATTCGGCTGAGCGTCGATTCGCTCCTCGAAAACGCCTCGGCGAAGACCGGACTGACGGACTTCGGCGGCGACGAATTTCGAGAGCCCCTGGGCCTGCTGATCGAGAGCCTCGAGGGGGAAGCGAAGCTGTCCCTGCTGGGAAGGCTCGTCGCCAGGGGCGATCTGCTCCGGACGCTGGAGAATCGCCTGCGGATGGTGGAGCTCTTCCGACAGCACCCGGAAATCACCGAGCAGCCGGTCGCGCCCCCGATCTTCGTCGTCGGCCCGCCGCGGACCGGAACGTCCATCTTTCACGACCTGCTCGCCATGGATCCCGATATCCGGGTGCCGCTGACCTGGGAGACGTGTTACCCGCTTCCCCCACCGGAGACCGCGACCTTTCACACGGACCCCCGCATCGCGCAGGTGCAAGCGGACCTGGACCGGGTCGATGCGTTGATCCCCGAGTTCAAGAGGATGCACCCCATGGGCGCCGAGCGCGCGCAGGAATGCGTCGCCATCACGTCGCACGACTTCGAGAGCATGATCTACCAGACCCAATTCGACGTCTCGACCTATGATCGCTGGGTCCTGGATCACGACATGCGTTCGGCCCTTCGCTGGCACCGGCGTTTCCTTCAGCTATTGCAGTGGAAGGCGCCGGGGAAACGCTGGGCCCTGAAGTCGCCGCAGCACATGTGGCATCTCCAGCACGTCCACCGCGAATACCCCGATGCGCTCTTCGTGCAGACGCATCGCGATCCCGTGCGTGTGCTGGTGTCCATCAGCAGCCTGGTGGCTGCACTTCGCAGGCTCTCGAGCAACCACGTGTCGCTTCCGGACGTCGCGGAGTACTACGCGATGGCGTTGGCCAAAGCCTATGACAACACCGTGGCCTACCGGAGCTCGGGAAAGTTGCCCGAGAGCCAGGTGGTGGACCTGTACTTCCAGGACTTCATGAAAGACCAGGTGGGTACGGTTCGTCGCGCGTATCAGCACTTCGGCCTCGATCTTTCCGACGGTGCAGCGAACGCCATGCAGTCGTTCCTGGACGACAACCCCGCCGACAAGCATGGCCGGCATCTCTACAGCTTCGCGGACACGGGCATGGACGAGCGGGATCTGCGCAAGCGGTTCCACGACTATCAGACCCACTTCAAGATTCCGTCCGAAGCGGTCGAATAATCAGAGACCTGCCAGCCACGAGCCGAAGTCGAGCCGTTCGATCGCAGCGACGCTGCGGCGAAGCACTGTCCGAAGGGTGGCTTCGAGTTCGATCAGGAAATTGGTGCAGTTGCTGCTCTCGAACTCGACGCCGGGCAGGTGAACCGCGCGAATCGGGGGGAGAGACACCGATCCGTTGGGGGCGTGGTCTCGAAGCAGTGCGTTCACTACCTCCGGCCGCGCAAGCTGCACGGCCGTACGGGGCAGTGCACTACCGAGGCTCTCCCCGACGCGGTCGTCCAGGATTCGACTCATCGCGCCGGCAGCCCGGGCGCCGAGCACGAGTCCGCCGCGCAGATCCATGCCGCTTCTTCATTCCCCCGGACGTCGCTGGGAACCGGTGAACCGGCACACTAGCAACGTTCCTGCTGTAGAGTGCGCCCCATGAGTTCGGCAGAAAGACCGGTGAGCGTTCCCCGTGTCTCGAGTGGTTACTCTCGTTACGTCCTCGGACTCCTGTTCGTCGTCTACGTCTTCAATTTTATCGACCGTCAGGTGCTCTCCATCCTACTCCCCGCCATCAAGGAGGAGCTGGATGTGTCGGATACCTACATGGGATTCCTCACCGGGCCGGCCTTCGTGCTCTTCTACACATTCGCGGGCATTCCCATCGCGCGATTCGCGGACCGAACCTCGCGCCGCTCCGTGATTGCCCTGGGTCTCGTGGTCTGGACCACCATGACCGCGGCCTCCGGGTTGGTGAAGAATTTCTGGCAGCTGGCGGCGGCGCGGGTCGGCGTGGGGATCGGGGAGGCGGCGGGAAGTCCGCCGGCCCACTCGCTCATCTCCGACTATTTCCCGCCGGAGCGGCGCGCCACGGCGCTCTCCATCTACGGCGCGGGGGTCTACCTCGGTGTGGCGGCCGCCTACCTCGGGGGTGGCTACATCGGTCACCACTTCGGCTGGCGCACCGTATACCTCGTGATCGGGCTGGCCGGTCTTCCGCTGGCGGCGCTGGTACGCCTCACGATCCGAGAGCTGCCGCGGGGCTATTCGGAGGCGGGCACGACGCCAGGACGTGACGAGGCCGTTCCCCTGAGGCAAGTGCTGCGCGACCTCGCGCGAAACCGTTCGTTCGTCCTGGTGGTACTCGCCACCTCGGTGATGTCTCTTTCCGGCTACGGAGTGCTCACCTGGGGTGCCACCTTCCTGATGCGCGTCCACGGGATGGGGATGGTGGAAGTGGGGGTCTGGCTCGGCCTCGCCATCGGCATCACGGGAGGCCTCGGCGCCATCCTGGGCGGCCGCTGGGCCGACGCCATGGGCCGCCGCGACCCGCGTTGGTATGTCTGGCTACCGGCGATCGAGCTGGCGGCCGCGGTCCCCTTCGTGGTGGGCTTTGTCCTGCTCGAAAGTCGGATCGGCGCGCTCCTCTGCTTCATTCCCTTTCATCTGCTGGCGAGCATGTACCTCGGTCCCATGCTCTCGATGATCCAGAGCCTCGTCGTCCCGCGCATACGTGCCACAGCCTCCGCGGTCAATCTCTTCGTGGTGAACCTGGTCGGCCTCGGAGTCGGTCCGCTGCTGATGGGATTCATGAACGATCAGCTGGCCGACGACTACGGGCAGGAGGCCATTCGTTGGTCGATGCTCTTCGTCGGTATCGTGGGCGGCGGTTCCAGCATCGTGTTCACCATGGCCGGGCGGACCCTGCGCCAGGACCTGGACGCGGCGCGGCAGGCCGCTGATTAGGACTTCTAGTCCGCTTGGGAAGCACCAACCAGGACCTGTGGAGTCGACGCGACTGAAATCCGACTCTCCGCCTACCCGCCGATCAGGACTTCGGATGCGCCCAGCCCTCGTCGAGAGGCACCAACCACGACATGTGAAGATTCCGCGACCGGAACTTCCACTCCTCGCCCACCCGCCGATAGCGGTCCTCGTAGTAGCCGGATCCGATCATGCTGCGATCGTCGGTGATCGTGCGCAGGTCGAGGTAGCAGGTTCCGCTCGCCTCATCCCCGGCGAGGGAAATGACGTGGTTCGAGACAAAAGGCTGGAAGTGGCCGTCGCTCAGAACGCGCTCGTAGGCTTCGCGCAGCGCCGCACGACCTCGGAGCACCGGCGGCTCACCCGTGTCCATCTCGCCGTCCTCGGTAAAAAGCAGAGCGGCAGCGGCGGCCTGCTTCTGCCAGACGTGGTGAGCGTAACGACAGGCGAGATCGCGGATCGCTTCCCGGTCGGCCAGTTCCTGCAGCAACCCGTTGGAGGGAGCGCGGCTCATGCTTCCTCTTCGAGGGCTTCGGCCACCAGCTCTGCGACGTCGGCCACGCGGATGTTCTCTTCCGAATCTTTGCTGGCCACGGCGTCGTCGAACATCTGCATGCAGAAAGGACACGAGACGGCCGCGGTTTTGGCGCCGCTGGAGCGAATGTCATCCAGGCGCATTTGGTTGATTCGCCTCGGGGGAGCGTCGTCCATCCACGCGTAGCCCCCTCCCGCCCCACAGCACAGCGCGCGGGATCGGCTTCGCTCCATGTCCTGAAAGCCGCCCGGCTGCGAGAGGCTCTCGAGGACCTCGCGGGGTTCGTCGTACACCCCGTTGTGGCGGCCGAGGTAGCAGGGATCGTGGTAGGTGAGCGAGGTCAGCTCTTCGCGGAGTCGAAGACGCCCGCGGCGGACCAGGTCTGCGATCAGCTGGGTGTGATGGATGACCTCGTAGCGTCCTTCGAAATCCGGATACTCGTTCTTCAAGCTGTTGAAGCAGTGGGGACAGGTCGTGATGATCTTTTCCACGCCGTATCTCTCGAAGGTCTCGACGTTCGTCTTGGCGCAGGTCTGGAAGCTGAGTTCCTCGCCGACCCGGCGCGCGGGATCGCCCGTGCACGACTCCTCGGCACCCAGCACGGCGAAATCGACGCCCGCCGCCTGAAGCACCCGGACCATGGCGCGGGTGACTTTGATGTTCCGGTCGACCAACGCCCCGGTGCAGCCGACCCAGAAGAGATACTCCGCGGTGTCGCCCCTGCCCAGCACCTTGATGTCCAGGTCGGCGAACCAGCCCTCGCGATCGTGAGCCGTTCCCACCCAGGGATGCGTCCGGTCTTCGATGTTCTTGAGGAACTGCTGGGTGTCCTCGCCCATGCGCGATTTGGTCATGACCAGGTTGCGGCGCATGTCGAGGATGGTGGGGATGTGCTCGACGGCCACCGGGCACTCTGTCTGGCAGGCACCGCAGGTGCGGCAGCCCCAGATCTCTTCTTCCAGCACGGCCGCCCGAGCCGACTGTTCGGAAGACGCAGCGACCAGCGGATGCACGTCGGAGAGGGGCGATTCCGCGTTCGATCCGGAGGAGGAGGCCGCCAGCAAGCTGGGGCCCGTCTCGTGCAGGTGCGCCATCAGGTCCTGGATCAGCTTGCGAGGGCTGAGTGCGGCGCCGCTCAGGGTGGCCGGGCACACCTCTTCGCAGCGCCCACAGTTCACACAGGTGTCCAGGTCGAGCAGCTGCTTCCACTTGAAGTCGTCGATTTTCGCCACGCCCAGGTGTTCGAGGGCGTCCGGGTCGCTGTCGAGCACGGCCTCGATGTCCGGATGCGACAGCTTCCCGCTGCCGTCGAGATTGCGCAGGAAGATGTTCAGCGGCCCGTAGAAGATATGACCGAGTTTTCCGTGGCTCATGTATCCGATGAAGCCGAAGGCGGTGGCCGCATGAAACCACCACAGGAAGCGGTGAATCGCACTCAGGCGAGCGGCGCCGAGGTCTTCGATCAGCAGCGCCACGACGTAGCCACCGGGAGACCAACGCGCGAGCTCCGGTTGCTGCGACAACTCGGTGACTGCGATGCGACAACCCTCGACTGCGAATCCCTGCACAAAGAGCAGCAGCAGGAGTCCCAGGCTGAGCCAGTCGTCGACGAAGGAGTGGAGATGGGGCGGACGCAGAATCAGCCGTCGCCAGAGCGCCAGACACAGGCCGACGATGGCGAGGATCCCGAAGACGTCGCTGCCCAGCGAGAAACCCAGGTAGAAGGAGCCGCGCAGAAAGTGCACGCCGGTCCACTCCTGCAGCGAGACCAGGGACGTCGCCACGAACTGGGCCAGGAATCCGTAGAAGATGAGGAGATGGATGACGGCTGGGAAGGATCGCCGCCGCAGCCGCCGCTGGCCGAAGACCTCCGTCAGGACGCCGCGGACGCGCTCCGGAATGCGGTCCAACCGCGTTTCGGGAGCGCCCAGGCGCCACAGCCGGATTCGCCGCCACACGCCCCAGGCGAAAAATGCCAGGGCGGGGACTGCGAGCACGTACAGCAGTCCTTCGTTGACGATGTTCCAGTAGATCTCGCGCGTCGGATCCATCGCGAACCCCTCTCACTCCGGCACACAGCGGGTGCCGCAAGCTAACCGTCGGCTCGCTGCGCGTCCAACGCGGGTGTCGAGCACGGCGGCCCGGTCATCGTTATGTTACGAGGGCAGCCGGTCCCGCGGCCAGTTCTTGGATACCCAGAGCCGACGAAACCCAGAGCTGACGGACATGCCGATGAAAGAGATACTCGCTGAGCTCCGACGATGGCAGGCCGAGGGTGAGGAGGTCGCCCTCGCCACCCTGGTCCGCGTGCGCGGCTCGGCCCCGCGGCGTCCGGGAGCCCGGCTCGGTGTGACGCGAGGGGGCCGCGTGCTCGGCTCTGTGAGCGGTGGTTGCGTCGAGAACGACGTAGTGGAGACCGCCTGGAGGGTTCTCGACACAGGCGGCCCGGAACTGGCGAGCTATGGGATCGGCGACGAGTTGAGCTTCGAGGCCGCACTGAGCTGTGGCGGGCGCATCGAGGTCTTGATCGAGCGCTTTTCCGACGACGAACCCTGGCGCGCCCTGGGCGCCGCACTCGAGTCGCGGCGCTCCGTCGTATTCTGTGTCGGCGTGGCCCCGGCGGCTCTGCGTGGACGCAAACTGGTTGTCGACGGCGAGCAGACGACCGGCTCGATCGAACCCGAACTGGATGCCGCGATCGTCGAGCGTGCGCGCGCGCTGTCCGGCGAGAGTGCCGCGCGCGTCGTCGAGTTCCCGGGGCGGGACGGCGACGTGGCGATCTTCTTCGATGCCGTGCTCCCGGCGTCGCGCCTGTTTATCGTGGGGGGCACACACACGGCGATTCCACTGTGCCGCATGGCCAAAGAGCTGGGTTTCCGGGTGACCGTGATCGATCCGCGCCGTGCCTGGGCGAACGCGGAGCGCTTTCCCGAAGCGGACGAAGTGATCCCGGACTGGCCGAGGCCCGCTCTGGAGGCTGCCGGTCTCGATAAAGGCTGCTTCGTGCTCACCTTGACTCACGATCCCAAGGTCGACCTTCCCGCGCTGGCGCAGGCTCTGGGTTCTCCCGCCTGCTACGTCGGGGCGATGGGGAGCCGAAGAACCCACGAAGGGCGCAAGGCGCAACTTCGGAAGCAGGGCTTTGGCGAGGAAGAGCTGGCACGCATTCGAGGTCCGGTCGGCCTGGACCTCGGCAGTCGCAGTCCAGAGGAGACGGCCCTGGCGATCCTTGCCGAGATGGTGGCCGTCCGAAATATCAGAGACGCCCGGCCGCTGAGCGCCGGGAAGGAACCCATCCATGCCAGCTGAAGAGCCGCTCCGCGTCGGCGGCCGCGAGAAGATCTACCTCTCGGGGATCGTCCTGGCGGCCGGGGCATCCGCGCGAATGGGTCGTCCCAAGCAGACCCTGTCCCTCGGCGGGCGACCCATGCTGCAACGCAGCCTCGACGAAGCGGCTGCCTCGTGTCTCGACGAGCTGATTCTGGTGCTGGGTCACCGTTCCACCGAGATCCTCGACGCGCTACGACTGCCGGCCCGGCCTCCGTGTCGCGTCATCGTGAATCGCCGCCACCGGGAGGGGCAGGGCAGCTCCCTCGCGCTCGGTCTGGGCTCGACGGACCCGGCGGCTGGGGCGGCGGCGATCCTGCTCGGCGACCAGCCCTCGGTGACCGCCGCGCTGATCGACCGGGTGGCCGAAGCCTTCCTCGAGGCAGGATCCCCCGCGGTCCGGCCCGTGTATACCGGGGCCGCAGGCGAGAAAGTGCCCGGTCATCCGGTGTTTCTGGCCCGCCACACCTGGGCGGAACTGGCGCGGCTGGAGGGGGACCGAGGGGCCCGGGACCTGCTGAGAGCCCGGCCGGACTGGCTCTACGAGCTGACCCTGGGGGGCCTTCCGCCCGCGGATATCGATACCCCGGAGGACTGGCGCCGGGCCCAGAGGGAGTCCGCCGGCTGGTGCTAACTCACAAGTAAGCTACTTTCTTGCGAGTCAGCCTCAAGCAGCGGAGCGGCACGACCTCCCCATGTCGATCCAGATCGACGAGAGTTTCCGGATCGCGGTGCCTATAGAGACCGTCTGGCAGTTTCTGCTGGACCCGCGCCGCGTCGTCGCATGCATGCCCGGCGCCGAGCTCGAGCGGGTGATCGACGATCGGACCTTCGAGGGCGCCGTGAAGATCAAGCTGGGTGCCATCACCACGCGCTATCGCGGCCGGGTACAGCTGACCGAGGTCGACGAGCAGGCACACCGGGTGTGTATGCTGGCCGAGGGGCGCGAGACCGGTGGTGGCACCGCCAAGGGCATAGTGACCAGTCAGCTGCGCGCCCTCCCCGACGGACATACCGAAGTGATCGCCACGGCCGAGGTGGATCTCACCGGCCGCGTGATGCAGATCGGCCGGGGAATGATCCAGGGCGTGTCGAGCCAGCTCTTCGGGCAGTTCGTGGAGCAGACGCGCCAGGCCCTGGAGGCACCCGCGTCGGCGGCCGGCGAGGTGGTTCCGGCCCGCGAGGAATCGATCCCCCTGCTGCGCGTGATCTTCGGCGTCGCCTGGGCGTCCGTGGCACGCTTCTTCCTCCGGCTCTTCGGAAGGCAGGTCAAGTGACGGAGAAACGAGCGACGCCCCGCTACCTGGTGGGCTGTGACGCCGGCGGCACCATGACCGACGTCATCATTGTCGACGAAGAGGGCCGCAGCATCATCGGCAAGGCCCCGACCTCCCCGCACGACGAGAGCATCGGTTACATGGAGTCGTTCTGGGAGGCCCTCGAGTACATGGGGATTTCCCAGGCCGAGGGCAAGGACTTCGGCAAACAGATCGAGACGGCGATCTACACCGGCACCTCGATGCTCAACACCGTCATCAACATGAGCGGGTACAAGACGGGGATCCTGGTCACCCGCGGCTTCGAAGACATCATCGCCCAGGGCCGCGGCTCGCAGACCTTCATCGGCGCCCAGTGGTCCGAGATCACCCACATGCAATACCGCAAGCACCGCATCCCGCTGGTGCCGCGGAAGCTGGCGCGCGGAGTCACCGAGCGCATCGACATGTTCGGGAAGGCGGTGATCCCGATCTACGAACACGAGGTCGAGCGGGGGATCCGCGAGCTTCTGGTCGACGAGCAGGTGGAGGCGATCGCCATCATCTTCCTGCAGTCGTTCAACAACCCGCAGCACGAGCTGCGCGCCGCCGAGATCGCACGCCGGGTGATGAAGGAGGTCGGGCGCGAGGTCGTGCTGGAGCTCTCGAGCCAGGTGGCGCCCACCACCCGCGAGATCTCCCGGGCCAACGCCACGGTGATCCAGGCCTACGCCTCGGATCCCGCCCGCAAGCAGCTCTTCCGCATCGAGGAAGAGCTGGCCAAGATCGGCTATCCGCACAGCCTGAAGACGGTGCTCGGCTACGGCGGCATCACCAACATCCGTTACCCGCGCCTCTTCGAGGCCGCGATGTCCGGGCCCGTGGGCGGGCTGATGGGCGCCAAGTATCTATCGACCGTGATCGGCGAGGAGAACATCGTGTGCTCCGACGTCGGCGGGACGTCTTTCGACGCGGGCGCGATCACCGCCGGCGTGCTCCCGATCGATCGCGAGCCCGGCTTCCAGGGCATGTACGTGAACGTGCCCATGCTCGGCATCACCTCCATCGGCGCCGGCACCGGGACGTACATCCGGATCGATCCCCAGACGAACCGGATCAAGCTCGGTCCGGACTCCGCCGGCGGAACGCCGGGGCCGGTGTTCATGGAGGCGGGGAATGAGGTCCCGACCATCAACGACGTCAATCTGTTGCTCGGCATCCTCAGCGAGACCAATTATCTCGGCGGTAAGGTCAAGATCAACAAGGCTGCCTCCTACAAGTCCTTCAAGGAGAAAGTCGCCGACCCGCTCGGTCTGGATATCTACGAGGCGGCCGAGACCTGTCTCGAGCTGTTGAACGTCATGATGCGCGAGCATCTCGTACAGAGCCTGATGGTCGGCTACGACCTGCGCGAGTACGTGCTGCTCGGCTACGGCGGCGGCGGCCCGCTGCACCTGCTCGGCTACGCGGGCGATTACCCGTGGAAGGCGGTCTGCACCGTTCCCCACGCGGGCGGCTTCTCCGCCTGGGGCGGCGCCTGCATGGACTACTCGCACCGACGCCACAAGAGTGTCGGTGCGGTCATCACGCCGGATCTCGACGACGCCACCAAGCTCGCCTATCTGGCGCCGGTGACGGGAGCCTGGCAGGCGCTCGAGGCCGAGTTGCTCAAGGAGCTTCAGGAGGAGGGCTTCGACGAGGATCAGATTTCGATCCAGCGCGTCGTGTACATGAAGTACTACGGCCAGCTGGACGACGTCGAGGTCGAGTCTCCGGTAGCGACGCTGGACTCCAGCGCAGACATGGACGCGCTGATCAAGGCCTTCGAAGAGCTCTACACGAAGATGTTCACGTTGGCCGCGCGGCCCGACGTCGGCGCCTATCACATCACCGAAGTCTGCGTGATCGCCAAGGTCGATACCGTCAAGCCGGTCCTGCGCAAGTTCGAGCTCTCCGACAAGGCTCCGCCGGAGAAGGCGTTCAAGTGCAAGCGTCCGGTCTACATGCGCGGTAAGTGGCAGGAAGCTGACATCTGGGAGATGGAGTCCCTGGTACCGGGCAACGAGATCGACGGCGTGGCGGTGATCGAGGCCTCGAACACGACGCTCGTCGTGCCGCCGGAGTGGCACGTCCGCATCGACGAGCATGACATCTACTGGCTTACGAGGGTGGATTCCTGATGGCGACGCGCTCGCTCAAGGATCAGATCAAGTCGAACGGCGACGTGTTCAAAGAGACGGGAAACCTCTTCGGCCTGGAGAGGCTGAAGCGCAAGGAGACGGATCCGGGCACCTACGAGGCGGTCTGGCACATCCTCTCCAACCTCTGCAACGCGGCCTGGGCGACGGGCTGCAAGGTTTCCTCGTCGCCCATCGCGGCGGAGGGCGGGGATGCGCTCTGGGCCCTGCACACGCCCACCGGCGAGGCGATATGTATCTCGCGCGGCATCTCGGCCCACGCGGGCCTGCTCGCCGACATGATCAAGAACTTCATCGACCTCGGCTACGAGGAGTACCCGGGCTTCAAGCAGGGCGACATCTTCGAGAACAACGATCCCCACTACGGCGGGATCCACTCGCCCGACTTCGACATGTGCATGCCGCTCTTCTACGAGGGCGAGCTTGTCGCCTGGGCGTCGTGTGTGAGCCACGTCGCGGACGCGGGCAGCGTCACTCCGGGCTCCATCGGCTTCATAAATCCCGACTGCTACTCGGACGGCATCGCGATCTCGATGGAGCGCGTCGGCGAGGAGGACCGCTTCTACCCGTGGTACGAGCTGCGCATCCGCTCGCGGACGCGCACTCCGGACTTCGTGATGGGCGACGCGCGCGGCCGGCTGTCGGGCTGCATCACGATCCGCGAGCGCCTGCACGAGGTGATCGAGAAGTACGGCCTCGACTTCTTCAAGGACGCGAGCCAGGAATATGTCGAAGACAGCCGCCGCTATGCGGTGGCGCGCGTCAAAACCCAGACCGTGCCGGGCCGCATTCGCAAGTCGCAATTCAAGGACCTGGCGATGAAGGGCAAGCGCGTCCTGATGGCCAAGCAGGACATCGACTGCATGTTCAACCTGCCCATGGAGCTCAGCATCAACGCTGACGCCAGCGTGGACCTCTCCCTGGCCGGCGCCAGCGGCACCGTGCCCTTCGGCGAGAACATCAGCCCGACGGCACTCAAGTCCGGATTGATGATGGGCTACTCGCACATCGTCGGCTTCGACATGTTCAACTCGGGTCCGATCTCGGCCTGGAACATCGAGATGCCACCGGCGGGCTCCTGGGCGAACCCCTATCCCGTCGATTTCCAGGCGGCGTCGGGCGTCGCGTGGGCGCCGGCGGTCACCTGGCTGAGCAGCCTTTACGAGGTGTTCGGTCGGCTCTTCCAGATGCGCGGCTTCGTCGAGGAG
>JAZFUU010000030.1:0-27477 GCA_036447375.1 Myxococcota bacterium
AACACGTCGCGGGCCTCGAGAACGTGAGGGATGGCGTCTCGCTGAATCGGGGTCGGCTCGGTGTAGCCGAGGGTCTGGAGAACAGCGAGCCAATTGGGGTCGAGATCCAGAGTCTCGAAGCCGCGCGCGTAGGAGCGCGCGGGGGTTGTTTGGTTCATTGCAGAAGTAGACAATTGAGTTCCTCGCGGATTCTAATTCGGAATTGGTTGCTAATTCGGATTCGAATCTGGAATTGATTTGGTTTCCCGTCGGATTTTCAGACGGGGTCCTGCCGTTAGCGCGTGCAGCCAGCGAATGATGCCAGCGCTTCGCGCTCGAGTCGGCGGTTCGCCACACGAGCCCTGTGCTCACGTGGGCAGCTTCGAAACGAACACCGGGCCGACTTGCAAACTGAAGCTTCGGGAGGGAAGACGGGCAGGGCCTGTTTTGAGGCTGGCGCAATCATACCGAAGGTCGGCAGGACGCGCCCGTGGCCTTAGCCCGAGGCTACCCTCACTCCGTGACGCGTCCCTGGGAGACTCTCGACAGCGTCGATACCGAGGAAGGCCGTCTGGAGCTTCGCCAGCGGGGTTCGCGGGAATTCCTCATCACGCTGGCGGGCCGGGTTCTCATGAACA
This sequence comes from Myxococcota bacterium, assembly GCA_036447375.1. Lineage (GTDB taxonomy): Bacteria > Myxococcota_A > UBA9160 > UBA9160 > SMWR01 > JACZXC01. The sequence continues at coordinate 618 of JAZFUU010000030.1, forward strand.
GCGCGGCCAGCCGGTCGGAGGTCGCGCTCGCACAGGCTGCCTGCGCGGAAATCGCCGAAAAATCGGCGCCCCGGTTGTTGATCGGCGGCCTGGGCATGGGCTGTACGCTGCGCGCGGCCCTCGATGCGATGCCCGCCGAAGCCCGGCTCCTGGTGGTCGAGCTCAACGAGGCGGTGCTGCGTTGGTGCCGGGGTCCCTTGGCGGCACTCACCGATCGCGCCGCCGATGACGAGCGCGTAGAAGTGCGGATCGGAGACGTGGCCGACGCCATCGCCGAATCCGCACGGCCCGGAGCCACACCTTTCGACGCCATTCTCCTGGATCTCTACGAGGGGCCTCACCCCGACTCGCAGTCGGACGACCACGCCCACTACGGGGAGCGGGCTCTCGCACGGACCCGCGCCGCCCTGGGCACGAATGGGATCCTCGCCGTCTGGTCCGAGAACCCCGACCCGGCCTTCGAACGCGAGCTCGATCGCGCGGGGTTCAGCGTAAGACGCCAGCGACCCGGCCGCGGCGGTCTCCGGCACGCCATCTATTTGGCGCGAGCGAAGCCGTCCCACTAGTTCGCTTTATTCATGATCCCTCGTCGCGAGTCCGCAGCAGAGGCGGGCTAGGTCGCTCACTTCCCGCGACGGCCGTGGACCAGCGTCTTCGGGCCGACTCCGAAGAAGACCACGATCTTCGCAGGTCCCGCGATCTCCTGTACGACGCCTTCGCCGAAGCTCGCGTGAACGACGCGATCGCCCACCCGATACGTATCACTCATGCTGAAGTCGCGGCGCGGACGCGATTCGTCGGCCACCACGATCTGCTTTTCCTTGCCCTTACCTGTGCGGGACCGAGTCGCCCGCGCGGTGGTGCTTCCCCGAGCGGCCCCGATTCCGCCCGCGGCGCTGCGATAGCGGTGCCGGGCCCCACAATCCAGACACTCGACCTTTGCGATCCGGCGGTCGGCCAGTGCGATCACCACATGCCACACGTCTCCACACTTCTTGCAGAGGGCCCGAATGTCACTACCGACGGTCATTCCCACTCTCTCGCCCTCGCACCGCCGCGCTAATCTAGCGCTGCTGCTCGAGTCCGCGGAGAATGATTCCGGTAATGGCGTCGGCCGTCGCTTTCGGTGACTCCGCCGCCACTTCGGCCACCTCGGGGCGGGCGAACTCCCGACCGAGTCCACCCAGGACGTGGGCGACCGAGGCGGTGTCGACCGCGGCAATCTCCCCGCCCGCCACGGCGCGATCGAGCAGGCTCTGGGTCACGGCGATGACGTATCCCTCGTGGGCGTCGAGGAGGCGCTTTGCGCCGGGAAGGGAGGCCAGCTCTTCCGAAAAGGCGATCGCCTCGGACTGCACCGCCTGGTTCGCTCCCCCGAGGTAGGCCCGCAGGGCATCGAGCGGCGCGAGGGACGCGTCGAGAGACAAGATCGCAGCGCGACCGATGCGCCGGAGCCGGCGATCGACGATCGTCAGCACGAGTTCTTCCTTGCTGGGAGAGATCCCGTACAGCGTGCGAAGCGAGCAGTTCACCTCGGAGGCGATCTCGGCCATGGTCCGCTCGGCGACTCCCTTTCGGGTGACGAGCGCTTCCAGCTGGTCGAGCAGCTCCTTCTGCCGTGCCGTGAGTCTGCGCTCGGTCTCCGGGGAGAGCAGCGGCTTCGGCGGTCGGACGCCGGGGAAACGAACGGTCTCGCGGGCCTCGAAATCGACCGAGCTCAAGAGAGCAGCGCCTCCGGGAGTTCCACGACGCGCGCTCGCAGCCACTCGCCCAAGCTCTTGGCCTGACCGTCCTGACGCGTAGACGCGGCCACGCCCTCCTCGAGCAGTTCGTAGATCACGAAGTTGAGCGAGCGGAGCGCCGGCAGGCGGTGTCGCTCGATGGACAGCGGCGCCGTCTCCGGAAGCAGCTGCTTGAGCCGTTCGACGCTGAGAAAATCATCGAGCCACGCCCAGGCTTCATCGGTCCGCGCGAAGACGCCCAGGTTGGCGTTTCCGCCCTTGTCTCCCGAGCGGGATCCGAACACGGCGCCGAGGGGCGCGCGAGCCGTGGGTCCGCCGGGTACCGCGGCCGCCGGGCCGGGCAGCGGTTCGACCACGACGTCCTCCCGCGGGATCACCGAGGAAACCCGATGGGTCTCGCCGCCGAGGACGACTACCTCCTGGGGCACGGCGTCCGCCGGAACACGGGCCGGCTCATAGACTCCGAACGGGGCTCCGCTCCGAGAGCCACCGCCGATCCCGAAAAAGCCCGGGATGGTGGCGAGGGCGAGCTCGGTCATCGCGTTGTTGAAGGCGCGGCCGCACTTCTTCTCGTCGGGATCCTTCACGCTAATGCGCAGGATCGCGACGGCTTCCTCATTCGTCTCGGGATCGGGCTTGTCGGTGCGGACCAGCCGGGTCTTCACGTCCGCGTAGTCCTCCGGCTTGTAGGGACACGCCTCCCAGAACGCATCCTCGACCAGCTCTGCCTTCGACTCGATGTCGAGACCGACGAGACACACGTTGATGCTGTTGCGGAAGCCCCCGGCGCGGTTGAGACAGACCTTCAGCGTGCGGGGAGGCGCCTGTCCCTTGATCCCGTGCATTCGCACCCGGTCGGCGCCGACTTCTTCGAGCTCGATCGTGTCGAATCGGGTCGTGACGTCGGGGCCGAAGTATTCGGGACCCGCGATTTCGTAGAGGAGCTGCGAGGTGACGGTTCCGACGGAAACCTCACCGCCGGTTCCGTCATGCTTCCCGATCACCGACGATCCGTCTGCCGCGACTTCCGCCCACGGGAAGCCGGTGCGGCGCATGCCGGGAACCTCGGTGAAGAACGAGTAGTTGCCGCCCGTCGCCTGGGTGCCGCATTCGATCACGTGTCCGGCCGCCACCGCCCCCGCCAACGCGTCCCAGTCGGTTCGTTTCCATCCGTGATGCCAGGCCGCCGGCCCGCAAACGACAGCGGCGTCGGTGGTCCGGCCGGTGATCACGATGTCGGCGCCCTGATTCAGCGCATCGACGATTCCCCAACAACCGAGGTAGGCGTTCGCGGTCAGGAACGATGCCTCCTTGATCGGATCGTCCGTCTCGAAGTGCCGGAGTCGGTCGGAAGCGAGCAGGTCGGTCATCCGCGGCATCAGATCGTCGCCGCGCACGTAGGCGATCTTTGGATTCAGGCCGAGCTTCTGGGCTACTTTGGCGACGTCCTCCGCGCAGGCATCCGGATCGAGACCGCCTGCATTCGAGACGACCTTGATGCCGCGGTCGAGGCAGGCGCCCATCACCTGCTCCATCTGTGTCACGAAGGTACGGGCGTAGCCGCCGTTCGGTCGCTTCAGACGGGTACGAGCCAGAATCAGCATCGTGAGCTCCGCGAGCCAGTCACCGGTCAGAACGTCGATCGGACCGCCTTCCACCATCTCACGAGCCGCCGAAAGGCGGTCTCCGAAGAATCCCGAGCAGTTCGCAATCCGGATCGGATCGGCCATCACGAATCTCCTTTCTCGGCGCCGCTGCCCGGTTCGGACTCGACGACGAGCAGGAGCACGCCGCGCTCCACCTGGTCTCCCCGTGCGACGCGCACCTCGGTAACCACCCCGTCTTCGGGCGCACTCATCGGATGCTCCATCTTCATGGCCTCGAGGACCAACAACGTGTCTCCGGCTTTCACCGTGTCGCCGACCTGCACGCGCAGATCGATCACCTTGCCCGGCATCTGCGCAACGAAGCCGCCGGCAGCCGCTTCCACCCCGGGCAACTTGAAGCGAGGGATTCGCGTGAATTCCACATCTCCCCGAGGTCCGTGCACGACCAGCAGATCCCCGGAGCGCGTGATGCGCGCGCGACAGCGCCGGCCGTCGATCTCCACGTCGATGGCGTCCCCACTCCAGGCGTGGATGCGCGCATGGGTACCATCTCCGAGACGGAAGCGGCCGTCTCGTTGGCACCGGTACGTCACCGTGATCTCGTGCTCCGCACATGCAAAGAGGACTTCCTGATCGGGCATCCGCGCGTTGCGCCAACCACTGGGCGCGGTCGCCAGCACATCGGCCTCGGCGCGATTCGCGCCCTGCAACCAGAGCGCGGCGATCGCCGCCAGCCGCCTGCGTTCGTCCTCCTCCAATTCGAGAGATCGCGCCGGAGCGACCCGGTCGATGAAGTCGGTCGTGGTGTCGCCGGCCAGGAATTCGGGCGTCCGCAGGGTGGCGACAAGAAAGTCGCGGTTCGTGACGACGCCGCCCAGATGTGATCGCTCCAGGGCCAGGGCCAGGCGCCGAGCCGCGTCGTCGCGAGTCGGCGCCCAGGCGATCACCTTCGCGAGCAGCGGGTCGAAGTCGGTGCCGATCACCGAACCCGCCACGACACCCGAATCCCACCGCACCTCGGGCGTGTCGGCGGGCGCGAAGGCGACGAGCGTACCGATCGCCGGCAGGAAGTCGTTGCTCGGATCCTCGGCGTAGAGTCGCGCCTCGATGGCGGCACCGCTGAACGTCACGTCCGCCTGCTCGTAGCCCAGGGGCTCTCCCTGCGCGATGCGCAGCTGCTCGCGAACCAGATCGATGCCGGTGACGGCCTCGGTCACCGGGTGCTCGACCTGCAGGCGAGTGTTCACCTCCAGGAAGAAAAACTCTCCGGTCTCGTCATCCAGCAGAAACTCGACGGTTCCGGCCGAGCAGTAGCCGAGGGCGCTGGCCAACCGGATGGCGGCCTTTCCCATGCTTTCCCGAAGACCGGGGTCGAGCCGGGTCGACGGAGACTCCTCGAGAATCTTCTGGTGTCGCCGCTGAATCGAACACTCGCGTTCGCCGAGATGCACGACGTTGCCGTGGGCGTCGCCCAGGATCTGGATCTCGATGTGCCGGGCTCGGGCGACGTAGCGCTCGAGAAACACGCGATCGTCCCCGAAACCGCTCGCGGCCTCGCGCCGGGCCGCCGCGACGGCTTCGTCCAGGGCGTCGGCCGACTCGACGATTCGCATTCCCTTGCCGCCACCACCGGCGGCAGCCTTGACCATGAGAGGAAAGCCGACAGCCCCGGCATCCGAGGGATCCCGAGAGCCGGGCAGAGTGGGGACCTCGAGCTCCTCGGCCAGACGTTTTGCGGCCAGCTTATCGCCCATTCGCTCGATGGCTTCGGCCGAAGGCCCGACCCAGGCGAGCCCGGCGGCGGCCACGTCCTTGGCAAAGCCGGCATTCTCCGACAAGAAGCCGTAGCCCGGGTGGACGGCGCCGGCATTGGTCGCCAGAGCTGCCTCGAGGATCGCCTTGCCATCGAGGTAGGAGCCCGAGAGGCGTACCGCCTCGTCGGCCTCGATCACGTGCGGCGCGTCGGCATCGGCATCCACGTAGACGGCAACGCATCGGATTCCCATCGCCTGCGCGCCGTGAATCACGCGGCGCGCGATCTCTCCCCGATTGGCGATGAGCAGCGTCGTGAAGCTCACAGCCGGAACACTCCGTATCCGTCGGCGCCCTCGATCGGCTTGTTGCGAACAACCGAGAGGCAGATCCCGAGCACCGTACGCGTATCGCGGGGGTCGACGATGCCGTCGTCGCTGATCGCACCCGTAGCTTCGAGTGCCGTGGATCCCTTCTCCTGTGCCGCCTCGACGGCGGCGACCAGCTTGGCGTCGGCCTCCTCATCGAAGGCCTCTCCCTTTCGGGCAGCCCGGTTCCGGCGCACGATCGACATGACGCCCGCGATCTGTTTTCCGCCCATGACGGCGATCCTCGCGCTCGGCCAGATGAACGTGAATCGGTTGTTGAAGGCCCGGCCCGACATCGCGTAGGTGCCCGCGCCGTAAGACGCACCGACGATCACCGTCAAGTGGGGCACCATCGAATTGGTGACGGCGTTGATCATCTGCGAGCCCTTCTTGATCATGCCGTCCTGCTCGAATTCCCTGCCGACGATGAACCCCGTCAGGTTCTGCAAGAACAACAGGGGCACATCGGTCTGGTTGCAGAGCTGAATGAACTGGGCGGCCTTTTCGGCGTCCTTGGGATAGAGGACGCCGTTGTTTCCGAGAATGCCCACCGGGTAACCCACGATCGAGGCCCATCCGCACACCAGCGTGTCGCCGTAACCGGGCTTGAATTCCTCGAATCGCGATCCGTCGACCACGCGTCCGATCACATCCCGGATGTCGACCGGCCGACGCAGATTCGGGCTCATGATGCCCAACAACTCTTCCGGATCGAGGAGCGGCGGGTCGACCCGCAGGCTGGGACCGGGACCGGGTTTCCGCCAGTTGAGATGAGACATCACTTCCCGGCACAAGCGGCAGGCGTCCCTCTCGTCTTCGGCCAGGTACTCACCCAGGCCCGACACCGCGGCGTGCATCTGAGCGCCGCCCAGGGTCTCGTCGTCGGACTCCTCGCCCGTCGCCATCTTCACGAGGGGCGGTCCGGCCAGGAAGATCTTCGACTGCTCCTTGATGACGATGTTGTAATCGGACATTCCGGGCTGGTAGGCGCCGCCGGCCGTCGACGAACCGAAAACCACACACACCGTGGGAATCCCGAACTTCGAAAGCTCGGTCATCTCGTAAAAGAAACGTCCGGACTCGGCGAAGTGCATGGTGCGCGCGGGGCGCCGTCGCGGCTTATCGCCGTCGCGAGATGCCCCCCCCATGCGAAGGTCGGCGCCGGCCGACTCCACGAAGCTCACGTAGGGTATTCGATTGTCCCGGGCGATCTCGAGCGCGCGCATCCACTTCTTGCTGACGTAGGGCGTCAGAGCCCCGCCCAGCACAGTGGGATCGTTCGCGAAGATCACGCACTCGACGCCGGAGATGACCCCGATTCCCAGTACCGCACCGCCGCCCACCGGATACTCGGAGTCGTAACCGGCAAGGGGACTGATTTCGAGGAACGGGCTGTCGGGGTCGAGGGCCAGGGCGATCCGTTGACGGACCGGAAGCTTGCCGCGCTTCGCGAGACGCTCGTGATGGGCCGGTCCGCCGCCCGCCTCGGCCTCGTCGTGAAGCCGCTCGATTTCCTCGAGCTTCTCGAGCATCGCGGCGCGGTTCTCCTGGAACTCGGCCGAGCGGGGGTTCAGGGTGGTTTGGAGGGGCGGGGCGATGAGGGACTGCATGCTTTCCCTTCGAGTTGACTTTCTCTGTCAGAATCCAGTGGCAGGGCCACTCGTCCTGCGGGTAAGATAACGGGTAATCACAGCCAATCAATATTACCGGCCCGTACTACCGGGCGACCAGGAGCTCCGAATGACGGCTGTCCGCGTTGAAACCGAAGCCGGGGTGATGACCGTGACCCTGGCCGACGTGGCAAACCGCAACGCTCTCGGCGCCGACCTGTTGCAGGGCCTCTACGCTGCCATCTCGGCTGCGAACGACGCTCCGGAGATTCGGGCCGTCGTCGTCACGAACGAGGGCAGCACATTCTGCGCCGGCGCAAATCTGAAGGAGCGCTCGGGCAAGACGCGGGGCGCGGCAACCGAGATTGGCTTCGAGGAGGTCCTTCACGCGATCCAGACCTCGCCGACGCCGATCATCGGACGCATCGCCGGCCATGTCGTCGGCGGTGGCAACGGACTTGCGTCGGCCCTCGACATCTCGATCGCCGCCGACAACGTGAAGTTCGGCTTCACCGAGGTCCGTCTAGGGGTCGCCCCCGCGATCATCTCGGTGGTGTGTCTGCCCAAGATGCGAAGGGGCGAGGCGCTGGAGGCGTTCCTGCGCGGCAACCGTTTCCCGGCCTCGAAGGCCGCGGAACTGGGCCTGATCAATCGCGCGGTGCCCGCTGACGAGTTGGACGGGGCCATCGAAGAGGTATTGGCCGATCTTCGCAAGGGCGGACCGAAGGCCCTCGGCTTCGCGAAGCGCCTCGTCTACGAGGTGCCGCCGATGGATCCGAAGGAAGCATTCCAGTGGACCTCGCATCTCTCCGCCAAGCTCTTCTCGAGTGACGAAGCGAAGGAGGGCATGGCCGCCTTTCTCGGCAAGCGAAAGGCCCACTGGGCCTCGGATGAGTGAAGGGAGCACCGTGCTGCAAGAGAGCCGAGACCTTCTCGACGAAGCCGACGCGCTTCACGCTTTCCTCACGACCCTCGGAGACGCCGACTGGGGCCGGCCGACAGCTTTCATGGGCTGGACACCCTGGGATGTCGTCGCGCACCTCCACTTCTATGACCGCCTCTCCATTCTCGCGCTCGAAGGCGAGGAGGCGTTCGTTCCGAAACGAGACGAACTGATCGTCGACATCCAAAAAGGCATGACGAACGCCGAGCTCGCCCGGCGAGAATACGCTGGCTGGAACGCAGCCCAGCTGCTGGAGCGCTGGATCACGACCTGTCGCGACATGGCGAAGCAGCTCGGCGAATCGGAACCGAAGCGGCGCCTGCCCTGGTTCGGTCCCAGCATGGGTGTGCGCATGTTTACGACGGCCCGGCTGATGGAAAATTGGGCCCACGGTCAGGAGATCTACGATCTGACGGGCGTTCATCGCGAGCCGACCGACCGGCTCAAGCACATCGCGACCCTCGGCGTGAAGACCTTCGGCTGGACGTTCTCCAACCGCGGTCTCGAGAAGCCGGGACCTCCCCCTTATGTCCGTCTGACCGCGCCATCGGGCGCGGTATGGGAGTGGAACGAGCCGAACGAGAGCGCGTGCATCCGAGGCGACGCCATCGATTTCTGTCACGTCGTCACCCAGGTCCGCAACGTCGAGGATACGCGCCTCGAGGTCGTGGGCGCGGTCGCCGACCGCTGGATGTCGATCGCCCAATGCTTCGCGGGCGTTCCGGTGGACCCGCCGAAGCCCGGCGAGCGAAAGGGAGCGTAGAGGCGGTGGACCTGGAATTCGGCGAGAGGTACGAAGGATTCCGGAACGAAGTTCGCGCCTTCCTCAAAGAACACAAGAAACGCAAGCCCGCCATGGGCTTCGCCGAAGTCGGCCGCCAAGAGATGAGTCGCTGGCTGGGGCGCCAAATCGAGTCTGGATACTGGGCGCGCACGATCCCGAAAGAGTACGGGGGCTACGGGGCCGAACCCGACCTGCTCGAGACGGTCATCATGGACGAAGAGTTCAACCGTGCCGGGGTCCCTCGCGGGATGCCTGCGCAGGGCCCCATGATGCTGGTTCCGACGCTCCTGCAGCACGGCACCGAAGAGCAGAAGCGCGAATGGATCGGTCCCACCATGCGGGGAGAGGTGCTCTGGTGCCAGGGCTACTCGGAGCCCGGCTCGGGAAGCGATCTCGCGAGCCTGCAGACAGCCGCGGTCGAAGACGGAGATGATTTCCTGATCTCGGGGCAGAAGATCTGGACGAGCACAGCGGACAAATCCGACATGATCTTCATCCTGGTGCGGACCGAGCCCGAAGCCAGCAAACACGCCGGAATCAGCTACATCCTGCTGTCGATGGACACGCCGGGGATCGAGGTACAGCCCCTGCGGACCATGTCGGGCGACATCGGAGAGAACTCGTTCAATCAGGTCTTCTTCACGAACGTGCGAGTTCCGATGTCTGCGTTGGTCGGGAAACGCGGAGAGGGCTGGAAAATCGCGAACACCACCCTCAAGCACGAGCGCAACAGCCTGAGCTCGAACGCTGAGGCGACGCTCCTTCGGCTCATCCGACTGATGCAGAACGAGACGGTCGGCGGCGTCGCCGCCATGGCGAGCCCCGTCTACCGGGACCGACTCATGAAACTACAGGCCCGGGTCCTCTCGATGAAGCATCACGGGATGCGGATGCTCACCTGCAGCCTGAAGGAAGCGTCCACCGGGGTCGCCGGGCTCATCGCAAAGCTGCAGAACTGCCAGCTCAACTTCGACCTGGCGGCACTCGCGCTCGACGTCATGGGCGAGCTGGGCATCCTCTACGACCACACCCGGTACGAGCGAGATCGGGGCTACTGGCAGGCGCATTCGATGTTCTCACTCGGCCTGATCATCGGGGGCGGAACGGCCCAGATCCAGAAGAACATCATCTCGGAACGCGGACTCGGCCTCCCCAGGGAACCGCGGGTCTGACGATGGATTTCGGACTCTCGGAAGATCAACAACTCCTCGAGGCGACGATCCGCGGCTTCCTGGCGGATCAGATCCCGATCACCCGGGTGCGCGAGCTGCGCGACAAGGGCACCGGAACGGACCGCGCGATCTGGAAATCGTTGGCGGAGCTCGGTGTGGCCGGAATCCTGGTCCCCGAAGAACAAGGCGGCAGCGCGCTGAGCCTCCTCGGCGCGGCGCTGGTGTCCCAGTCCCTCGGACACGCCGTCACACCGACTCCGTTCCTGGCGTCGGCGGTGATGGCCCCGGTCGCCCTGCGCGAGGCGGCGGGAGCCGAGGCCGAGCCGTGGCTCACGGGAATCGCGACCGGCGACATCGCCTTCGGCGTGGCCGTGACCGAGCTCTTTTCGGTGCGGGAAGGAGCGGGCGTTTCCGTGAAAGACGGTCGGCTCCGAGGCAAGGCCATGATGGCCTTGGACGCCGTCTCGGCCGATCTCATCCTCATCGCGATTGACGCGCAACGACTCGCCGTCGTGAAGTGCGACGCACCCGGGCTCGAAGTGACGCGTCTCGCCACCGTCGACGCCACACGCTGCACCTCGGAGATGAGCCTCGACGCTGTGGAACCCGAGGTCGTCTACGAAGACGCCTCGGATGCGGTGAGGCGAATGCTCGAGGCGGGACGCATCGCGCTGGCCGCCGACACCCTCGGTGCCTGCGAGTCGATGATCGAACAGGCGGTCGCCTACGCCCAGCAGCGGAAACAGTTCGACCGCGTGATCGGCTCCTTCCAGGCGGTCAAGCACATGTGCGCGGAAATGATCGCGGAGCTCGAGCCCGCGCGTTCGCTCCTCTGGTACGCTGCCCACAGCTTCGATGCGCTGCCCGAGGAGACCCCGCTGATGACCTGCCACATCCTCGCGCACGTCTCCGAGATCGGACGGGAGATCGCCAGCGTCTCCACCCAGGTGCACGGGGGTATCGGCTGGACGGACGAGCAGAATCTTCATTTCTGGTTCAAGCGGATCGGGTCGGCCAGACACCTGTTCGGCGGACCCGAATCCCTGCGTAACCGCGCCGCGGAGCTGCAGGAGTTCGCGACAGCCTCGTAGAGGACGGAGGAGACCCATGCGATCGAAACTCGCCCAGGAGATGGGACTCGAATTCCCGATCTTCGCCTTTACCCACTGCCGCGACGTGGCAGCGGCCGTCTCGAAAGCGGGCGGACTCGGCGTACTCGGGGTTGCGGGACACTCGCTCAAAAATCTTGAAATGGAGATGAACTGGATCGAGAACGAAATCGGGGACAAACCCTATGGTGTCGACCTGCTGCTTCCGGCGAATTTCGTCGGCAGCGACCGCGGGGGCTTCGACACGAACGAGCTCGACAGCCGAATTCCCGAAGAGCACAGGCGCTTCCTCGACGACCTGCTGAGTCGATACGAGGTGCCGCCGCTGCCGGACGACGCGAAGTTGGCTCCGGAGTTCAGCGTCGGATACGAGAAGCAGCGGGACGTCATCGAATACGTCTGCAGCCGCAAGATCAGCCTGATCGCGAGTGCTCTCGGACCTCCGCCAGACTGGATGATCGACTACGGCCGGGCGAAGGGCGTGAAGGTGGCGGCCCTGGCGGGCACCGTCGAGCACGCGAAGCGCCACGTCGCGGCCGGCGCCGACATCGTGGTCGCCCAGGGCTACGAGGCCGGCGGCCACACCGGACTCGTTTCCACCATGGTGCTCGTACCCGAGGTTGTCGACGCGGTGGATCCCGTCCCCGTGCTCGCAGCCGGCGGCATCGGAAACGGTCGCCAGCTAACCGCGGCCCTGGCCCTCGGTGCCCAGGGCGTGTGGACGGGTTCGGTCTGGCTGACGACGGAAGAGGCCGAGACCCACCCCGTGGTGAAGGAGAAATTCCTCAAGGCGGCCTCCACCGATACGGTTCGCAGTCGCTCGCTCACCGGCAAACCGGCACGTCAGCTGCGCAGCGCCTGGACCGAAGCCTGGGAGGATCCCTCGAACCCCGATCCGCTTCCCATGCCGCTGCAGCCCCGCCTGGTCCAGGAAGCTCGGGCCCGGATCGACCGCACCGCCCACAAGTCGAAGGGAGCCGAACAGCTCGCGAACTACTTCGTGGGCCAGATCGTGGGATCGCTGAACGAGGTCAAGTCGGTTCGCACGGTCATCGAAGAACTCGTCAGCGAGTACGCGGACACGATGGAGCGTCTCGACGGACTCGCCGAGAGCTCGACACAGGATTGAAAGGGGCGCTCTAGAATCGATCCAGAAATGACCGTCGCGAGTGGATGTCCAGTTTTTTGTAAATGGCCTTGACGTGGCTTCTCACCGTGTGATCGCTGACGTCGAGACGCTGCGCGATCGCCGACGGGCGCCGTCCGTGGCGAAGGTGCTCGAAGACCTCCCGCTCTCTCGGGGTCAGTCTGCGGACGCGGATCCAGTCCGGAGAAGATGCGATCGCAGTGACTGCGACGGGTAGCTCGGCCTCGGGTCTGATCTCCAGAACGACTCCCAGCTCGATTCCCGACGCGGAGACCAGGCCGCGAATCGTGACCTCCGTCTTGAAGCCCATCCCCTCCCTGGGATACATGACTCCGGGATGGGCAAATACGCCCGCCTCGCGCACCAGCTTCCGCAGGACCGTCTTGTAGAGCTCGACGGCCAGCCGGTCTTCCCGGGCCGATTGCATGGGAAACTCCGGCGACCACCAGGGGAGCGGCGGAGTCGTTCCCAACACGGATTCCCTCTCGTAGCCGGTCAACCGAGAGAAGGCGGGATTGCAGTAGCTGACGCGCCCGTCCAGATCCATCGTGACGGTGGCCACGCTCGTCTGTTCGAAGAGTTGGCTCAGTTCACCGACCGCGGGGGAGTCCCCGGGGATTTCGACAGAGGGATCGCGGCGCTCGGTGTACGCCATCGTTTGTACCCTCTACACCTAGTAGCGTAGATGGAAACCCCTCGCCAGCTCATGCGAACCACAGGCCCTACATCGACTCTTGAGCGGAATCGAACGCAGAATCCGGGATGGGCATCGCCGCGGGCTTTGACACCCGGGAGACCATGGCGAGGTTACGAGCCCATTCCATTCCACTCTGCATCCAGATCCAGGCCGCCGGGATGAGAACCAGGGTGATCACCGTTGCGAAGACCACGCCGAAGGCGAGGGTGACAGCCATGGGTTTGAGCCAGGCCGCCTGGGCACTGCGCTCGAAGAGCAGCGGGAGCAGGCCGAAGAACGTGGTCAGGGAGGTGAGCACGATGGCACGAAACCGGGTCGACCCCGCCTCGAGCATCGCGGCACCCCATTCGAGACCCTCGGCGCGATTTCGGTTGGCGCGGTCGAGGAGTACCAGGGCGTCGTTGATCACAACGCCGGTGAGCGCGAGCATGCCGATCATCGAAAAAGAGGACAGCTGAAGTCCCAGCAAGGCGTGGCCGATGACGGCGCCCACGAATCCGAAAGGAATCGCCGAAAGAATCAAGATGGGCTGGAGGTAGGACCGCAAACAGGTGGCGAGCACAGCGTAGGCCGCGAACAGGGCCAGCAGCCAGGAGCGATACAGATACTCGCTGAGCTCGGACTCCTCGCGAGATGTTCCCAGCAAGCCGTACTCCACGCCCGGATACGCGGCCAGAATTCTCGGCATCGCGGCCTCGGTAATCAGCGTCTTTACCTCGTTCTGAGTCACCACGCGGGTATCGATGTCGGCGCTGACGGCGATCTCGCTCTTTCGATCGCGGCGATCGATCGGTGAGGCACCGCGACGCAGCTCGGCGACGGCTACAACGGAAAACGGGAACTCTCCACCTCCGGGGATCCGAATGCGAACGCTCTCGAGGTCGCCGATGGAACGGCGCTCCTGCGGCGGGTAGCGCACCACGACTTTCACATCATCGCGGCCGCGTTGGATGCGACGCACCTCTTCCCCGTGAAAACCCTGGCGCACCTGGCGCGCCAACTCGGACAGTGTCAGACCCATGGCCTCGCCCTCGGGGCGTACCCCGAGTTCGAGCTCCGGCTTGCCGCCGCGAAGCGAGTCGGTGACCTCGCGAACACCGGGGATCGCAACCAGCTCCGCCTCCAGGGCTTCGACCGCTCGCTTCAGCAGCTCGCGATCCGGTCCCCAGAGCGACACGTCGATCAGAGAGCCCGCGCCCACATCGGTGCCGCTGAACGCCAGTGACCAGGCTCCGGGGATCGGGCCAACCCGTTCGCGCCAGCGTTCCTCGATCTCGAGACTCGTCACCGTGCGGTCTTCACCGGGCACGAGACCGATCGCCACGTACCCGACGTTGGGACCTTCTCCGCCCCCCTTCATGTCGTCGTGGCGGTAGGGTGCATCACCGATCGCGACGAGCACGTGCTCCACCACGGATCCGCCATCGCCCCGGTCTTCCTCTCGAAGCTCTGCCTCCAGGGCCAACGCCTGGGCCTCGATGTGCGCCATCGACGCCTCCATCACTTCGGGCGCGGTCCCCTCGGGCATGACAAGACGGGCGGTCACGGAGTCGTACTCGATGTCGGGGAAGAAGGCGTACTTCACCCACCCGCCGGACAGGCTGCCGAGGGCGAGCATGAGGCTCGCGCAGGCAATCGCCAGGGCGACCCCGGGTCGGCGAAGCGCGGCCTCGAGAAAGCGGCGATAGGGCCCGGCGATGAAACCGTCGACGCGGGCGTCGAATCGGCGCTGGTGTCGGTCCAGAAACCCGATAACACCTTTCGGTGTTCGCGCCGGACCGGGGCTGGTTTTGTGGACGAGGTGGGCGGGGAGGACGAGCAGCGCCTCCACGACAGAGAAGGCCAGACACGCGATCACGACCACGCCCAGGGAGTAGGAAAATTTTCCGGGAATCGTCGGCAACGAGAGGGTGGGCAAGACGAAGAGGATCGTCGTGAGCACGGCCACCGTCACCGGCACCGCCACCTCCGTCGCCCCGGCGATCGCGGCGTCCACCCCGTTCTTTCCGAGTCGCCGATGCCGGTCGACGTTCTCGCCCAGGATGATCGCGTCGTCGACGATCAAGCCCAACGCCACGATGAATGCGAAGAGCGACATCATGTTGATCGACACGCCGACCCAGACCAGTACCAGGAGAGCGCCGAGAAATGCGATCGGTATGCCGGCGGCAACCCACACGGCGAGGCGCGGTCTCAGGAACAGGGCGAGCACCAGCAGGATCAGCACCAGGCCCTGACCCCCGTTGCGCAGCAGCAGATCGCGTCGTCCCTCGAACTCTCGAGACTGGTCGAGCCAGATTGCGATGCCGACGCCCTCGGGCATGCGCGACCGCGAGGCGGCGACGTAGCCCCGCACCGCGCGGGTAACGTCGAGGACGTTCTCCTTCTCGCTGGTAAGCAGTCGAACCACCACCGCCGGTTTCCCGTCCAGTCGAATCTTCTCGTCGCCCTCGGCGAAGCCGTCCACCACCCGAGCGACGTCTCCCAGATACAGTCGCGAGCCGTCGTCGCTCGTCCGCAGGACGATCGACTCGAACTCGGGGCCGCGATCGACCCCGGCGCGGGTACGAATGAGGATCTCGCCTGTACGCGTCTTGAGAGAGCCGCCGGGGAGATCGACGGAAGAGGCACGTACGGCCGCGGAGATGTCGTCGAAACTGAGGCCGTAGCGGCGGAGATCCGCTTCAGAAACCTCGATGGCGACCTCGTAGGGACGCACGCCGACCAGCTCCGCTCGCGTCACCGCGGCCAGGGATGTGATCTCGTCGCGGACGCGTTCGCCCAACTGATGCAGCGTCGCGTAGTTGGCGTCGCCGTAGACGGCGACGGCGATCAGGACGGAGTCATCGAGAAGCTCCTGAATAATGGGTTTCTCCGCCTCGACCGGCAGCGTCTCCAGAGCCTCGACCCGCGTCTTGATCTCTTCGGTCACCCGCCGTGCGTCGGCGCCTACGTCGAGCTGAGCCCAGACGACTCCGAACCCCTCGCTGGCTCGCGAGGAAAGGCGGTCGATGCCGCGAAGGCCATGGATCGCCTCTTCGATGCGGACACAGATGGCTCGCTCGATTTCGTCTGGAGCCGCACCCGGGTACTCCACTCCGATGGAGATCACATCGAAGGCGACGTGGGGCATGGTTTCTTGGCGCAGACGCGGAATGCTGAGAAGACCCGCGGCCACGATGAATAGCATCAGCAGGTTGGCCGCCACGCGATTCGCGGCGAACCAGGCGATCAAGCGGTTCACGGGCCGAGCCCCACGAGGGGTAGCGGAGCCGAGGCGTCGTCCAACTCTTCGGCTCCACGAATCCGCACTCGGGTTCCCGCGAGGGCGCCCAGCGCCGAAACGAGTACACGCTCACCGCTCGCGAGTCCGTCTCCCACCAGTACCCGCTCGTCCTCCAATCGCAGGACCTCGACCTTGCGCGCGCGCAGTTGCCCTTCGGCGTCGACGACCAGAACTTCCGATTCGGGTCGCAGAGCCGAGCGGGGCAGCGCGAAGACCCCTTCGAGGGTGCGGCCAGAGATCTCGGCCTCGACGAAAAGGCCCACTGTGAGCGGAAGCTGGGGCTCCGCCGTCTCGAGCCCGTAGGGATCCTCGACCCGCGCCACGAGATTCAACATGCGACTGCGCGGCGAGATCTCTCCCTCGACCCGTACGATCCTCGCCTCCCAGTGTCCCCGGGTTCCGGCGAAGTTCGCGCGCAGGATCACTCGCGGTCCCGGTCCGGGCGCGTCTCGAACCCCACCCGCCAGGGGTACGTCCAGATGTTTCAGCTCCGCCGTTGGAATCGGGAGCCGGACCTCGGCGAAATCCACCGCATGGATGCGGGCGAGGACCGTACCCCGCGAGACGAACTGCCCGCCATCGATCTGCTTCGAGCGCACCCGGCCGGCGAAGGGCGCGGCGATCCGGGTGCGGTCGAGATCTCGCTGTGCCTGGGCGCGCGTCGCGATCGTCTCGCGCAGTTGGGCGCGGGCGATCTTCTCGGCGTGCTCCGATTCCTCGAGCATCGCTCCGCTGGCGATCTGGCTCCGGGCCAGGCTGCGCTGCCGCGCAAATCTCGCCTCGGCCAGCCGCAGCTCGCTGCGCGCCCGCGCCACCGCGGCCTCGGTGCGCTCAAGGGCGAGCAGAGCGTCCTCGCGATCGAGGACAACGAGCCAATCGCCCGCGCCGAAGAACGCACCGACAGCGAGAGACGGTGACACCGACGCGACCCGCCCCTCGATCTCGGCCATCAGATCGATCTCGGTCCGGGGCTCGACCGTGCCATGGGTTCGAACCACGACCCGCTCGTCATGGGGTCGAACCTGCACCACCGAGACCTCTGGAACCGGCACCTCGACGGCCGGCACCTCAGCCTGGGTCCGTCCTTGGGCGAGACCCCAAGCACCGAGCCCGCCGACCATCAGAATCGAGAGCGGAAGCCAACTCCGAAGCCGCTCGTTCATCGCCACCTCCACCGGCAAGAGCCGGAGCAAGAGCGATGCCAAGTCCTCAATCGGGCCCGGGCGGCTCCCGCAGCTCCGAGGGCTTTCACACCGAAGGGGTGCAGCAGCTTTGCGACAGGTGCAGCTCGCTCCGGACACTACCGGTGTTCGGAGTCAGCGCTCCGGCCGTCAGCGGTCCGGGTGTCAGCGGATCTGGTGTTAGCGGGCCTGACGTTCGGACGCTGCGCAGCGACCCGCCCTGCGGCCAAAGAACGTGCCGTCTCCGAGCGACAGGCCACTCGAGTAGCCGCCGACCGAGAGCCCCGAGGTGGCGCGGCCCGCGGCGAACAAACCCGGGATGGCCTCCCCACCGGGGTCGAGCACCCGCCCGTCCGGGTCGGTGGCAAGTCCGCCCAGGGTGAAGGCGGCATAGATCGAACTCTCGGTGGTGCAATCGAAGGCGCCGAAGGGTGGCTTCGTGAGCGGCTTCACGTAGTCGGGACGCTTGTGAAACAATGGGTCGCGCTTCGAACCCGCGTGGCGATTGTAGAGCGCGAGGGTGCTCTCGAGACTGCCGACCGGCAGTCCGAGTTCGCCCTCGATCTCGGCGGGGGTCTGCCCCACCGCGACGACCTCGCGTGGATAGTCCGGCTTCTCGAACACCTCGTCGTCCACGATCAGCCAGGCGCGGCCGCCATGGCCGAAGAGCGCCCGTTCTCCGAGCTCCCCGTAGTAGGCGTCTTCGTTCACGAAACGCTGGCCCCGAGCATCGACGAGAATGCCGCGTTTAAGGCCCCAGGGTTGGGTCGCGGGCAGGGAAATCGAGGCCGCGTCCATGTGCAGGGTGGCAGCGCCCGCCGCCACGGCCAGGCGGATTCCCGAACCGTCGTCGCCCTCGGCGCCCACTCGTACCATGCACAGTCGCACCCGGGGTTGGTGGGCCGCGATCATCTCGTCGTTGTGAATGAAGCCGCCGGTCGTCAGAATCACGCCGCGGCGCGCGCGCAGCGCCCGCTCTTCGCCAAAATTTTCGGCGATAACGCCCACTACAGTCCCGTCCCCCTCCCGAACCAGAGCCACGCAGCGGTGGTTCGCGGCCGTTCGCGCCGGGCTCGCGTCGACCGACGCCACGAGCTTCTGCATGAGCAGCGGTCCGGCCTGATGATCCATCTGCGGAACGTGGCCGCGCGGCGCAGGAACGGCGAGGTCACAGAACGGATGTGCGTTCTCAGATCCGGACCAGACGAGCCCATCGTCGTTTTCCGGCTCTCCGCTGCAGCCGTAGTGGAAGACGGATTTGAATGGAACCCCCTGGGCGACGATCCATTCGTAGTGCTCCACCGACCCGTCGCAGTAGTGGCGGACCTTGGCCTCGTCGGGGGACTCGCCGCAGGAGGCCATCAGATACTTGAACATCTCTTCGGGCGAATCTTCGAAGCCGCAGGCTTTCTGCAGAGCAGTCCCGCCGCCCAGGTACAAGACCCCGCCGGACATCGCCGAAGTGCCACCGCCCCCACCCGCACGTTCGAGAACGAGGGTGGTCGCTCCGCACCGGGTCGACTCGAGGGCCGCGGCGGCGCCGGCGGCGCCGAGCCCCACCACGATCACGTCGAGTTCCTCGTCCCAGCGCGGAACCCGCCGCGCTTCTCGCACCCCGCTAGGCAACCGAGTAGCCGCCGTCGACGTTCAGGGTCTGACCCGTGATGAAGCGCGCCGCAGGGCTCGCGAGAAACAGCGCCGCCGGGGCCACATCTTCGGGGGTGCCCCAGCGTCCCTGAGGCGTGCGATCGATCTGTGGCTTTTCCAGGGCCGCGATGCCCTTCATCACCGCGGTCATGTTGGTCTCGATCAGACCGGGTGCCACGCAGTTGACACGGATCCGGTCACGAGCCCACGCCACCGCCAGATTCTTGGTCATCTGCACCACCGCGGCCTTCGCGGCTCCGTAGCCGGGAACCAGCGGGACGGCAAAAAAGGCGGACATGGAGGCCAGATTCAAGATGCTGGCACCCCCTTCGAGCTCGCTCGCCGCGAGCTTCTGCTTGCACGCCGCGGCCATTCGATAGGCGCCGAAGAGATTGATCGCCACGGCCTGCTCGAAGATCTCGGGGTCATACTCGTTCTTCACGGCGAGGTTTCCACCGGCGTTGTTCACGAGAATGTCGAGGCGATCGAGGGAGTCGGCGACCGCCTGAATTTCCGCCGCGTTGGTGATCCGCAGCTGGCGATAGTCGCCTGTGACGAGACCGCCGTCGTAGTCGCTGGCGTCGGCGCGGGTCCCGGTGATAGTGACCTCGGCGCCGGCATCCGAAAACGCCCGGGCGATGCCGGCCCCGATGCCGTTCGAGCCACCGGTGACCAGAACGCGACACCTCTCGAAGTCGTATTGGACCCCCGCCATCTCCCTAGCCCGCCCTATTCACGATCCCTTATCCGAGGGCTCCCGAGCGCCGGAGTTCGGCGATTCGCTCGGCGTCGTATCCCAGTAGCTCTTCCAACACGATATCGGTCTGCTCGCCGACACTGGGCGCCTGCGTGGGATCGGGAAGTGTTTCCCCCGCAAATTTCAGCGGAAGAGGCAACATGTCCGCCCCGTGCTTCGCGTGGGGATAGATGCGAAAGCGATCTCGAAACTGGGGATCGTCGGCGATGGTCTTGGGGGTGTTCACCGGGGCGATTGGGAAGTTCTTCTCGTCACCGAGCTTGATCCACTCGGCGGAAGTTTTCCGCTTGAACAGGTCGCGCAGCTCGCGCTGCAGCTCCCGATTGCCGCGGGCGTGGTCGGCAAACTTCGAGCCCGGCCACTTGTCGAACAGATCCCGGCGCCCGACACACTCGCAGAAATTCTTCCAGAAGGCCTGTTCACTGGCCATGAAGAGCACGTGGCCATCGGTGGATTCGTACATCTGGTAGCGAACGCCCTGCTTCATTCCAGCGGTACCCGGCGCGCGTCGCTCGTAGCCGTCGGCCTTGTTCCCGGTGACCTCATCCTCCGGACGTTCGTAGGCCATCCACGACTCGCTTCGATACCAGTCCATGTAGGCCGCGGCATCGGACTGGCCGATCTCGAGGAAACAACCCCGGCCGGTTTCCCGCGCGCGTATCACGCCCGCCAGTATTCCCAGCGCCCCAAACAGGGGACCCGCGTGCATTCCAATCGAAGCGTGTTCCGGGATGTAGCAGAACCCATCCTCGTCGTAGGCGGGATTCACGATTCCGGCCCAGGTGTCGAAGGCGATACCGTGTGCCGGGAGATTTCGGTAGGGCCCGGTCATGCCGTATCCAGAGAGATTGCAGAAGACGATTCGGGGATTGATCGCCTTCAGAACTTCATATCCGAGCCCGCGCCGGGCCAGGGAACCGGGCCGCATGGCCTCGACGACGACATCGGCTCCCTCGGCGAGTTCCTTGTAGACGGCCACCCCCTCGGCGGTCTTGAGGTCGAGGATCACGCTCTTCTTGCCCCGGTTGATGTGCAGGTGCAGCAGCGAGACACCGCGCACGATGGGCCAGGTCATTTCGCGCACGTAGTCGCCGGCGGGTGACTCGACCTTGACCACCTCGGCACCCAGATCGGCGAGGTGCAGGGTGATGGCCGCCGGCCCCAACAGGGAGCTCTCGATCACCCGAATGCCGGCCAGAGGAGAAGCACGTGTGGACATGGCGGCTCCTCGCGGCTCATGCTGGTTGGGAAACGAACACGGACTCAGTCTGCCGCGAGGGCGTCGAAGCGGACGCCCGTGAGTTCTTCCGACACCTCCCAGAGTCGCCGAGCCGCTTCCAGCTCGTGGGATCGTCGGCTCGAATTCACCTTGCGCGGATGTCCCTTGATCTCGCCGAGTCCATCGGGGCCGAAGAAATCTCCGCCCTTCGCCTCGGGCGCGGTGGCGGCATAGAGAGTGGGCAGAGCCCCCGCCGCCGCATCCTGGGAGAAGAGTCGGTTGAGACCCGAGGCCAGCGACTCCAGCCAGCCGCGCCCTTCCATCCGCGCGCCCACGTACTGCAGGTTCGTCGCAGACCAGCCGGGATGGCAGGCGGTGCTGAGACACGGGGTTTGCGTCGCCCGGAATCGGCGCTCCAGCTCGTAGGCGAAGTGGAGATTCGCGAGCTTGCTCTGCCCATAGACGCTCCAGCGGAAATAACTTCGCTCGCGCTGAAGGTCATCGAAGTCGATCCGACCGAACTTGTGGGCCGTACTGCTCAAACTCACCACTCGGGAACCTTCGACGGCGAGCAAGCGCTCGAGCAGAAGCCCCGTGAGCGCGAAGTGGCCAAGGTGGTTGGTTCCGAACTGCATCTCGAAACCGTCGGCGGTCGTGCGCCGGGGAATGGCCATGATGCCCGCGTTATTGATCAGTATGTGAAGAGCCCGATGCCGATCGGAGAACGCCTTGGCGAAATCCCGCACCGAGGCCAGGCTGGCGAGATCGAGGGGAAGAATCTCCAGCTCGCCGCGCGCTTCGTCGGATCGGATCGCGTCGGCGGCGACGCGCGCACGACGTTCGTCGCGGCAGGCCATCACCACCAGGGCCCCCGCTCCCGCCAGGGCCCGCGCCGTTTCGAAGCCGAGGCCGCTGTTCGCCCCGGTGACGATGATCGTTCTTCCGGTCTGATCGGGAATTCGCGAAGTCGTCCAGCCCACGGTCATTGCCTTCCTCCTCTGCGTGCGCCGCGCACCCAGCGCGGGCGATCCTAACGATACCCCTCCACCACCTGGCGACGGGGAAGATTCCACCAGAGCGCGTCGATCGCCTCGAGCAGATCTTCGTCCAGCTCGATTTCGGGCGCGGCCAGCGACGCCGGTAGCTGGTCGGCGCGGCTGGCACCGATGATCGCGGAGGAGATTCCCTCCTGCGCCAGAACCCAGGCCACGGCCACCGAGACCATGTCCAGACCGCGCTGCTCCACGGCTTTGCGCAATGTCTCCACGGCTTCGAACTGGGCCCGCTGCCAATAGCGCTCCTGATAGCGCTCCGCCGCCGTACCCAGGGTGAAGCGCGTGCCTTCCCGCGGCTTCTCGCCACTTCGATATTTGCCCGAGAGAAACCCGCCGGCGAGAGGATTGTACGCCAGCACTCCCAGGCCTTCGGACCGGCACAGAGGCAACAGCTCGGTTTCGATCTCCCGATACAGCAGGTTGTAGCGCGGCTGCACCGAACAGTAGCCAGCCACAGAGAGTTTCTCGGCGGCGGTCACAGCCCCGCCCAGCCTCCAGGCCGGGTAGTTGGAACAGCCCAGATACCGAACCTTCCCCACGCGAACCAGGTCGTCGAAGGCGCGCAGGCTCTCTTCGATGGGTGTTCGCGGATCGAAGGCGTGGGACTGATAGAGGTCGATGCGGTCGGTGCCGAGGCGACGAAGACTGGCGTCGACGGAGTCCAGGATGTGCTGGCGCGAAAGACCCCATGCGTTGGGACCTCTCCGCATCGGAGCCCAGCACTTGGTCGCGAGCAGAATCCCCGATCGGTTCTTCCTTTCCCGCATCCAGTCGCCGATGATTTCTTCGGTTCGACCCACCGTCTCGAGAGTCCCACCGACGGGGTAGACGTCCGCCGTGTCGAGGAACGAAACTCCCGCTTCCACCGCCGCATCGAGCACCGCGAACGACGATTTCGGGTCCGTCTGGAGGCCGAAGGTCATCGTACCGAGGCACAGAACCGGCACCTCGAACCCGCTGCTGCCCAGTCTTCGTCTCTGCATCGACCCGTGCCTCCTATTCCTTTCACTGCCTCTGATGGCCTTTCATTGCCGCCGCTCGTCTGTGGCCGGGACCCAGATTACCCGAAACCCGACCCGGATCGCGCACCATCGACCGGGGCTGGGGCCTGTGCTTCTCTGTCCGCCAGCATGCTCGACCCGAAGACTCTCGCCCAACACCGCGACGAAGCGATCGAGAGCTGCCGACGGCGCGGAGTCGAGGCGGACGTCGACGGGGCCATCGCGGCCCAGGAGCGATTGTCCGGGATCCAGACCGAACTCGGCCAGCTCAACCACAGTCGAAACCAGCACCAGACCGCCGGAAAGGGAAAGCTCGAACCGTCGGAGCGAGAAGCCCACGTCGCGGAGGGACGCCGACTCAAGCGGGAGGCCGGTCGTCTCGAGGACGCTCTGACCGCGGCCCGGGAGGAGCTCGACCGCAAGCTTACGCAGATCCCGAATCGGGTTCATCCGGACACGCCCGAGGGGGGCGAAGAAGACTTCCGGGAGCTGCGCCGGGTGGGAACGCCTCGGAGCTTCGACTTCGAGCCCCTGGATCATCTGGCCCTGGGACAACGCCTCGATCTGATCGACTTCGAGTCGGGTGCGAAGGTCGCCGGCCAGAAATTCTACTACCTGAAGAACGCCGCAGTGCTACTGGAGCTGAGCCTTCAGCGCTTCGCACTCGACATCCTGATCGAAGCGGGCTTTACCCCCTTCCTCACCCCCGACCTGGCGCGCCGGTCGCTGGTCGACGCCTTTGCCTTCAGTCCCCGCGGCCCGGAGTCGCAGATCTATTCGGTCGCGGATACCGATCTCGATCTCATCGGAACTTCGGAAATCACCCTCGGCGGCCTGCACGCCGACGCGATCCTGGACGGGGCGGATCTTCCCCTCAAACTGGCGGGGGTTTCCCACTGCTACCGCACCGAGGCGGGATCCGCGGGACGCGAGAGCAGGGGCCTCTACCGCGTGCACCAGTTCACGAAGGTGGAGATGTTCATCTTCTGCCGACCCGATCAGTCGGACTCCATGCACGAGCTCCTGGTCGGCCTGGAAGAGCGCCTGTTTCAGGCACTCGAGATTCCGTATCGCGTGATCGACGTGGCCGCCGGCGACCTCGGAGCCCCGGCCTATCGCAAGATCGACATCGAGGCGTGGATGCCCGACCGCGGCGAGAGCGGGGAGTACGGTGAGGTGACCAGCGCATCCAACTGCACCGACTATCAGGCTCGCCGCCTGAAAACGCGCTTCCGGCACCCCGGGGCCAAGCGAAACGAATTCGTGCACACACTGAACGGAACCGCCATCGCCACGCCGCGCACCATCATCGCGCTCCTCGGAAACCACCAGCGAGCCGATGGTTCCGTCGAGATTCCCAAGGCCCTGCGGCCGTACCTGGGCCTCGACCGCATCGAGCCCCCGCCTCATTGAGCCCTGACAGAAAAGGTGCCCGGCTCGTCCTCGGTACGGCCGGTCACATCGACCACGGAAAGACCGCGCTGATTCGCGCCTTGACCGGTGTCGACACCGATCGTCTCCCCGAGGAGAAGGCTCGCGGCATCACCATCGAACTCGGTTTCGCGGCTCTCGATCTCCCCGGCGATCTGCGCGCCGGAATCGTCGACGTCCCGGGCCACGAAGGGCTCGTACGCACCATGGTCGCCGGGGCGACGGGAATCGACCTGGTCCTGCTCGTCGTCGCCGCCGATGCGGGCGTCATGCCGCAGACCCGAGAGCACGTCGCGATCTGCGAGCTTCTGGGAATCGAACGCGGTGTCGTGGCCCTCACGAAATGCGACAACGTCGACGACGACGTAGCGGAGCTGGCCGCCGAGGAGGTCGCCGATCTCCTGTCGGAAACATCCCTCGCCGGCGCGCCGATCGTTCGGGTCTCGGCGCTGTCGGGACTGGGGATCGACGCCCTGCGCGAGACCCTGGCCAAGGCGGTGGCCAATGCGGATCCACACACTCCGCGGTCGGGCCCGCCGCGTCTCTCGATCGACCGCTGCTTTGCGGCCCGCGGCTTCGGCAGCGTGGTGACCGGAACCCTGGTGGGGGGAAGCCTGGCCGTCGGTGATCCGGTGGAGGTCTACCCGTCGGGCCTCCGCGGACGCGTGCGTGGCCTGCAGAGCCACGGCGTGACCGAGAAGACCATCGAGGCGGGCGCGCGCTGCGCCGTGAACCTGCAGCAGATCGAACGCGCCGACCTGACGCGAGGCCAGGTGGTGTCGACCCCCGGTGCGCTGGCGCCCACCCAGACCGCGGACGCGCGGCTCTGGTGGCTCGATGTCGCACCCGAGTTGGAAGGCCTCACCGCGGTCGAATTTCTGGCCGGTACTGCGGAACGCCGCGCCCGGGTGGGGCCAATCGGCAGCAAATCGCTTCAGTCGGGCGGAGTCGGTTACGCGCGATTGCACATCGACGGCGACCCCGTCCCGCTGCTTCCCGGCGACCGCTTCATCTTGCGCGGATTCGCGCGCACGGAAATGGGGGGGTCGACGCTCGGCGGGGGGGTCATCCTGGATATCGCGCCACCGCACCGGCGGCGCAGCGATCCCACCCTGCAAGCGGATCTCGAGCAGCTCGCTCGACGGGATCCCGCCGCCGACACGAGTGTGCGCATCCGGCGCAGCGGTTTCGACGGAATCAGCGCCGAGCGCCTGGCTCGCGAGACAGGACGGTCCGAGGCTGAGATCGCATCGACCCTGGACGAGATGCGGAAGCGGGGAAGCGCGGTGATCACCGCCGCGGGCACATGGCTCGACGCCCGTGCCTTCGACGATCTCGAACAGCGGCTACTTCGGGCGCTCGAGGCCTACCACAGCGCCGAACCCATCCGTCCCGGCATGCCGCGGGGGGCTCTTCGCGGCCGACTGCCGGAGAATGTGAAACGCGATGCCGCCGAGGCGGCTATCGATCGGCTCGCGGAACGCGGGGTCATCGTCGTCGAGGGCGATCTGGCCCGGTGCACCGACCACCGACCGAGACTCTCGCCGGAGGATCAGGTCGCGACGCAACGCCTGCTGGAAGAGGCGAAGGCCGCAGGCCTCGAACCCCCTTCCCTCCGCGACTGGGCGAAACGAGTCGCGGTGGGTGCGACCCGTTTGAGGGATCTGTTGGCGCATCTCGAACGCGACGCTCTGCTCGTCCGCGCACCCGGGGATCTCTGGTTCGATCGCGACGCGATCGACGCGCTGCGCGAGAAAGTGATCGCTCACCTTCGGGAGCACGGGTCGCTGGAAACGCCGACCTACAAAAGCCTCATAGGAACCAGCCGGCGCACAGCGGTGCCCCTGATGGAACTCTTCGACGCCGAACACTTGACGATTCGAAGCGGCGACGTGCGAAAACTCCGCACCTCTCGATAGCCCCGACCCGGCTTTGGGTACGACGGCGAACGCCAACAGATTGGATCGACACTATACAGTGTCTACCTAATTTACGGAGATGCTAGCGTCGGAACGGGCCGTCGGCGTGACTGGGCGCATCATTGGACGTTGTACCGCCCCCTAGCGATGCGCGTCATCGTCTCGCCCGCGGCGTAGAGGTCCACCTGATACGGGCCGGGCTCCCAGCCCTTTCCGATTTTCCCAGCTCGTGGGAACGCTCCTGGATTTGATATCATGGACCGGATGAAGCGACACGAGGGTCCGCAGACTCCCTACGAGGTGTATTGCTATCACTGCCGGGTGACCGCCGCCATGGGCACGTCGCGCTGCGTCCACTGCGGTGGGCGCCTGAGCGGCCGGGCCCAGCGCGGCGCGGCGGCCGTCGTCACCGAGCTGCCGGACGGCGACGCGC
>JAZFUU010000031.1:0-7467 GCA_036447375.1 Myxococcota bacterium
TCGATGTAGTGACGGACGGTGGCGGCATCGAACTCCGGGTGAAACTGAACTCCCCAGGCCGTCGCGCCCACGGCAAACGCGTGATGCGGATCGCCCGCACTCGAACCCAGCAGCCGGGCACCCGGCGGAATCTCGAGAACCGATTCCACGTGGGTCGCCTGAACTCGCAGCGGGCCCTCGAAGCCCCGGAACAGCGCGTCCTCGTGCGCCGCGTCCTCGATCTCGACGTCGATGCTCCCGATTTCACGCCCCCGCGGATTCATGCCAACACGCCCCCCCAGACCGTGGGCCAGGAGCTGATGGCCGTAGCAGATCCCCAGCACCGGAGTCTCGGCACGTACGGCGGTCGCGAGCCACGCGGCGGTCCGCTCGCTCCAGGCCTCACGCTCAGACACCATGGCGCTGGACCCGGTGACGACCACTCCGGCCAGCCCCTGCGGTGGCGGCAGCGTCTCCGATGCGTAGACGCGCACGACCGTCACCGCCTCGGGCTGGAGGTCGAGTCCCTCGCGAATCCAGTCCTCGTAGTCGCCGCTTCGCTCGAACAGTGACGGCAGTTTGGAACCGGTCTTGACGACGAGTAGCGGACGCAACAGCGGTGGCTCAGAGCTCGAAGCGGCCGTCTTCACCGCGGTGCCAACCGCCCGCGGCCCAACCGCCCCCGTCCACGTGGAGGGTGGATCCCGTCACGAAGCGCGACAAGTCCGACGCGAGAAAGACCGCGGCACCCGCCACATCGTCGACGTGGCCCCGGGTCGCCAGGGGTGTGGTACCCGGCACATCGCCGATGCCCGGCGTCGGGATCATATCGGGCGCCACACAGTTCACCCGGACCCGGCGATCGCCGAGTTCGAGAGCGAGACTCCGGCTGAGGTTCGCAACCGCCGCCTTCATGGCGGAGTAGATCGCGTAGCCCGGAGCGGCGCGGTGGGCTTCGATGGAGGTGATGTTGATGATGGAGCCGCCCCGTTCGGGAACGAGCGGCATCACGCCCCGAATGAAGTGGGTCACGCTCGAGAAATTCTCACGAACGAGCGCATCCTGTCCCTTTTCGTTCACGTCGAGAAACGGGGCGAAAAATCCCCCTCCCGCGTTGTTCACGAGCACGTCAACGCGGCCGAGCCGGCGCTCGATGGTATCCACAAAGTCGCGAACCCGTTCGACTTCACGCACGTCGAAGACCGCGGAGACCACTTTGCGACCCTCGGCGCCGATGGCACGAACCGTCGCCTCGAGTCCCTCGGAGTCGCGATCGCAGACGGCCAGGTCGGCACCGAACCGCGCGAAAGCCAGGGCGATGGCCTCGCCGATGCCCGCGGCGGCGCCGGTCACGACCGCTACGCGATCGGACAACAGCAGTCCGCTGGGATCCAACATCGCGAGCGGAGGCTACCCGATTCGCACAGGACACGCGGGCCTTGTATTCCCCGACGAGAATCTTGAATAATACGGGCCAGACTCGGCGCCACCCGCCCTGGAGAACCCCATGACGCCTACCGCCCGATTCGGCGTAACACTTCCGCAGATCAAGAGAGGATGGCAGGAGGCCCGCGACGCCGCTGTGGAATTCGACAGCCTCGGCTACGACTCGGTCTGGGTCTGCGATCACCTCTACGGAGTTCCCCTGCCGAGCCTCCCGATCTTCGAGGCGTGGTCCGAGCTGGCGGCCGTGGCGGCCATCACCCAGCACGTACAACTCGGCACACTGGTCACTCCGCCCTTCTTTCGGAACCCGGCGGTTCTCGCGAAACAGATCGCGACGATCGACCACATTTCGAACGGAAGAACCATCGTCGGTCTCGGTGCGGGCTGGTTCGAGGCCGAATTCAAGGGCTATGGCTGCAGCTTCCCGAGCCTGGGCGAACGCATGCGCGCCCTCGACGAGACCGCGCAGATCCTGAAGCGCATGTGGTCGGAGGAGAAGGTCACCTTTCACGGACAGCACTTCTCGGTGGACGAGGTCGTGTGCGAGCCAAAGCCGATACGCCGCCCCCCGATCCTGATCGGCGGCGGGGGCGAGCGGGTGCTGATGGGCATCGTGGCGCGCCACGCCGACATCTGGAACAACCTCGCCGTGTACCAGCGCCAACTCGGAGAGAAGGTCGAGGTGCTCCGACGGCGCTGCGACGAGGCCCACCGCGACTTCGATACCCTCGAGGTCTCCCAGCAGTGCATCGTCGTGATCGGAGAAGACGAAGGAACGGCGCGCGCCGGACTGGAGAAGGCCAAGAAAATCTACGGCGGACATATGGGTGGGGAGCTCGAAGAGCACGGAATCTGGGGCTCGCCCGACCAGGTGATCGAGAAGATCGAGCGCCACCGACGGATGGGATGTAGCCTGTTTTGCATGGAATTTTTCGGTCGCGACACGCGGATTCCGGCGCGCCTGTTCGCCGAGAAGGTAATGCCCGCCTTTCAATGAGGAGAACGAGATGGAAACTCGTGCGCTCACGCTGATCGATGACGGCCGAACCGTGGAGACGACGGCTCGGTTCGACGACGCTGAGATTCGGCTGGCCCCGGAGAACCTGAGCGCCGACCTGGGTTGGGCGCTAAAAAAGGAAGGGCTCTGCAAGGGCGACATTTGTCTCCCGGTGCGCGCACAGACCGATCTCTTGAACGCCGACGGCGTCGATCTACAGGCGTTCGCCGACCTGCTCGGTCGTCCCCTGGCCATCGAATCCGGGGAGGGGATGGCCGTTCTCGGGGCTTCGGCGAAAGTGCGGGGAGCTCAGCTCGCCAGCCAGGTGGCTCCGAATTTCGTGCTCCCGGATCTCGAGGGAAAACTGCATTCGCTCTCGGAGCATCGCGGCAAGAAAGTATTGCTGGTGGCGTACGCATCCTGGTGAGGCTGCCGAGAGGACCTGCCGGTCTGGCAGGAGATCTATCGGGAACTGCGCGAACACGACTTCACCGTGATCACGGTGGCTCTGGACAAGAGTCCGGACGCTGCGCGTCCCTACATCGAAAAAGCCCAGCCAAGTCATCCGAGCCTGATCGACAGTGAACATCGCGTTGCCGATCTCTACGGCATCATCAACGTATCGACGGTGATCTGGATCAATGCCGAGGGAAGGATCATCCGACCCAACGCCATCGAGTACGGCAGCAATCTCTTCAAGCAGTTTCACGGACTCGACGCCGGGCCCCACCTGGATGCTCTGCGCGCCTGGGTTCGCGAAGATCGACTGCCCCCGGAGGCCGAAGACGTCGGTGCGGGTCAGATGCTCCCCACCGCAGACGAGCAGCTCGCGCGCGCCGAGTTCTCCCTGGCCTGGCAGCTCTCCAAGCGCGACCGTTCGGAGGCAGCCGAACGGCACTTCGTTCGAGCCGGTGAACTCGCGCCCTTCGACTGGACGATTCGGCGGGGATCGATGCCCATCCGCGGGCAGAATCCCATGGGACCCGAATTCTTCGAGCTGTTCAAGGAGTGGGAGACCGCGGGCAAGCCCGACTATCGCAGCGAGTCGACGCGCCGCAACGCCCCCGCCTGAGGGGATCCCTCCCCGTAGCGCGGGGTATACTCCGGCGCTGACCGAGAGAGGGTGCAGAAGGCGGACCGTGTCGACTCTTGCCCTCGCATTCTTGTCCGGCATTCCCGCCCTCGTCTATCAGGTGGTCTGGATCCGGGAGATCGCGCTGCTCGCGGGCAGCCAGATCGAAGCGATCTCGGTGGTGCTCGTCGCCTTCTTCGGCGGCCTCGCCGTCGGCGCTCGGGCCTTCGGCGGCTTCGTGGACCGCTTCTCGACGCCCCTGCGCATCTATGGATTTCTCGAGGTGGGGGCGGGTCTACTCGCCGCACTGTCGTTCCTGCTGCTGCGATGGCTCGGGAGCAGTGCGTTCGCCACCGCCTCACCTGGGGCGCTGCTGGCCCTGGCCGCCGCCATCCTGTTCCCCGTCACGTTCCTGCTGGGCGGAACCGCGCCGGCGCTTCTGCGCACCGCCGTGCGAGAGCTATCGGGTGCCGCGCGCGGCGCCGGCGCCATCGTGGGGGCGAACACGGCCGGGTCGGTGCTGGGTGTCGGATCGGCCGTCCTGCTGATTCCGTGGATCGGACTGCGGGCCACCCTGCTCGGAGCTTCTCTGGTCGCGGCGGCCATCGGACTCTCGGCTCTGGCCATGGCGCGGGGAACGATCCGACCGGCCCTCGCGCCGAGTCCGCTGCCGGTGACGAGCCCGAGACTCGCACTCGTCGCCGCGGCCGTGGCGGGTGTGGCCACACTCGCGTACGAGGTTCTCGCCGCGCGCATGGCAGCGCTTCAGCTCGGCTCGTCGCTCTACGCCTGGGGCGCTGTGCTCGCCCTGGTCCTGGTGGGCCTCGCCGCGGGAAACCTCGCCCTGGGCCCACGCGCGGCCCGAAGTTCGCGTCCGCTGAGCGACCTCGGTTGGATCGAGATCGCAGCGGCGGTCGCCCTGGGAGTCGGCCTGCTGGCGATCGCGCCCCCCATCGCCATGCCGGCGGTTCGTTTCACCGGCAGCGCCTTGCTGCGAGTCGCCCTCGGTGTGCTCCCCGCGGCGTTTCTGATGGGCGGCGCCTTCCCCTTCTTCGTTCGCCTGGGCGCCCAGAACACGAACCTGGGGTCGGCCTATGGATCGGTCAGCGCGGCGAACACCGCGGGGGGCATCGTCGGCGCGATGATCGCCCCGTTTCTGCTTCTCCCCATCCTCGGCCTCGGCGGAGGCACCCTGGTCTGCGCCGGCCTCAACGCAGCGCTCGGTCTGGCGTTTCTCGTGCGCGCGGAAACCGGACGCGGACGCATAGCCAAGCTCGCCGGGGCCACGGCGGCGCTCGTCGTCGCAGCCGTCGCCGGAACCTGGCCGGTACGCTCGGGCACACCCCTCCAGGTGATCCACGTCGAACACGGTAGGCAGGCATCGGCAGCGGTCCTGGCCCAGGGCAACCGGCGCGATCTGATCGTCGACGGCGACCCCGAGGCCTCGACCCTGGGCGAAGCCCTGGTCACCGAAGAGCTTCTGGCCCTGTTGCCGCTGCTGCTCCACCCGGCGCCCCGCAGCTTTTTCGAGGTGGGTCTCGGGTCGGGCATCACCCTGGGCATGGCGGCACGTTTTCCCCTCGAGCGCGTCGATTGCGCCGAGATCGCGCGGTCGGTGATCGGATCGGTTCGGTTCTTCGCCCCCGAAAACGGAAATATTCACGATGGACACGACCCGCGTGTCGAGATCATCCATGCCGACGGCCGCGCGTATCTCTTGAGCCACCCCGGCGAGTACGACGTCATCGTCGGCAATACGCTGCACCCGTGGTCGCTGGGCGCCACGGGACTCTACTCCCGCGAGTACTTTCGGCGACTGCGCACCGCCCTGAAGCCCGGGGGCGTGGCGGTTCAGTGGCTTCCTTTCGCGGACATCGGCGCGACGAACTTTGCCGCCATCATTCGCACCTTCTACAGCGTGTTTCCTCAGGGATCCGTCTGGTGGGGCGCAACGAATCTGATGTTGGTGGGGAGCGACACCCCCGGGCTCCAAGTTGACGACGCTCGCTTCGAATCTCTACGAGGGCAGACGGGGGACCTGCTGCGACGACTTCGGGTCGAAACGGCCCGCGACTTCAACGCGCGTCGAATGGCCTCGGCCGAGTCCGCGCGGGCCGCCGTGGGCCCCGGCCTCATCCTCAGCGACGACCTACCCGTCCTCGAAGTGCGTGGAACCCAACAGCCGGGCGAATCCGGAAACGGGTCCGAGCTGGCACTTCTCGAGCGTCTCGCCGAGACCGGCGCACAGGAACCCGGAATCGGGGAGGGAATGCGATTCTGGATCCAATCGCTGCGGGCGCGAAAGCTTGGCGATGTGGGCCGGGCGGAGCAGCTGGAACGGGAAGCCGAGGCCGAGGGCTTCGCCGAAGGACGCCGCTTGCGCGCCTACCGGACCGTGGCCCAGGCGGGTCTGCTGCGCGAATCCGGTCAGCTGCCCCGGGCCGAACGCGAGTATCGCCGGGCGCTGGAAGAGGACCCCGAGCAGGCCGAGGCGCTCTACGGACTCGCGGCGGTTCACCTGCAGCGGAATCGAAGCGGGGCCGCCGATAGCACCCTCGAACGTCTGGTTCACCTGCACCCGAAGCACGCCGAGGGTTGGAGTCTGCTCGGCCTCTTGCGGAGCCGAACCGGCGACCTGGCCGGGGCTCGGCGGGCCTTCGCGCGCGCCCTCGATGCCAACCCCTATTTCAGCGCGGCCCTGGGAAACGCGGGGCTGCTCGCCGTCGAGGCCGGCGACCGGTCCGCGGCTCGCGACCTCCTGGATCGGCTGCGCGCCATCAGCCCGCTGGGGACTACGACGGAGGAGCGAGCCCTGCTGAAAGCGCTGGGGCGGGCCGGAAAGAGCTGAGGCCGCTCACGTCTCGTCCCCTACCCGCTCGGCCAGATCAAATACGTGGGCGTCACGGGCCCGGAGCTCGCGCAGTGCCTGGGCCAGTCGCAGCACGTACTCTGCGTTCGAACCACTGGGGCCCGTCGAGCGCCGAACCTGGGCCGCGATCTCGGCGAGCGGCGCCGGCCCCAGGTAATTCGGGTTGTCGCTTCCCGCCACGTACACCACGGCGGAGACCCGCTCCGTTTCGGATCCTCGCAGTCGCACCTCGACCCGGTGTCGCTCGAAGCCCCCCTTTTCGCGGCGGTCGAGGCTTTGGAGCACGGCGTCGCGGTCCTCTGCAGCGATTCGATAGGCGGCGCCCCAGCAGATCGCATTCGGCTCCGCGATCAGCGTTACCACGCGGCCAGGCGCGTGCGGAAGGCCGCGATGATCGGTGGATCCCTGCCAGAACCGACGCGACCAACCCTCGATGAACCCGGCACGTCGCTCCACGTGGGCAAACCCCGGTCGCCACACGAGGGATCCGTAACCGAAGATCCACAAGTCGTCTCGAGAGGCCTCCGTCACCTTCGCAGACTAGCCCGACCGGGCCCTGTCGGATCGCGGCTATCGTCAGAAACGATCGGGACGGAGGACCGGCCGATGACCACAGCGAATCTCGCGGGGCGGACCTGCCTGATCACCGGCGCCAGCTCGGGCATCGGCGAGGAGACCGCCCTGGGTCTGGCTCGACTCGGCGCTCGCATCGTTCTGGTTTGCCGCAGCCGCGAGCGCGGCGAGCGAACGCAAGCAACGATCGTCGAGGCGAGCGGCAACCGCGAAATCGACCTGGCGCTGGGGGATCTCGCCTCGCTGGCCTCGATCCGGCAGTTGGCCAAGGACCTGCTCGCAACCTGCCCGGCGATCCACGTATTGGTGAACAACGCCGGCATCGTGAACCTGCGGCGCACGACCACCCTCGACGGCTTCGAGAGCACCTTCGCAGTCAATCACCTGGGCCCCTTCCTGCTCACGAATCTCCTGCTCGACCGCATCCGGGGCAGCCAGCCCGCCCGCATCGTGAACGTGTCGTCGAACGGGCACCGGTTCGGCCGGCTCGATCTGGACGATCTCCAGAGCGAACGCCGCTACGGCTTCATG
>JAZFUU010000032.1:0-10082 GCA_036447375.1 Myxococcota bacterium
CCGGTGTCGAGAGGGGGGGGCTTCGATGTGGACCGGCTCCGACGCGGCAAGGACTCGGTCGCGTAGCTCGCGGAGCTCGGCGATGAGCTCCGCCTTGGTCTTGGTCTCATCCCGCACGGCATTCCCCGCGCCCGGGGGGCATCCGCCCGCCCACGGACCCCCCGGATATACGCCCTCCCGTGGGGTTTCGACAACTGAAACTTTTATGTGTGATTCCGCTAGCTTTCGAGGGCTTCTCGTACTCTGCGGATCAGCATCATGGGCAGGAACGGCTTGTGGAGGAAACCGGCCAGACCCTTGCCCGCGAAGGCCTCCCGGCTGCTCGATTCGGAATAACCGCTGACCAGCACGACGCGAACGTCGGGCCGGATTTTCCGAAGCTGTTCGAAGGCCTCCTCGCCGCTCATTGCCGGCATGGTGCGGTCGAGGAGCACCAGCCGGATCTCTTCGGCGCGGAGCCGGAAAATTTCGATCGCCTCGCGAGCATCGCCCACCCGGATCACATCGAAGCCGGCTCGTTCGAGGGTCTCGCTGCCGATCTCGATCACGCTCTCGTCGTCATCGACCACCAGGACCACACCGCTTCCCCGCCACTCCAGATCCTCGCACTCCGGGCCGTCGGTCGCGGTGGAACGTTGCTGGGTTGCCGGCAGGAGCACACGGATTTTCGTGCCGACCCCGGGCGCCGTTTCAATCTCGACCGCACCCCGGTGGGTTCGGACGATCCCCAGGACAGCGGCCAGACCCAATCCGCGTCCCGTGAATTTCGTCGAGTAGAACGGATCGAAGATGCGCGTGCGCTTCTCGGGATCGATGCCGCAGCCGTTGTCGCTCACTTCCAGCGCGACGTAGGTACCCTCGACGAGCCCGTCCCCCAGAATCGCCTTGGAGAGAGTGGCGCGGTCCGCCTCGACGGTTGCGGTGCGGATGGCGATTCTCCCGGTGCCTTCGCCCAGGGCCTCGGATGCGTTGGTGATCAGGCTCATGGCCACCTGGCTCAGCTGGGCCGAATCGGCCTCGACGGCGGGCAGGCCGACAGCGAGGTCGTACTCGAGGACGGCCTTGTGAGTGGCCGCGCTTTCGATGAGTTGGGCCATTTCGCGAATGATCTGTGAGAGGTCGAGGAACTCCGGGCGAAGCGACTCGGTCCCGGCGTAGGCCAGCATCTGCGCGGTCAGGGTCGCCGCCCGCTGGGCCGCGCTCACGATCCGGTCGAGCCGGCTCCGCAACGGAGACTCCTCCGGAAGGTCCATCAGTGCGAGGCTGGCCTCGCCGAGGATCGGAGTGAGCAGGTTGTTGAAGTCGTGGGCGATGCCTCCGGCCATGACTCCCAGACTCTCCAGCTTCTGAGCGTGCTGCATCCGCTCTTCGAGTTTGAGGCGGTCCTCTTCCTTCCGGCGAGCCTCGGTGATGTCGTGGGACACGGCGACCATGTGAATCGAGTCGTCGTCCGATCGGTAGTTGGCACCGCTGCATTCGAACCATCGATAGGAGCCGTCGCGGTGGCGAGTTCGGAACGAAAACGTCTTCACCGGTCCGACGGATTGGATCAGGCGAAGGAAAGCGGCGATGCCATTCTCGACGTCATCGGGGTGCAGGTTTGCCAACTGGAGAGTGCCGAGCATTTCCTCTGGCGTGTAGCCCAGCAGCTCCCGGGAATTGGGGCTGGCGTAGATCAGGCGACCGTCGGTATCGAGCTCCGTGACGAGATAGTGGCTGGTCTCGGCCAATGCGCGGAAGCGCTCTTCGCTCTGGCCCAGCCGTTGCTCGGCCTCCATCCGCTCGGTCACATCGCGAACGATAACGACGTGGCGAGACTCCCCCTCGGCGGTTCGGTAGCGATTCACGGCGCATTCGAACCAACGTACGCGACCATCGGGGTGGAGGTAGCGACTCGCGAACTGCCCCTTCCCGGTGGTCCGAATGCGCGTCTGGAAGATCTCGGCGATCTCCTTGACGTCCGAGGGGTCGATTCTCTGGTCGATTCCGCTCTCGGCAATCGTCTTGCCGAGCAGTGCTTCGGCGGGCCTGCCGATGATCTCTTCGCAATTGGGACCGACGAATAGTTGGCGTCCCCGGTCGTCGACTTCGAGGATCAGGTCCGACGCGTTTTCGGCGAGGGCTCGATAGCGGGCTTCGCTGCGATGCAGGGCATCGCTCGTGTGCTTCAGTTCCGTGATGTCATGGGAGAGTGCGATGACGTGGCTCTCCCCGTCGCTGGTTCGATAGATGGACCCCGTGGTTTCGAGCCAGAGCCAGTGTCCGTTTTTGTGTCGTGCGCGGTAGATGCTCGTCTGACTCTGACCCGATGCGACGAGCTTCCGGTACATCTCCTGCATCTGGCCCCGGTCGTCCTCGTGGATCCAGTCGCTGGTGTCGGCTGTCATGACTTCGGCGGGGTCGTATCCCAGGACGTGGGTGAGGCTGGGGCTGATGTAGGTGAGTTCGCCCGCCGCGCCCAACTCGAAGATCATCGCCCGGGCGTTGCGAAGGACGTGGTTGTGACGGGTCTCGAGTCGCTCGAAACCCGCACCGGATCCGAGAGCGTCGTCGTGCTCGGCACGCTCAGCGATTCGGCCGCGCGGAGTCGTGGACTCCGGCTGGCTCTTGCGAGCATCACTCATACGGCCCTTCGGTCCGGTCGCTCGATCAGCGACTGGCTTGGGCTTGTGTCCGGCTGACACCCCCCGGCAACTTCACTGGGTATACGCCCGGAATCGCGTTCTTACAAGCGCAATTTGGAACATCCCGAGAATAGATGCCATCCGAGCACAGCGGTCTCTTTCTGTAGTGAAAAACCTCCACTTAGGGCAGTGCTGTGGCGTAAGCGACCTGGAAGCGGGGAGAGGCCGCCGCTTCGCAGAGACCCGAATCGGGGTCGAAGGTCGCCGCGAGAACCCGGCCGTGGTGCCACGGGCCGCTGCGCACGATGCGGTGACCCCGTGCCTCGAGCGCCCTCAGGATGTCTTCCGGGATTCGATCTTCCACCGCGACTACGCCCAGCTGCGCCAGGCGCGGATGGAAAGAGCTGGGCATGTGCAGGCTGTGCAACGTGGGCGCGTCGATTGCCTGCTGAAGGTCGCGCACTCCGAAGTCCAGCAAGTCGAGCAGGAAGGAAACCGGCCACTGATCCTGCTGGTCGCCGCCCGGGGTGCCGAAGGCCATGCGGCGGCCGTCGGAAAGCTGCGCCAGCGAGGGTGAGAGCGTGGTTCGGGGCCGCTTGCCGGGCTCGAGCGCGTTGGGATGTTCGGGATCGAGGGAGAACATCTGGGCGCGGGTGCCCACCGGGAAGCCGAGCTCCGGGATGATCGGTGAGGTCAGAATCCAGCCCCCGCTGGGGGTGGCGCTCACCAGATTTCCGAATCGATCCGCCACGTCGAGGTGCGTCGTGTCGTTTCGACCTTTCGCTGCGGCAATGGCGTGGGGCTCGACCGCGGGGACGCCGTCCGCCCCTTGGGCTACCAGGGGCCACCCTTCGGGCAGGCGTCCCATGCCGGGGCGAAGTTCCAGGGAGGCGTGTTCGGGGTCGATGAGTTCCCTACGTTTGTGTGTGTAGTCATCGGACAACAGTTCCCGAATCGGAACCTTCGCGAAATTCGGGTCGCCGTAGCAGCCTTCGCGGTCGGCGAATGCGAGCTTCGCTGCCTCGATCCAGGTGTGCAGAGCGTCGGCGCTCCCGCGCCCCATGGCGCCGAGATCGAACCCCTCGAGCAGCCGCAGCTGTTGAAGCAGTACCGGACCCTGACTCCAGGGAGGACACTTCCAGAAGCGTGCACCGCGATAGCAGGAGGAGACGGGTTCCTCGAGGCTTCCTTCGTAGCCGTCGAGATCGCCGGCCACCAGCCAACCGGCGTGGGCGTCGCCGCTGGCATCGTCCACGGGCGTGGTCAGAAAGCGTTCGATCTGTTCGGCGGGGGGACCCCGATAGAAGTAGTCCCGGGCCGCGCGAATCCCCGCCTCCCGCCCGCCTCCGGCGCTCGCCTCGGCGGCGGCCAGGTCGCCCAGAAAGGCGGCGAGGGGCGGGTTCGTCTGGGCCTTCCCCAGCCCCCGGGTCGGCGAATAGATGGCCGCGGTGGTGGGCCATTCCGCGCGGAAGCGCGGCTCGAGGGCGCGGAGCAGTGTCTGAAGCAAGCGATACATCGGGTAGCCCCGTTCGGCGAGTCCCCGAGCCGGCGCGATCACATCGACCAGCTTCCGGGTGCCGAACTCTTCGAGCAGGCGGCACCAGGCATCCAGGGCGGCGGGCACCGTGGCTGCGAGGAATCCATCGGGAGGAATCGCATCGAGGCCCAGGGATCGCGCGGTCTCGATGGACGCGGCCGCCGGGGCGGTGCCCTGACCGGAAATCGCAATCGTTCGGTCCTCGGCCGCGCAGTAGACCAGGATGGGCGCTTCGCCCGCCGGTCCGTTCTGGGTGGGCTCCAATACCTGAAGGGCGAAGCCCATCGCGCAGGCGGCGTCCGCGGCGTTTCCGCCCTGAGCGAGCATCTGGGCGCCTATCTGGGTGGCGAGGTAGTGACCGGCGCTCACGGCACCGCCGAAGCCACGCAGCGTCGGCCGGGTGGTGAAGCTCATGAAACGATGCTTGCACCGGTCGCGGTGCGGAGGATCGTGCCGATGCCGCGGGAAGGGGAATGCCGAGGCATCCGTGTATTCTAGGCGCAAATCGTTCGACGGAGAATCTCATGCCCCTCGACCCCCAAGCCCGCGCCGTCCTCGACCAGCTCGAGGCCGCCAACGTGCCGGACCTCGCATCCGTCGAGCCGGCGGTCATTCGTCAGCTCACCGATGCCTCGGTGGATCTGAGTCAGGGGGAGCCCGTTGCGGGAGTGGAGAATCGGACTCTCCCAGGCCCCGCGGGCCGGATTCCGGTGCGCATCTACACTCCCGGAGCGCCGGAGGGGTCGGCGCCCCTTCCGGTCATCGTCTACTTCCACGGCGGCGGGTTCGTGTACTGCGGTCTCGATACCCACGACGGCACCTGTCGCTCTCTTGCCAACGCAGCGGGTGCCGTGGTCGTGTCCGTGGATTATCGGCTGGCGCCCGAGAACAAATTTCCCGCGGCCCCCGAGGACTGCTTTGCCGCCACGCGCTGGATCGCCGAGAACGGCACAGAGATCGGTGTCGATCCGACCCGGATTGCCGTGGCTGGAGACAGTGCCGGCGGCAACCTCGCCAGCGTGGTGGCCCTGATGGCTCGGGCGCGCAAGGGGCCCGCTCTGACGTTTCAGCTGCTCGTTTATCCCGTCGCGAACTGTGCCTTCGACACCGATTCCTATCGGGAGAACGCCGAGGGATATCTGCTGACGGAGAAGATGATGCGGGCTTTCTGGAAGCACTACCTGAGCGACGAAGCCGAAGCCGAAAGCCCCTACGCCTCGCCGCTGCGAGCCGAAAATTTGACAGGGCTGCCGTCGGCCTTCGTGATCACCGCGGAGTTCGATCCCCTGCGCGACGAGGGCGAGGCCTACGCGAAGCGCCTCGCCGATGCGGGTGTCGCCGCAACCGCGCATCGGTACACGGGCATGATCCACGGATTCTTCTCGATGGGCCCGGCCATCGATCGGGCCCAGGTTGCCATCGCGGATGCGGGGCGCGCGCTACGGACGGCCTTCGAAAGCTGACCGCCATGCCAATTCCGATTCTTGTGCTGAACTGAACTGGAGCTCAATCCGGCTGGTCAATCCGACTCGGCTGGAAACTCCCGGAACGGGAACGGCGCTTCATCGTCGTTGTAGGTCAGGTAGCGGACGATCTCGACCAGATAATCGAGCACCCGCTGGGAGAAGCGTCGGACCGCGGGACTCGGCTCTTGCTGCGTGATCAGCGTATACAGCAGTCCGAATACGACGACGACACCGAGCACCGCTTCTGCCACCCGGGCGATCAGGAAGAAGAGCAGGGTCAAGAGCGCGCGAATACCGGTTTCGACGCGGTCGATGAGCTCCCCCGAAGTCGACTCAATGGCTTTTTCCGTGGGCATGTTGGATTCCTCCGGGCGGGCGTTTACCCGGTAGTACGCGGTGCGCGGCCTTCGGGTTCACGAACGAAGCGATTGACCTCCAGCCAGCCGAGAGCGGGAGGGCCGCCTTCGTCGGGCCGGAATCGGATCAATGAACGCCGATAGACCGAGCGCTCCGGCGGGTCGAAGCAGTGGGTCAGGTCGATTTCCGCGGCGGAGATCGCCTCGATGGATCCCGAAAGTGTGTTCCCGTCCTCGGTCTTCACGGCGATCTCGCCGGCCACCGGTTGGGTGACGGAGTCGTCGTCGAAAGAGAACCGAAAATCGGCGGTGTCGATCGGGATCGGGCCGTCGCGGTGGAGGTAGCCGCTGACCAGGCGGGGGATCCCCGGAATCTGGACCACGGCGCACTGGAGCCGAAAGCGCTCGTCGTTGAGCACCAGGAACTGCCACTCCATGTTCCACGGGCGCGGGCCCCAGGAGTGATCGCGTTGGCCGCGCCCGTCGAACGCGCAGGTCTCGTTGGCCACACGGATCGTGCCCCGTACCTGCGTCGGCTGTTCGAAGCGATTGGTCGAATAGCCCTCGGCTTCGTGGGATGCCGCCACGCCGCCGCCCTGCGAGTAGGGCGCTCCCAGCGCCCCGATTTCCAGCTCGACGCCCATGGGCAGGATCATTCCGACCCGGGGCCCCGACACCACGCGACCGAATCCATCGCAGCGAAGTGTGCCGGCCCGAAGCGGGTCGGACACTTCGTACGCAAAGTTCAACCCCCAGCCCGAGTAGGCCAGTCGCGGGAGCTCGATCTCCCGGAGCGGGAGCCGCGGCTCCTCGATCGCGATCCATTCGGTGCCTGTGTAGATGAAGAGCCAGAGCCAGGCACGGTCCTGGTTCGGGTGCATCCCGAATCGAAGGTGGCCGGCCCATTCGCCACGGGCGTCGAACCAGTCCCAGAAGTACGACTCGTTCCACCATTCGTGGTCGGGGGCGTGGGGGTGGATCTGCTCGTCTTCGGGCACGATTCCGAAGCGGCGAAGTTCCTCGTCGGAGAGACTGGGCGGGGACAGGGGGTGTTGCATCGGGTTCGACTCCTGTCCCGGATCTTACCCTCTTCGCGACGACCCGCTGTAGAATCTGGTGCCATGAAGCGTCTGATCGACCTGGAAGGGTGCAACAATTTTCGGGACCTCGGGGGCTACCCCGCTGCCGATGGGGGGGAGCTCCGCTGGCGGGTGCTCTTCCGCAGCGATGCTCTGCACCACCTGACGCCGGAAGACGTGGTCTGTCTGCGGGACGAGATCGGGATCCGCGATGTGGTCGATCTGCGCTCCACCGGTGAGATCCGTAGCGGTGGCCGGGGTCCCATCGAAGACGGGGTCTTTCGCCTTCATCACCTTCCTCTCTTCGACGGTCAGATCGTCGATTCGCCGCGGCCGCCCGAGGAACTCACCTTGGCGGATCGCTATTTCCTGCTGGCCGAGATGGCGAAGGACGCGATTGCCCGGGTGGTCGTTACCCTCGCCGAGTCGTCAGCCCCAGCGGTCTATCACTGCGCTGCGGGCAAGGATCGAACGGGAGTGATCTCGGCGGTTCTGCTGGGACTGCTGGGAGTGAAGGACGAGATCATCGTGGCCGACTACGCAGCGACCCAGGAGAATCTCGACGCCATTATCGAACGTCTGATGGCGACCGAGGGTTACGAGGAAATGCTCGAGGCGCTTCCGCCGGACACCCTGCACGCCGAGCCCCAGACGATGATCTCCCTGCTGAATCAGGTGCGTTCGCGATATGGATCGATGCGGGAATACGTTCGCAGTGCCGGCGTCAGCGACGCCCACATCGCCCTTCTGGAGAAACGCCTACTCGCGTGACCCCGTCCGCTCGTTCCGCATTTTCTGCTAGTGGGCCAGGGCCGCTCGTCACGGGACGATCGCGACGATGCGC
Organism: Myxococcota bacterium; assembly: GCA_036447375.1. Taxonomy (GTDB): domain Bacteria; phylum Myxococcota_A; class UBA9160; order UBA9160; family SMWR01; genus JACZXC01. The sequence continues at coordinate 7,907 of JAZFUU010000032.1, forward strand.
AGCGGTCCTCCGGAGCCCCCACGGATCTTCATGGGAAGCGCCACCACCGAGAAGCCCCGGGCGGGCAGCGCGGTCAGGTTTGCCAGGTTCTCGAAGGCCGGAACATCGGCCGCGGCGAGGACCCGGTGGGTCTCGAACGATTGCGACTGCCCGTAGTCGATGCTCGGGGTGTCGAGGCCCACCGCGGCGATCTGTCGCTCTTCCACCAGCCAACGAGCGGCATCGGGGTGCAGTCCGGGAAAGTGCAGATCTGGGATCGCTTCGGGTCCGCGTTCATCCGTTCCCATGTACTGGACGCGATCCGGCCAGAAACGTCCAAAGCCCGTTCGCAGCAGTACGATCGCCTCGGCCGGCAGGCGGCCGTGCATCCTTTCCCACCTGCGAAGATCCTCGATCCCCAGGCGGTAGTCGCGATTGGCGGTGCAGGCTGCCGAGAAGTCTACGGTGACCGCGGGTCCGTGAAGTCGGCTCAGGGGAATCCGGTCGACGGTCGAGCGGCCCGCAGCGAAGTGGATCGGCGCATCGATGTGCGTTCCTCCATGCTCGGCGCTTCGGAAACGATGGGCCTCGTAGTAGTACCCGGCCTGAGTCGATTCCCCGTCGCTCCGCTCCAGCACGAACCCCTCCTCGGTGGGCCAGTAGATCGTTTCCGCGTCGAACGAATGGGTGAGGTCGATCCAGCGCCCCCGGGGCAGCCCGGTGGGACCGCTCACGCAGGCGGCGAGCAGCAGCGCTGCGCCGGTGGAGGATGCCAGTCGTATCGCGTGCCCGCGCCGGGTTCTGAACGTCGGGTGGGCGAAGAGCGGCATGGAAGTCTCCCCGGACACTCTTCTCAGAACAGATTGGAGACGATCGCGTAGCCGCCGACGTAGGTACCGATGAGGCTGCCCAGCGTCGTGAACACGAAGACGAGCATGATGCGGAGGAGTCGGTTGCTCCACCAGCGCCGAGGCGAGGTCACATCGTCGGTTACGCTCTCGAACTCGCTGACCAATGGAGGCGCCAGGTACGCCTGCAGGAAGGCGAGGACGTAGCCCGCCCCTATCACGGGAATCAAACTCGTCACCGGTGCCACGAAGAAGGCAGCGATCACGGTTGCGGGATGCGCCAGGGCGATCAACGCCCCCAGCGTGCTGGGCACGCCGTTCGCCACGATCCAGATCAGGAGATTCTCCCCGGCCACATCCACTCCTCGCCGCAGGCCGATGACGACGAGAGCTCCCAGGATCAGTCCGGGCACACCCCAGCCGACCCATTTCAATACCGGGCGCATCGGTGGAATCCGGTTGATCTCTTCCAGGTCGGCGGACCCCGGCGCGACGAGCGCCCGGCGGATGCCCGCCACGTGGCCCGCTCCGATCACGGCCAGGATGCGTCGGCCCGGCGCCTCCTTCATTTTCTGGGTGAGAAAGACGTCGCGCTCGTCGATCAGCACCCGCTTGAGGCCGGGCATGGCTTCACCCAGCTCCCGCATCAGTTCCGAGAGTACGTCCTGCTCGCGGAGCTTGCGCAGCTCTTCTTCGGAGATCTCCGGCCGATCGAAAATGCTGGTCAGCAGCGTGGCCAGGAGCATGGCCTTCTTCCAGAGTGACGTGGAAGCCCAGGCCCGGCGCAGGGTGATGCGGACGTCCCGATCGCACAGTTCGACGCGAATGCCCAGTTCGTCGGCGACGCGCGTCGCTTCGATCAGTTCCGCACCGGGTTGAACGCCCAGCGCGCCACCGAGCTTCTTCTGGTATGACGCCAGCACCAGATTCGCCAACAGCGCCGCGAGCTGCTGCTTGCGGATGATCTGTCGGAGATCGAGTGCCTCCCAGCTTCGTTTCTGGCTCAGGGCCTCGTATCGCTGCCGATCGAGTTCGACACAGACGGTGTCGGGCCGCTCGCGCTCGATGACTGCGCGCACCAGAGCGGTGGATTCGCGCGACACATGTGCGGTGCCGACGAGGATGAACTCTCGTCCTTCCACCTCGACCCGGTAAACGTCGGACTCAGAGTCGATGACGCACCTCTCTCGCGAAACCCTAGCGCGCAGGTCGCGAAGATGTGGTGCAATCCGTGTCTGCAGCAGAGGGTTTCATGAATAATGCGGGCTAGCGCGAGATCTGGGGCGGTCCAGCGACACGAAACCAACGGAACCCGAGTCGGGTGCCGAGCAACAGAGCCAGGATTCCCG
>JAZFUU010000033.1:0-11191 GCA_036447375.1 Myxococcota bacterium
CCGCGGGCGCGTCGACGGCGCGTTGCTGGAATCGCTCGTACCCGGCCTCGAGGGCGATTTCTATCTGTGTGGGCCCGCCCGCTTCATGGCCGGGGTTCAGGACGATCTCGAAGTCCGCGGCGTTGCAACCGAACGCATCCACACGGAGTCGTTCGGCCCCTGCGGCTGAACCCGTTCCCGTGAATCGCTGAGATCAACGCGATTCGCGCAGATAGCCGAGTTCGCGCATGCGCGATTCCACCTCCGGCGACACATCGCGAAAGATCGCCTCGTACACCGTCCCCGCAGCGCTGGAGGCTTCTTCCACCGCCGTCTTCGCTTCTCCAAACTCGTCAGAAACCGATTCCAATTCGCGCGGGTCGCCGCGCAAATCAAAGACACGCCGCATCACGACCTCTCCGGTTTCGATATCGAAGAACCGAACGAATTTTTGAGTGCCGATGACGACACCGTCATTGTGGTCGCCGAAGGCGGAGTGGCGTGAGTAGATCGGGCGATCCGGCGGCAGCGACTCGGCACCCCGGATGGCCGCCAGCAGGCTCCGGCCGGGCCGCGAATGCTGGAGTGGAAGCTCGATCCACTCCAGGAGTGTGGGAGCGAAGTCCACATTGCTGCTGGGGCCGGAGATGCGGCGTCCCCGGGGAACGCGTTTTCCCGGAAGGATTGCGAAGGGAATGCGGAGATTGAACTCGTGAACACTGGCCTTTTCCTTGCGCCAGTCGGGCCCGTAGCCCACCTGGAGATCATCGCCGAGTTGGCAGCCGTGATCGGAGGTCACGAAGAAGAGAAGGTCTCCGCCGTAGCGCTCTGCAAAGAATTCATAGAGCTCGACCACCTTCCCATCGACAAAACGGATCGCGCTCTCGTAGTCCGGCGCGAACGGAGAGGCCCTCCAGGGTCCGTGCACATCGATATAGTGGACATACGTGAACTCGGGGGCCGTGTAGGGCCGCGATCCGAAATGGGTAAGGATGGCCCGATTAACGAAGTTCGCGAACATGCGATTCTTCCACACGCCGTTCCATTCCGCGAGCGGACCCTGGCTCCTGACGAAGCGAGCGTCGAAGGTATCGAAGCCCCGATGGAAGCTGTTCCAATCCAGCAGAAACGGGTTGGCGATGAATGCAGCCGTGGAGTAGCCCACTCCTTTGAGGCGCTTCTGCAACAGGGGTACGTCCGGATCGAAGTACGTGAGCCGGCGATCCGTCACGTGGCCGTCGGCTCCGTGCTGCTGGGGATAGAGGCCCGAGAGCAGACTGATGACCGACGGGTAGGTCCACGGGGCCGCCGCCCGCATCTCCTCGAATACGACCCCCTCTGCGGCGAGGGCATTCACCTGATTGAGGTGGCGATCGGCCGAGTCCTTCCGGAGCTGATCGATCAGCACAACGACGATGCTCGGGCGCGGGGGATCCGACGAACACGCGAACGCAAACCCCGAGAAGACGAGGGCTCCCGCCAGCGACAACGCACGCATCCCGATCGGCACCGGGGGCTCCGCTATTGCGCGCCACCCGGCGTGAACGCGCACGGCATGCGCTTGATTCCGTGAATGAAGTTCGAACGCAGCATCTCGGGGGCTCCGGTGATTTCCAGATCGGGCAGGCGGCGGAGCAGTTCGCGGAACACGACGGTGATCTCTCTTCGAGCCAGGTTGGCGCCCAGGCAATGGTGTGCGCCGGGGCCGCCGAATCCGACGTGCTCGTTCGGCGTGCGCGTGACGTCGAAGCGATAGGGCTCCTCGATGGCGTCCTCGTCTCGGTTCGCCGAGTTGTACCAGAGCACGATCTTCTCGCCCGCCCGGAGTTTCTGGCCGCCGAGCTCCGTGTCCTCGGTCACGGTGCGACGGAAGTGGATCACCGGTGTGGCCCAGCGCACAATCTCTTCCACGGCGGTGGGTGCTACGGCCTCGAAATCTCCCACCCACTTGCGCTTCTGGTCGGGGTGATCGGACAGGGCCTTCATGCCGTGGCTGATGGCGTTGCGCGTCGTCTCGTTGCCGGCTGCAACGAGCAACACGAAGAACGAAGCGAGCTCCGCGTCGGTGAGGGTCTCCCCGTCGATCTCGGCGCTCAGAAGCTGCGACGTGAGATCGTCCTTGGGATGCTTGCGGCGCTCTGCCGCGAGTTCGTTCATGAGGTCCGCAAGGGCCTTTCCCGAGGTGAGCGCGGCGATCAGTGGGTTCGCTCCGGGCGTGACGTACTCGGGGTCGCCGAGGCCGAGGATGATGTTCGTCTGCTCGAATACGAACTGCATCTGGCTGTCGGGGATCCCCATCATGTCACAGATGATTCCGAGCGGAAGCGGCGCGGCGACCTTCGTGACGAAATCGCACTCGCCGTCGTCGATCACGGCATCGATCAGGGCCGTGGTTCTCCGTTCGACGTCAGCCTGGAGTTGCGCGAGCATCTTCGGCGTGAAGCCGCGGGCTACGATGCGCCGCAATCGCGCGTGGCGCGGGTCGTCCATAGCGATCATCGAGCCGAAGAATTCGTTGAGCTCCTCGGGCAGGTCGGGAATCTGGGTCCCCTTGCCCGAGCAGAAGAGGTCGCCCCGCCGGCTCGCCGTAAGCACATCCGCATGGCGGGTCACCGACCAGTAGCCGGGTCCTTTCGGCAGGGGTATCTCCGGCGGCGGCTGGAATTCTTCGTGGAACGACATCGGTCGTTCGCGGCGCAGCAGCAGGAAGGCGCCCTCGCGTTCCTCGATCGGAGCGTTCCAGAACTCGAGGTCGTCGAGGTGGATGTCATCGACGCTGGCGGGAATCTTGGGCTCGAACACGGTCATGACCTCCGGGCGGGCGCCCCATCGATGGTGCTTGGCGTAGTATAGGGTAGAAAACCGGACTCCTAATCTCGAGGATTCGCCATGTCAACCGCCGACCCGACGCCCTCCGGCGACAGCCTGAATCTAACGAAGCTGATTCCGGACCTCTTCGAGCGCTACTTCGCATTCTTTCGGCCGGGTCACCAGGACGGGGTCGTTCCGTCTCGTATCAAGGAGCTCGCGCGTCTCAAGATCGCGGCGCTCAACGACTGCGACACCTGACTCTTCGCTCGGTACGCGTCGGCGACGCGTCAGGGACTCGATGAAGAGACCATCGGCCAGATCCATCTTCCAGAACGCGAGCGCCAGCTAGCGCCTCGCGAGGCGCTCGCCGTTCGTTTCGCGGAGAAACTCGCCACGGACTTCCGATCGGTGGATGCGGCCTTCATGACGGCGCTTCGCGAGCACTTCGGTGACGCCGAGATCGCCGAGCTCGGGATGATGATTGGGCAATACATTTCGCTCGGGCGTCTGCTCGTGATAGCCGGAGGCCACAAGGCAGCCAGCGAGATCTACGTACCGGACGCTTAGGACGATTTTCGCCCGGCTGGAGGCACGAGCCGACCGAAGCGGTTCTTGTATTCGCCATGCACCCAGAAATCGAAGTGCTCGCTCACGTCGATGGGAACGACGGCTTCGTAGTTCGCACGAGGGCCGCTGAAGCCAAGGGCGCGGCCACGCGCGAGCGGGGTGAAGGCCCAGTCGAGCAGTCGGTCCTTGTCGGTGAAGTAGACGAACGTCTGCTCGCGTGCGAGACCCGAAAGCTTGTCGGCGACGTCCTCCTCGCGGCAGGCCGGTGCGCAGAGGTGGATTTCGTGCGGGCGCTCGCGGGGTTCGAGCTGCGCGGTTGCCTCGATGACGTGACGGCAGCCGAGGGAGTGGGCGACGACGCGGACGCGTTTGTGCCGGTCGGCGAGGTTGCGAAGGTGCAGCGCATGCTCATCGGCGCGCGACGCCGCGGACCGGGCCGCGGTGAGGTATTGGTGCACGAATCGCGCCGAGATCAGCGCTGCCTCTTCGGCGAGCATTGCGCCCCAATGGGAGAGTCGCGCCGCGCGGCGAACGTTGCGAACGGTGCGGAACACGTCCCAAGCGCCCTTCGCCGCGCCCACCGCCTTCGCCGGCGTCGACCAGAACACTCCGGACGGCCAGTGATAGCCGAGCGCCCCGGGTCCCCACGCGTGACTCTCCGCCAGCGCCTCGTGGCACCCGAGCCAGCTCTCGAAGTGATCCGGCGCCTCTCCGCGCGAGAGGAAGCCCTTCACGTACACCGTGACCTCCCCGTCCGATTCGGGGGCCCGAAGCTCGAGGAGTTTTCCGTGGGATGCCATGGCCTGCGGTCCGAGGGTAGGGCACATCTACTCTGCGTTGCTGAATTCAAACGGGCCGGGCCCGAGTGGTCATGCGACTCGCGCTCTGCCATGATCGAGACTCAACCAGAGGAGCGGTGCAATGGAATTCGAAGGTGGGTGTTATTGTGGTGCGGTTCGCTTCAAGGCGAAAGGCGATTCGCTGTTCAAGGCCCAGTGTCATTGCCGGGAGTGTCAGTACATTTCGGGGGGATCGCCCAATCTCGTGTTGGGCATGAAGGAAGACAGCTTCGTCTATACCCAGGGCTCGCCCAAGCCGTTCCGTCGCAGCGATCTCGAGAATCCCGTAACGCGTGAGTTCTGCCAGGAATGCGGGACGCACCTCGTGAGTCGGGCCCCGGGGTTACCCGGAGCCGTGCTTCTCAAGGTGGGCACGATGGACGATCCGAGTGTATTCGGCGCGCCTCAGATGGCCATTTTCACGATCGACAAGCAGAGCTTCCACCACGTGCCGGACGGGGTGGCTGTCTTCGAACGCACCCCGGGTTGACGGGGGTTAGACGTCTTCGGCTTCGTTTTCCAGCCGTTCGATTTCGGCCAACTCTTCGTCTGTGACGGGAAGATAGATCGTCGTGATGCCGAGAGGCGCGTCCTTTCCCATACCCGGCCGAACCACGATAACGACCTGGGTCTTGGCGGCGACCAGCTTCGCGAGCTCGCTGGGGATCCATTTCGGATCGTCGGCGTCATTCAGCATCTTCCCTTGAAAATTGCTGCGCACCTGGGTCAACGTCATTCTGCCGCCGGTGGACTTCACGACGAGGCTCGTCTGTTTGGTCACCTTCTTCTTGCAGGAGGCGGGAATCTTGCTGGCATCTCGCGGTGTTCCTTCGGGCTTCGGAAAGTACTTGGTCTTGTTTCCCCTTTCGTAGCTCACCTCGGCCTGATTGGCGTCTGCGTCGAAAGACTTGAACACCGCGAAGCTGGAGCAACTCGCAGCGCCAGCGCTCGAAGATCCCAGACACAGGGCGAGAAACGCGAGGATCGGAATTCCGAACCGCATAGTCGATTTCCTTCGTTGGCCAGGGGGGCCGCTCGAGATTTGCTCACCGCGGAGCCTACCCCCGAGACTCGCTCGCTTCCAGTGGGGACGGCCGGAGTGGAGACCCCGGGTTCGAAAACCCGGGCTGCGGAATCCGTGTTAGATTCTGGCCTCGCGTTCCGGTGCGGACGGACCCGCCGTCCGGTGCCCTCGCTGGCCGGCCCTTGGACGAGGTAGTCGTTTGGCTGTGTTCGACCCCTTCGTCTCCTCGTTCTGGATACCGATCGTCGTTGCCGTGCTCTGTGCCGGTTTGGTGGGGCTGGAGCGGCAGATTCGCGGAAAGCCCGTCGGCGTGCGCACGAGTATCCTGATCTGTCTGAGTACCTCCATCTTTGTTCAACTCGGCGCTGGATTCGGTGAAGCAGCCGACCCAACCCGAGTATTGGGTCAAGTCGTAACCGGAGTCGGCTTTCTCGGGGCCGGGGTCATCCTCTCCCGGGAGGGTGTCGTGACCGGAGTCACGACGGCGGCGGTGATCTGGGTTCTCGCGGGCATCGGCGCATCGATTGGCCTTGGATACTTCATCGCGGCGGCCGCATTTTCGATTGTCACCGTTGCCGTTCTGCTCGGGGTAGACTTGCTCGAATTGAGTTTTCGACGGCTCCGGCGCGGTGTTTATGCGGACGTCGACGGACTCAATACCGACGAGTGACTCAGCGGCTCCTCTGGGAAGAATGTCGATGCAGTTCCGGCTATTTGGTTTCCCCGTCTCAGTCCATCCGCTGTTCTTCCTGGTCATCGCACTCCTGGGGGCGGGAAAGAACGATCTGCTTCTCGTCCTGATCTGGATGGCGGCCGTCTTTGTCTCGATTCTCTTCCACGAGCTCGGTCATGCGTCGGTAGCGCGCGCCTACGGCCTGCGACCCTCGATCGAGCTCTACTCGATGGGTGGCGTTACCCGGTTCGCTCCCCAGCGACGATTGACGCATCTCCAGAGCATGGCGATCAGCCTCGCGGGGCCGGCGGCCGGATTCCTGCTGGGAGGAAGCGTCCTTGTCGTGAGTTCGGGTGTGCCTTCCTCGGTGTCCCCGTTGGTGCACGAAATGATTGGCGACTTGTTGTGGGTGAATTTCGGATGGGGCCTCTTGAACCTGCTCCCGATTCTTCCCCTCGATGGTGGCCACATCCTGCGATCCTTTCTGCAAGCGGTCCGGCGGAACCCGGACGAACGCCTGCCTCTCCAGATCTCAATTTCCTCCGGGGGGATCGCGTGCCTCGCCGCGTTCTACTACGGGCTGTCGTGGGCCGCCATGGTTGCGGCGCTGATTACCTACAACAACTATCAAGCGCTGGCCCGCCTTGGTTCGGGTCGCCAGCGCTTGTCTTGATGTCGCAGCCGCCCTCGGAGAGGCGCAGCGAGTGCGAGGTGCGGCCGGTCTAGGATCCGGAGACGTTGACACCGCCGCAGGAGCACGGTGGCACGCCGCGGGTTGAGAGCCGCATGAAGTCGGCCTCGGTGAGAATTCCGATGAGGACGCCCGTCTCGTCTATGACAGGCAGGCAGCTGCGCTTGGTTCGCAGCATGTGGCGGGCCGCTTCCGCGGCGCAGCACTCGGGTTTCACCGTATCGACTTTTCGGTTCATCAGTTCCGAAATGGGACGGTCGTCCTCGAAGTCGATCCGCCGGTCCGACGCCTGCGTGGCGGTGAGCAGGTCACGTTGGGTCACGATACCGGCGAGTTCCCCACCGTCGATCACGACCGGCATGTGGCGAAAGCGACGCTCGGTCATGATACGCCAGACCTCGCCGACCGGGGTTTCGGGCGGAACCGTCATCGGCTTCGGTGTCATGAGATCGGCGACCTCGCCGGCGTCTCGGCACGAATTCTCGGAAAGCATGTTCTCTCCGTGGCACCGGTGCTCTAGCTCGCGGCGTGGGGGAAGGCTCGATGGCTCCGCGACGATGCCGGGTTTAGAAATCGTCGGTTCCGTAGTGAATCGCGACTTCGTTGAACACGGGCTGGAGGGTGGTGGGATCGTACGGTGTCCCGGTGCTGAGGGTCGACGGGCACTCGCCCACGATGGCACCGTTCGCGTCGCGTGCCGGGTTGGTGTAGATCACTTCGGCCGCGAGGGAGTCGTCGTCGACGTCGCCGATCGCGTTGGCGGTGAAGCATTTGGAGGTTGCGGCGGGCCCGCAGGCGGCGTCGCACGCAGCCGCGCTTCCCGTATTGACGCCATAGCTGTAATGCACCTGGCCTGTAGGAATCCAGCCCAGCTCGTCGAACGCCGCCTGGGAGGCGGCATCCCACGGCATCTTCGTGCTGCCGAGGCCCCCGTAGAGATCCCAGTCCGGCATCGGGAGCGCCACCTGGAAGTAGGAGTCGCGCTCGGCCTGGAAGCTTTTCTCGGAACGCGCGATCTCCGCCAGGTTCGAGTAGGCTTCGGCGCGACGCGCTTTTGACTGGAAACGGACGAAGTTCGGAACCGCGATGGCGGCGAGCAGGCCAATGATCGCAACAACGATCATCAGCTCGATGAGTGTGAAGCCGGTGGTGGTCGAGCGCGATTTCATCCTTTCTGTTATCGGCGAACACGGTGTCAGAACTTAAGCTGGAGTCCGTCGATACTTCACTCGAGCTGCTTCCGGATTGCCGGTTGGATGCGATCGGCTTTTCTTGTCCTTCAGGCGCCCGGATGACGAGGCGCCGGTACTGAAGTTCCCCCGGGGGCCGCGGAGGGACACCCCGGGCTCCGCCTTCTCACCATTCGCCGACGTTCTCCATCGATGCCCAGGGCTCTTCGGGCGGCAGGCGATCGCCCTGTTGCAGCAGCTCGATGGAGATGCCGTCGGGCGAGCGGACGAAGGCCAATGCCCCGTCGCGGGGGGGTCGATTGATCGTCACGCCGGCGTCCGCCAGGCGCCGGCAGGTTTCGTAGATGTTCGTGACCCCGTAGGCCAGGTGCCCGAAGTTTCGCCCGCCGTCCAGGTCCGCCGGATCCCAGTTCCAGGTGAGTTCGATCTGCGTGTCCGGATTGTCGGGAGCGGCCAGGAAAACCAGCGAGAAGCGGCCGGCTTCGACGTCGATGCGTTTCTGTTCGACGAGCCCGAGCTTGTTGCAGAAGAAGTCCAGCGACTCTTCCAGATTCGAGACGCGGACCATGGTGTGCAGATATCGCATTCGACGACTCCCCGGACCGAACCCGGATCCGTGTCTGCTTCGACTCGCTAACTCGCTGACTAGCTGGTCGTGCCGCTGCGGGCCGCGTCCACGCTCCACATGCCCGATCCGTTGGCCGCGATGAACAGGAATACGAAGCAATACAGCGCTGCCAACTCGCCGCCATTCATCAGGGGAATGAGGTGCTGGCTGCCATGTGCCATCCAGTAGGCGGCGGCCATGAGCCCCGAGCATACGAAGGCGGTCGGCCGGGTGAACAACCCGATCGCTACGAGGATTCCCCCCACGAGTTCGATGCTGCCCGCGACGTAGATCACGATCGCGGGCGCTTCCGGCGGAGGTTTCGGAAATCCGAAGAGTTTTTGGGAGCCGTGCCAGAGGAAGAGCAGCCCGACCATGATTCGCATCAGGGCGTGTGTTTCACCGCCAAATCGTCGCATGAAGAATGCCATTGGTCTTCCTCCGACTGTCGACTGCGATCCTCGGACCGCAGGGGTTGAGTGCATGAGCGCTTTCGCCCAGCGGCGTACTGTAGGCCGATTCGAGTGTGAGATGTCTGCTTTGTCGCGACGCGGAGCGATCGGGCTCGACCACGACGCGGAGCGATCGGGGCTGAAATCGAGGGGCGCGCTACACTTTCGATGGACTTTCGGCTGAACCCGGCTGCCTGAATGTTCCTGGCAGGATCGCCAGGCAAATGCACACGTCCGGTCCTGCCGAAGGAGCGCGATGGGGTCGCCCGGGAGCCGGCGGGAACGGGGCCGACGATCTCCAGGGACTCGAAGTGGTACGGGGAATATGAGTCGATTCATCGACACGATCCGCAAGGCTCAGGTCAATCGGTCGCTTTCCGCGAACGAGCGCACGTCTCTCGATGTGGACACCGGTCCGCGGCCGTTCCGGGTTCTGACCGTCACAAGCAACAAAGGGGGCGTCGGTAAGACCACGGTCGCAACCAACCTCGCCGTCTACATACGGGCTCTGCGGGATGATCTTCCGATCCTGATCCTGGGATTCGACGATCAGAGCACGATCGATCGGATGTTCGCGATCGACGAAGTGGGTCCCGGCGAGACGATGCTCCATGCCGTGCGCGCGGGCAGCTTCGAGTCGGCTTTGCGGTTGGGGCAGTACGGAATCCACTACGTTCCCTCGGCCCCCGATATCTCGGAGCTCAAGCAGGAGATCCTGAATCCCTTCCACTTGCGGACGATTCTTCGCCGAACCCGTTGGCACGGGCTCGTCATCATCGATACCAAGAGCGATCTTGAGATACTGTCTCAGAATGCGATCGCCGCCAGCGACCTCGCGCTCGTCGTCGTGGCGGATCAAGCCTCGCTGAACGAGGCAGATAAAGTTTTCGACCTGCTCGATCGGTGGAAGCGACCGCGCGAGTGTGCCCGGATCCTCTTGTCGATGATCGATCGTCGAATCAAGTACCCCGGGAGCGGTACCGAGGACATCCTCGCCTTGTTGGTTGCCGAGATTCGACGTCGCGACTACCCGCTCTTCGAGAGCTTCGTGTCGCGAAGCCCGAAAGTCGAATCGCTCCACACGAATCCCGATGGGCGTGTCGTTTCGATTCTCCACGGCGCCCGCGGCAGTCTGGTCGATGGCCAGATGCGCCACCTGGCAGTCGACGTGTTGTCGGCGCTCGACAAGCTGCGCCCCGACGTGGGGAACGCGTTGCCGATACCGAACGCGACGGAAGAAGCGGCCCGGACGGGCTAGAAGGCCGAGACCTTCACCTTCCGCGGTCTTTGGCCTTGGAGGCCTCCGCGCATCGGTCTCAGCGCGGACTGCGAGCTCGGCGCCGGGTCCTCCGGTTCCCGAAAGTCGCCTTTTGAACTTTACACGGACACGGGCGACTTATAGGCTGCCGAGCATGGACTTCGAATACAACGAAAAATGCCAGCTCGCTCTGTCACGGCTTCGGGACTTCATGGACAAGCACATCTATCCCAACGAAGTCCAGTTCTACCGGCAGCACGACGAACTCGACAATCGCTGGGAGACGCCTCCGATGATGGAGGAGCTCAAGGCCCGAGCGCGAGAGGCGGGCCTCTGGAATCTCTTCCTGCCCCGTAGCGACCGCGGTCCCGGTTTTACGAACCTCGAATACGCCCCTCTGTGCGAATTGATGGGGCGCGTCGGCTTTGCCGCCGAGGTCTTCAATTGCGCCGCTCCAGACACGGGCAACATGGAGACCATCGAGCGATATGGAAATGAGGACCAGAAGAGGGAGTGGCTCGATCCGCTGTTGGCCGGTGAGATCCGCTCGGCCTTCGCGATGACCGAGCCGGCGGTAGCCTCCTCCGATGCGACGAACATCCAGACCGAAATGCGTCGCGACGGCGACTCCTACGTCATCAACGGGACCAAGTGGTGGACCAGCGGAATCATGGATGTGCGCTGCAAGCTCCTCATCGTGATGGGCCGAACAAATCCCGACAACCCGGTCCACAGCCAGCAGAGCATGATTCTCGTGCCGAGAGATGCTCCGGGGATCCGAATCAAGCGCCACCTCCCAGTCTTTGGTTACGACGACGCCCCTCACGGTCACGGTGAGGTGGAGTTCAAAGACGTGCGCGTACCTGCGAGCAGCATCCTGCTCGGCGAGGGTCGGGGTTTCGAGATCGCCCAGGGGCGTCTCGGTCCCGGACGTATCCACCATTGCATGCGGGTGATCGGTGTGGCGGAGCGCGTGATGGAGAAGATGTGCGTGAGGCTGATGTCCCGCGAGGCGTTCGGCAAGAAGATCTATGAGCACTCGGTGTGGGAAGAACGCATCGCGGACGCGCGCATCGATATCGAGTGTTCGCGTCTACTGA
>JAZFUU010000034.1:0-24752 GCA_036447375.1 Myxococcota bacterium
GCCGAGGCGGCCTATGCGAGCTGGGCCCGCCTCGAGCAGGCGCTGGACGACCCTCCCGCGAACGCCAAGTAACCGGAAACCCCGCTGCGAGGCGAGCCGCAGGCTCGCCGTGCGGGTCCAAGGCCGAAGGCCGCGGAAGTAGATCGGACGGGCCCGCCGAACCCCCGCTGCGAGGCGAGCCGCAGGTTCGCCGTGCGGGTCCAAGGCCGAAGGCCGCGGAAGTAGATCGGACGGGCCCGCCGATAACCCGCCGGACTAAACCCGGGGCAACAGCACCCGGAATTCCGCCCCGCCCGTGGCTCCGTCAGCGATCTGGATCGAGCCGCCGGCCTCCTCGGCGATGCGCCGGCTGATGGCGAGGCCGAGTCCTCCGGGTCGATCGCTGCGGCTGGTGAAGAAGGGCTCGAATACCCGCGACCGGAGATCCGGGGAGATTCCCGGACCCTGATCTGCGACGATCAGTTCGAGGCTGGAGCCGGCGGCTCGCCCGCGCAGCAAGACCGCACCGCCGGTGGGGGTCGCATCGATCGCGTTGAGGGCGAGGTTCAGCACCACCTGTCGCAGGCGATCCTCACTGACCGCAGCCCGGGGCAGGTCGGATTCCGCTTCGAAGTCGAGGGTCACCTCGCGATCGCGGGCGCGATGGCGCAGGAGTTCGACGACCGCCGCGAGCACGCGGACGGCGTCCGACTCGGGAGTCGAGGTTTCGGACGTCGGCTGGGCGTGTGCAAGCACCGCGCCGAGCAGTCGTTCCATGCGCAGGATCTCATCGGTTACGACTTCGAGGTAGCTGGTGAGGAACTCGGGATCGTCACCCTGTTCGGGAAGCAGCTGGACAAAGGTCTTGACCGCCGCCAGCGGGTTCCGGATTTCGTGGGCAATCTCGGCCGACACCGCGCCGAGGGCGGCGAGTCGGTCGAGGCGCCGCACCTCTTCGTCGAGCAGGCTCAGCCGCCCCGCGGCCAGCGCCGCCGACAGGGGCCCCGCCAGGCGTCGCCCTGCTGTTTGCAATGCGGCGAGAGTGCGCGGTCGGACCGGTCCTCGACCGGTGCCGCCCAGGGCCTCCGAGGTCCCGCCCAACAACAACGCGGCCAGGGGGCGTCCCTCGCTGCTGCAGATCGGGACCGCAGCCCGACATCCGTAGCGCTCCTCGAGCTCCCGCACCGGGGCGGGAAGTTCGGAAGCTGCCAGGTCGGTCGCGCCTCGTAGCAACGCCAGGGCCTCGAAGGCTCGTGCATCCGGGGGGGGCGGCGGTGCGCGGTCGAAAACGGCGGAGGCCACGTAGGGAGAACCGTCCTCCCGCAGGGCCCAGGCCACTACGGACTCACACCGCGTGGTTGCCCCCAGGCGTTGGACGGCGCTGGTGAGCAGGCTCTGGAGGTCGCGACGCAGCGAGAGGTCGCTGCCACCAGCGCCCGTCCCGGTCGGCGGTCGGCGCCGATTTCGCTCGAGGGTGACGCTGCTCAAAACGCGTCGAGGCGGAGCAGGCGTCGACCCTCCGACGTCGTGCGTGCCGTGGTGTCGGTCTCGGTGGGTTCGGTTCCGCTGACGAATGCCTGGAACACCGTGTCCGTGCTGCCCGAAGCGGCGAGAAGCCCGGTCTTTCGATCGATTCGCGCGAACACGATGGGTTCGGGCACGGAAAAATCCCGGATCGGTCGGTCCGCGAGAGCCACCCGCATGTAGTCGACCCAGATGGGTGCGGCGGCTCGCGATCCGGTTTCGCCCCAACCCAGGAAGTGCTTCTCGTCGTGGCCGACCCAGACGCCGGTCATGACCGTGGGAGAGAAGCCCATGAGCCAGGCATCTCCCTGTTCGTTCGTGGTTCCGGTCTTTCCGGCGAGGGGGCGCTTCAGTGCACGCAGTCGCCAGCCGGTTCCGTGAGGATCGGTCACTACGGCGCGCATCAAGGATGTGGCCAGGTAGGCTTGCTCGGGGGGGATCAGCTGATCCGGGTCGACTTCCTCCTCGGAGGTTTCGTCGTCGAGCGCGGCGACGTCCACTCCGAATAATTTTGCGTCGCCATGTTCAACCTCGTCGGAGACGTTTCTGAGGGCGACGTTTTCGAGTAGTACCCGTCCTTCTTGATCCATCACGCGGCGGATGTATACCGGCGTCACCCGGCGGCCGCCGGAGGGGTAGACCGCGTAGGCGCGCGTCAATTCCAAGAGGGAGACTCCGCTCGAACCCAGGGCGAGAGACAGATCCCGATTGAGCGGGGACGTGATTCCGAGATGGCGAGCGTATTCGAGAACGAAATCTACGCCCACGTCGCGAAAGAGATGCACTGTGGCGTTGTTGACCGATCGGACCAGTGATTCCCGCAGGGTGATCGGACCGTAGAAGCTCCGACCGTAGTTTCGCGGGCGCCAGATGAATCCGGAGGTTTCATCCACGTAGACGACCGGTCGATCGTAGAGGATGGACGCGCCGGAGTACGACCGGGCCAGGGCCGCTCCGTAGATCAATGGCTTGAAGGCCGATCCGGGCTGTCGCTGGGCCTGGGTGACGCGGTTGAACTGGCTCTTGCGAAAGTCGGCACCCCCGACCAGGGCGAGCACGTCCCCGCTGGTCACGTCGAGGGACAGAAGGGCGCCCTGGACGATCGGTTCCTGCTCGAGATCGAAGGCCATGGTTTCGTCCCAATCGATTCCACCGGACTCGTCCGCGGATTTTCTCTCCTCCGGCGGCGGGAGGCGCCGGAAGCGGGCCACGTCTCCCTCCGAAAATATGGCCCCGATCGACGTCACCGGGCGCGGTCGGGCGTGCCGGTCTGGAGCGCGCGCCCAATCGACGTCTTTCAGGGCGACCGCTCCCTGGACGCCGGGAGCGAAGCTGACCCACGCGACTTGCTTCTCGATGTCGACCTCTGTCACGACGCCCAGGAGGCTCGTCCCCTCCGGGATCTCCGGCGGCGACCAACCTGCGAAGTTCGAGCGGGCTTCGAGGGTGTAGGACAGGCCGACGTCGTTGAAGAAGTGAATATCGGTTTCCGACAACACCCCGGGCTCGGTCACGGAGCCGCTGGCACTCTCCGCCGCCTCGTCTTTCACCTCAGGTGCGGCCGTGTCGTCCTCGAGCTCGTCATCGACGGGCAGGGCCAGCCCGTTCTTCTCGGCGAGGAGATCGATCTCGGCGGGAATCTGCGAAACCGGAACCCGGCGGATGTGGCCTCGATATCCCTGGCGCCGGTCCAGATCCTTGAGTCCCTTCTTCACGGCTTCGACGGCGGCGATCTGGAGCGGAAGGTCGAGGGTCGTCTCGATGCTGAGCCCGCCGCGAAGGGTCTTGTCTCCGCCGAGCTCGTCGAAGAGGAGGCGGCGCACTTCCTCGGTGAAATAGGCGGACGCTTCGATCGCCTCGTTGGAGGTCTCGGCGCGAAGGACGGGTAGATCGGCGATCGTCCACTCGTAGGTTTCCGGATCGATTCGTTCGGTCGCGAGCATGCGCCCCAGCACATAGCGGCGGCGAAGTTCGGCCCGCTTGGGATTCGCAAAGGGCGAGAACCGCGAAGGTGCCTTCGGCAACCCGGCCAGCAGGGCGCCCTCGGAAACCGTGAGCTCCTCGACCGGCTTGCCGAAGTACGTGTTCGCCGCCTCGCCAATGCCATAGGCGCCGTGCCCGAAATAAATCTGGTTGAGGTAGAGATGCAGGATTTCCTGCTTCGAGAAGCGCACCTCGATCCGGCGGGCGAGGATCATCTCGCGGATCTTTCGACGATACTTTCGTTCCGGCGAGAGCAGCAGGCTCTTCACCATCTGCTGGGTGATCGTGCTGCCCCCCTGGATGATCTCGCCACCGGCGCGGAGATTGACCCACGCCGCCCTCAGGATCGACATGTAGTCGATCCCCGTGTGTTCGAAGAAGGAGTTGTCCTCGCTGGCGACGAAGGCGTCCACGACATGTGCGGGGAGCGAGGAGAGGGGAGTCAGGCGGCGACGCTCGGAGAAGAACTCACCGATCATCAGGCCGTTGCGGTCGTACACGTGGCTCGCCAGCGCGGGTCGGTAGTCGTCGACGCTCTTGAGGTCGGGAAGGTCGCGCAGGAACAAGAGATGGAAGGCGACGGATCCCAGAGCGCTCGCGAGCGCCAGCGCGCCGGCGCTGACGAGCAGAATTCGCAGGCCTCGCAGCGGGTTAAAAGCCATTGGAACTCCGGGGAGTGAATCGACCGTAGCCGACTGCAAGCCCCCGGCGCTACCGCTACGCTTCAGCCCGGGAGACACGAAAATGCCGGCCCCCGTCGCCCTCGCTTTCGTGATGGATCCAATCGAATCGATCGACATCGCCGCCGATTCCACGTTCGTCTTGATGCTCGAGGCCCAGAGTCGTGGCCACGAACTGCTCGTGATCGACCCCGCGGACCTGGCGGTTTCCGAGGGACGGGTCGTGGCCACGGTCCGGTCGGTGCGGGTCCGCCGGGAACCCGGCAATCACGCCGAGCTCGGTGCGCCGCACCAAGCGGTTCTGGACGAAGTCGCGGATGTGGTGTTGCAGCGCAAGGACCCCCCGGTAGACGCGGCGTACGTCGTCGCGACCCAGATCCTGACGCTCTGTCAGAGGGCATTGGTGTTCAACCGCCCCGAGGGAATCCTGTCGTCCAACGAGAAGCTCTATGCCCTTCACTTCGCCGACCTTATGGCCGAGACCCTCGTCTCGAGGAGCATTCCGCAGCTCATCGACTTCATGTCCAAACTCGGTGGAGAGATGATCGTGAAGCCCCTCGACGGCCGGGGGGGCGAGGGAATCTTCCACGTGCGTCAGAGCGACACGAATCTCCGGTCCATCCTGGAGCAAGCGACGCGTTTTCAGGCCCGCCGGATCATGGCCCAGCGTTATCTGCCGGCGGTGCGCGAGGGGGACAAGAGGATCCTTCTACTGGAGGGAGAGCCCCTCGGTGCAGTGCTTCGGGTACCCGAAGCGGGTGAGCTCCGGGCGAATCTTCACGTCGGGGGCCGCCCGGTTCGCGCCAGCCTCGACGATGCGGATCGCCGAATCATCGAGCGGCTGGCGCCGTCTCTCCGACGGGACGGGCTGTTCTTCGTGGGGATCGACGTCATCGGCGGCTATCTCACCGAGGTCAACGTGACGAGTCCGACGGGGATCCAGGAGATCAACGCCCTCGACGGGTCGCACCTGGAAGGCGTGATCCTCGATCGCCTCGAGTCACGACTGCGCCATCCCGATCCGCAATTCCGCCGGTAAACCCCTAATAAACCGTTGACACGGCCGACGGTGGGGGCCATCATCTCCGTCGGTGCAGAGGTGGTCCTTCCCCAGGGCTGCGTGACTGTACTCCTCCAACGTCCTCCGGGGTCCCGCGTGCCTCCCCTCCAGCGGGTCGATGCAAATCGTCACAAAGGAGATGGCCGATGGCCACAGTCGTTGAGAAAACCAGTATCCGTCGGGAAAAGGGCTGGCTCTACTTTCTCGATAAACGAGGCGACGTGAGTCGCGCGTTGATGGCGCAGGGCGGCGGAAGCTCGCCCAAGCGGCGTGAGAAGGTCGTTCGCCTGGGTCTCGAACGTGAGGAAGGGTTCCTCTATTTCATCGACAAGAAGGGCAACGTTGCCAAGGTAAAGATGGCGCGTCGTCGGAAGGGAGCGCGGAAGACCACGGTTCGTCGCAAGACGGCTCGTCGGAAGCCCGCGCGCAAGAAGACGGCCCGTCGCAAGACGGCTCGTCGGAAGCCCGCGCCCAAGAAGACGGCTCGTCGGAAGCCGGCGCGTAAGAAGACGGCTCGTCGGAAGCCGGCGCGCAAGAAGACGGCCCGCAAGCCGGCGCGGCGGCGCGCTCGTCGCTGATCGGGTAGACGAGGCTGGGTCGGCGGAGAGTTTTTCGCCGGCCCGGCCCTGTCTTTCTGGACGTGAGAGCGAAGTCGGCTCCAGGGCCCCGCCTTTCTACTCCCGCGGCCTTCGGCCTTGGGCCGATTGAACGCTGTCGCTGTGACCGCTCGCCTGCGGTACCTCCCGCTTGTGGGTATCCTTGCGGGGTAGCTCTGCGGGCCTGGGGCCGCCGATTTCCGGGCGGGCGAAGCTTCGACAAAGTCGATGACCGATCCGAATTGGACCGTAGCGGGAGCGATCGAGGGTGCCCGGCGTGAACCCGGGGCCCACCCCTACGGCATCCTTCTCGTCGACGACGAGCCCGGGATCCTGGAGTCCTTGGAGCTGACCCTCGGCTCGGACTATCGCGTGTACAAGGCGCCGAGCGGCGACAAGGGCCTCGAAATCCTCAACGCCGAAGAGATCGCTCTGATCATCGTCGATCAGGTAATGCCCTCGATGACCGGCGTCGAGTTTTTCGAGAGGGCCATCGAGATCAATCCCCGCGCGATTCGTATGCTCCTCACCGGCTACTCCGATCTCGGCTCCCTCGCGCGGGCGATCAACGAGGGTCGAATCTACAGGTACATCACCAAACCCTGGGAGCCCGACGAAGTCCGACTGAACGTCAAGCGGGCCCTCGAAGCCTACGAGCTCGCGACAGAGAACATCCAACTCGCGGCGGCGCTCTCCGAAGCCAACCAGCGCCTGCGCGCCGAGAACGTGTATCTGCGGCGTGAAGTCGAACGCCGCTACGCCTTCGACCAGATTATCGGCTCGAGCCCCGCGATGGAACGGGTGTTCGACGTAATGGAGAAGGTCGCGGAAACGGACGCCACCGTGCTCATCAGCGGCGAGACCGGAACCGGGAAGGATCTCGTCGCCCGGGCGATCCACTATTCGGGGCGGCGAAAACAGCAGCGCTTCGTCGCGCAGAACTGCGCAGCCCTTCCGGATACGCTCCTGGAAAGCGAGCTCTTCGGTCACAGACGGGGTTCATTCACGGGTGCCCACGCCGACAAGAAGGGACTGTTCGAGATCGCTCACCGCGGCACCATATTTCTCGACGAGGTGGGAGAGACGCATCCGGGCATGCAGGTTCGGCTGCTACGCGTGCTTCAGGACGGGGAGATTCGAGCCTTGGGTGCGTCGAACACCATCAACGTCGACGTGCGGGTGATCGCGGCCACGAACCGCGATCTACTGGCGGACGTCGGCCAAAAACGGTTTCGCGAGGATTTGTACTACCGGCTTCGAGTCGTGGAGATCACGCTCCCCCCGCTGCGGGAACGCCGATCGGACATTCCAATGTTGGCCCACCACTTCCTGGATTTCGCGAGTCGGAAAATGGACCGAAAGATCCAGGGCTTTACGAATGCCGCCATGGGCCGATTGGTCGCCGCGGAGTGGAGCGGAAACGTGCGAGAGCTCGAGAACGAAATCGAGCGCATCGTGGCCCTTTCCGGCGACGAGGAAACCATTGGTGTCGAGATGCTGTCGGAACACCTGCTGAACGCGGCGCCACCCGCGGAAATTTCGGGAGAGGTCCCGACGGATCTGCCCATGAATTCCGCTGTCGACGGTCTCAAACGTCGCATGATCACGGAAGCGATCCGGGAGGCGGGCAGCAAGACCCGGGCTGCGGAACGTCTGGGAATTCCGCGCCAGTCGCTTCAGAAGATGATGAAACGCCTCGGTCTTTCGTAGACCCTATGGAGTGACCCGGCCATGGAGATCGTCCACACCGCGGAGGTCGAGACGACGATCGGTCTGTGTTGTCTTGCGACCACAGAACGAGGCCTCGCCTATCTGCAATTGCCCCGCGAGAGCGGACGCGGACTCTGCGGCTGGCTGCGTGTCCGCGCGCCGGAATCGAAGACCCTCGAAGCCTTTGCTCCCAACCGCATCGCGATCGGTCAGTTGCTCGAGTACCTGGAGGGGAAGCGCACGAAATTCGACATTCCCATCGATCTGCGGGGCACTCCGTTTCAGCTCTCCGTCTGGTCGGCCCTGCTCGAGATTCCCTACGGCGAGACTCGATCCTATCAGCAGATCGCGAACGCGATCGGTCGCCCACGCGCCGTCCGGGCCGTGGGCGCTGCCAACGGCGCCAACCCGGTGGGTATCGTCGTGCCTTGCCACCGCGTGATCGCCGCCGACGGAAGTCTTCACGGCTACGGCGGAGGCCTCGACCTGAAGGCCCGCCTGCTGGCGATGGAGGGCAAGGGCCTGTTGCTCTAGGCCGGGCGGCCCTCAGCTGGACTCGGGAACTGCCTCCAGGGCTTGTTCGAGGTCGGCGATGAGATCGTCCGAGTCTTCGATTCCACACGAGAGTCGCACGAGTGAGTCGGTAATCCCCTGCTTCAGGCGTTCCTCAGCTGTCAGGTCCCAGAAAGACATGATCGCGGGCATTTCGATCAGCGTCTCGACACCGCCCAGGCTCGGGGCGATGTAGGGAATTCGGCAGGCGTCAATGAAACGGCAGGTGCCGTCGAGATCGGCGTCGACCTCAAAGGTGACGACTCCCCCAAAGCCCCGCATCAGACGGCGTGCGACCTCGTAGTCGGGATGGCTCTCGAGGCCGGGGTACCAGACGCGGCGGATCCGAGGGTGTCCTTCGAGAAATCGCGCCGCGCGGAGCGCATTTTCGCCGTGTCGATTCATTCGCAGGGCGAGAGTCTTGAGTCCGCGCAACAGGAGGTAGGCGGAGTGCGCGTCTGTCACGCCGCCGAGTACGCCGACCGCCTCGCGAATGGGTGCGATGATCTTCTCCGAGCCGAGCGCGGCACCGGCCATCAGGTCGTTGTGCCCTCCGAGATATTTGGTCGCGCTGTGGATCACGAGGTCTGCCCCGTCGGTCAGGGGCCGGTGGTTGACCGGGGAGGCGAAAGTGGCGTCGACCATCACGAGGACCCCCCGCTCGTGGGCCACTCGGACGGCTTCGTTCAGGTCGATGACGCGCAGGTAGGGATTGGTCGGCGACTCCGTGAAGAAAATTGCGGTGTCGTCCCGGATCGCGTCGGCCAGCTGTTTCGTGTCGGCCGGGTCGATGATGCTGGTTTCGACTCCGAGCTTCGTGAGGAAATCGCGACTGAACTGACGCGTTCGTCGATAGCAGTCGCTGGTGATGACCAGGTGAGAATTCCGGGGGAGCAGGGTCAGGAATATCGTCGTGGTCGCGCACATCCCCGACGCGAACAACACCGCGGCCTCGGCCTCTTCGAAAGAACACAGCTTTCGCTCAACGGCCCGCCAGGTCGGGTTCCCGTAGCGGCCGTACTCGTCACGTCGACTCTTGCCCTCCTGAAATCGGCGTAGCTCTTCGGAGTTCCGGAACCAGTAGGTCGACGTCTGGTAAATCGGAGTCGTGACCGAATCGGTCGCCTGGTGATCGCGTTCACCGCCGTGGACGGCGCGCGTGGAGTCACCGTGGCCCTGAGCCGGTTTCGCCATGGTCAACTCTCATCATTTTGGCGCTTAGCAAGGTCGGGTGCGTATCCCGAAAGAGGTCCGAGGGCTTGCAAGCACTGGAAATCGCCCTGTTTTTTCGAACGCCAGTCAGGGTAGACGGGGGAAAAAGCCCCGTCAACGGGCGGTCGAATCGGATCCGGCATCGAAACGGCCCCCTCGAAGCGTCACCTGCTGGACGCCGCCCGCCCGCGGGGCATAAGATGGATTCATGGCAGACGAATTCTCGCTCCTCGACGCCGTGGCCCAAGCCGAACTGGTTCGCCGCGGTGAGGTCAAGCCGCTCGAGCTCGTCGAGGCGGCGATCGCGCGCCTCGAGCGCCTGGACCCGGAACTCAACGTTCTGGTTACGCGTCAATACGATCGGGCTCGAGGCGAAGCGGCAAGCGGAGAGCTTCCCGACGGGCCGCTGTGCGGTGTGCCGTTCCTGCTGAAGGATCTGGGTGCGCATCTGGCCGGCGATCCTGTCTACAGTGGGATGTCCGTGCTTCAGAAGGCGGACTGGCGCGAGCCGGGTGAGGCCTACTTCGCCGGAAAGCTGCGCCGGGCGGGACTCGTCACCCTGGGTCGCACCACCACTCCCGAGCTGGGCTTGCTGCCCACCACCGAATCCAGAGCTCACGGGGCCACCCACAATCCCTGGAATCTGGACCACTCTCCCGGTGGCTCGAGCGGCGGTTCCGCCGCCGCGGTCGCCGCGGGTCTCGTGCCCGCCGCCCACGCGAGTGACGGTGGAGGATCGATTCGGATTCCGGCCAACCACTGTGGGCTCGTGGGTCTGAAACCATCGCGAGGACGCACCTCTTTCGGACCGGGTCTGGGTGACCGCTGGGCGGGTTTTTCCGCCGAGGGCTTCGTGACGCGCTCAGTGCGCGATACCGCCGCGCTCCTGGACATCGTATCGGGCGAAATGCCCGGCGATCCCTACACAGCGCCGCCGCCGGCTCGACCCTATGCCGCGGAAGTGGGCGCCGACCCCGGGCGGTTGCGCATCGGGCTCATGCCCCGAGCGGCCCGAGGGGAGACGCATCCGGATTGTGTCACCGCCGCTACGGCCGCGGCGCACTTGCTGGAGTCTCTCGGGCACGGCGTCGAGGAGTCGCATCCCGATGCGCTGGACGATCCGTTGGCGGGAAGGGGATTTCTCGCCGTGATTACCGGTGCGACCGCTGAAATTCTCTCGGAATGCGCCGAGAAGATCGGACGCCCGCTGGAAGAAGCAGATGTCGAGGCGGGGACATGGAAGATGGCGGAAATCGGGCGCGCGTTGTCGGCGCCCGAATACGTTTCGGCGGTGCGGCTCAATCACGCCCAAACGCGACGAATGGCCAGCTGGTGGGAGCTCGGGTTCGACCTCTTGCTCACGCCGACCTGCGCGCTGCCGCCGCCTCCCCTGGGTTTCTTTGCGCCGACCGCCGACGAACCGAATCGCGGTCTCGCGCACTCGATTCCCTTCTCGGTCTTCACGTCGCCCTTCAATGTGACCGGGCAGCCCGCGATTTCTCTGCCGCTGCATTGGAACGACGCCGGTCTTCCCGTCGGTGTGCAGCTGGTGGCGCGCAGCGGGTGCGAGGATCTGCTGCTGCGAGTGGCGGCTCAACTCGAGGCGGCCCAGCCCTGGAGGTCGCGGATTCCCCCGGTCCACGCGTCACGTTAGGCGGGTGATCGACGGTCCCGTCCGATCTACTTCCGCGGCCTTTGGCCTTGGACCCGCACGGCGAGCCTCCGGCTCGCCTCGTGCCTATCGAATCAGGCAGAGCGCGAGCAGTGCGCCGATCAGGGCCGTGGCCGCCAGGATCCAGCGAATCCGCCGGGAGTCGTTCCCGGTGCGTTCGGTCTCCGAGTTGGACGCCATCGATTCGTCGGGCATGGCAGCCACCATCACGGTGATGTTGTCGGGACCGCCGCGTTCATTGGCGAGGTCCACGAGGATTTCCACCGCTTTCTCCGGATGCTCGCGCAGCAGCACAGATCCGATTTCCGAATCCGTCAACACCCCGGATAGACCGTCGGAACACAGCAGAAACTGGTCGCCGGGCCGCGTTTCCACCGGCGCGACGTCGACTTCTACCGACGGCCCGGATCCGATCGAGCGCAGGATCTCGTTGCGGCGCGGGTGGACGGCGGCCTCTTCGGCGGTGATTTCGCCCTGCTCGAGGAGACTTGCGACGAAGGAGTGGTCGGCAGTCAGCGGCGCGATAGACCCTTCGCGCAGACGGTAGGCGCGGCTATCTCCGACGTGAGCGACACAGGCGAGGCCGTCGGTGCGGAAAAGCAGGGCCACCCCTGTCGTACCCATCCCGCGCAGCTCGGAACGGCGGCTGGCGACGTCGTAGATCCGTGTGTTGGCGGCTTCCATCGCCTCGCGCAGTGTGTCGTGGTTCGGGCTCTGCCGGCTCGCAAACACTTCCCCCATGGCTTCGATAGCCATGCGACTGGCGGTTCGGCCGCCTCGATGGCCGCCCATTCCGTCGGCGAGGGCGAGCAGACGCGCGCCGGAGGTATGTTCGAACTCGCGGAAATCGTCCTGATTTTCGGACCGTCTTCGGCCAACGTCGGTCCGCGACGCCGAACGGATCCGCGCCGCGTCGAAGGGGCTCATTGCGTGGGCTCTCCCCTCCCCGGATCGGTCCGTAGGATCTCGTTGCGCCGGAGATTGTATTCGCCCTCGCTGATGTCGCCTCCGCGTCGGAGCTCCTCCAGATCCGCCAGCTTCCGCAGAGTCTCGGGCATGAGGTTCTCGGGTAGCGCCTTCGAATCGTCCCGCTCTTCGGGAGTTTCCATCACGACCGTTCGCCGCACCTGCTTGCCCCCCGGCAGGGTTTCTACCCGCGAACCCCGCTCGAAGAGCGGGCTTCGCCAGGCGACCGCGATGGCCTGTGGATTCACGGTGGTCATTCCGCTGGAAGGAAGAACGCGGAAACGCATGACCTGCTTTCCGACGTGGGGCTCCGGGAGCTTTTCCCGCCGGCGTTTGGGAATTTCCCACTCGGAACGGGACAGGTGGATGTAGAGAAGATCGTCCTTCACGTAGGCTACGAAGCTGGTCAGATACTTGCGGTCGAAGATCCCGAAACGCTTTTCGCGTCGGATCGAGAGCACGACGGCCTGCTGAGTCGAGTTCGCCGCGGCGAGGGCTTTCGAGAGCCCCTGCGAGATCTGGGCGATCGTCTCGATGGGAATCGCCGGTTGACGGCGCGATCCATGCTTCGCGTCCAATCGCAGATCGATCCTCGACAGGATGTTCAACAGCCGAATCGGCGAAGCCACCGCCGGGTGGTCGTAGCCGCGATCCACCGGCGTGCGTCCGGTCTTTTCTCCGCGCAGAAAGACCTCGGTGTATTTCTGGTTGAAGACATCGGTGCGCACCGTTCGCGTCAGACAGCCGCTGGTCAAGCCGGCGACCGCCGCCGAGCAGAGCAGTGCGATTCCGGGGCCGAGTCGCCGAGTGCTGCGCATCGCCAGGAGACTAGCCGGCAGGCGTCAGGGCCGACACCAGTCGGTAGGTCACGAAACTGGCGGCATAGGCCAGTGAGAGCATGTAGCTGAACGCGAATGCCGGCCAGCGCCACGAGTTCGATTCGCGTCGTAGGATGGCGAGGGTGGACATGCATTGGAGCGCGAAGACGAAGAAGACCAGAAGCGACGCGACGGTGGCTGGGCCGAACACCGGGCGCCCCGTGTCCGGGTCGCGATCGGCGCGGATCGCCTCGCGGAGCGAAGTTCCGGGATCGCCGCTGACGTAGATCTGTGCCAAGGTCGCGACGATCACCTCGCGGGCGGCCAAGCTCGCCAACAAGCCCACGCCGATCTTCCAGTCGAATCCGAGGGGGGCGATCAACGGCTCCAGGGCGTGTCCCGCGCGTCCGGCGAAGCTGTGCTCCAGCCCGAACTGCTTCATCTGGGTCGGCGTCTGTTCGGGGCTCGGCTCGACCCGGGGGAAGGTGAGCAGCACCCACATCACGATGCTGACGGCCAGGATGATCGTGCCGGCCCTCTTCACGAAAGCCGAGGCGGCGCCCCATACCTGAGACGTCAGCAGCCGGACGGTGGGCATGCGATAGGGAGGAAGCTCCATGTAGAACGGCGAAGACTCACCCGGAATCAGCGTGAGCTTGAGCAGGATGGCGACGGCCAGGGCGGAGGCCATTCCCAGGGAGTAGAGGCCGAGCAGCACCAGACCCTGAAGGCCCAGAAACCCCACCGTCGTCGCCGGAACGAACGCTCCAATCAGGAGGGTGTAGACGGGCAGCCGCGCGGAGCAGGTCATCAGCGGAGCGACCAACATCGTCACGAGCCGATTTCGCGACGATGGAATCGTGCGCGTCGCCATGATTCCCGGCACCGCGCAGGCGTAGGAAGACAACAGGGAAACGAAGCATCGCCCCTCGAGGCCAAAGCGGCCCATGACACGGTCGATCAAGAACGCCGCCCGCGCCATGTATCCCAGGTCTTCCAGGATGAAGAGTACGCAGAAGAGCATCAGGATCTGTGGAAGGAAGATGAGGACCGCTCCGACGCCGGCGATCAGGCCGTCAGCGATGAAATCGGCGGCCAGTCCGGGTGGCAGGTGGGTATGAACCGCCGCGGCCGCAGAGGCGACGGATGCGTCGATGAGGTTCATGGCCGGAGTTGCCCACACGAAGATGAGCTGGAAGAAGGCCACCATGATGGCGGCGAACAGCGCCGACCCTGCGACCGGATGCAACACCACGCGGTCGATGGCTTCGGTGAGGCGGTGGGCGCCCGGGCGCCGGGTCAGGACGCTGGCCAGGATCGATTCCACCCAGGACCCGCGCTCGGAGTCGGCGCGAGGGGGTCGCAGGTGGGGACGCCCCCACGATTCCGGCCGCGCCAGCAGGTGGCGAAGATCGCTGAGTCCCAATCCCTTGTGACCGACGACGCCTCGTACCGGGACGCCGAGTGCGCGCTCGAGTCGCGGCAGGTCGAGAACGCCCCCCCGTGCGTGGAGCTCGTCGGTCATCGTGAGGACCAGACAGATCGGGATGTCCCGTTGCAGGACTTGCGCGACGAAGAGCAGGGAGCGTTCCAGGGAACACGCGTCCGCCACCACGACCAGCGCCTCGGGAGTCCCCGGCAGTTCGCCGTCCAGGACGTCGGTGACGACCTGCTCGTCCGGACTGGTGGGGGTCAGGCTGTAGGTGCCCGGCAGGTCCACGATCACCGCTCGCCGGCCTTCGATGACGAGTTGGCCCTCGCGCCGCTCCACGGTAACGCCGGGGTAGTTGCTGACCTTCGCTCGCAGTCCGGTGAGGCTGTTGAAGAGGGTCGTCTTCCCCGAATTGGGGCTGCCGAGCAGGCCCAGCCGCAGGGGCGAATCGAGAACCGCCTCGCTCACACCAATGACAGAGGGCGGACTCGAATCGACGCGGCCTCAGCGACGCGGAGACAGATCCGATAGCCCCGCAGCTCGTAGACGGTCGGATCCCCGAGTGGTGCCCGACGCAGGGCGCGGACCCGGGTTTTCGGCAGGAAGCCCAGATCGCGCAGGCGTTCCCCGATGGGGGACTTTGCGAACACCCCCTCGACTTCGCCGAAGGCGCCGAGCGGAAGCTCGGCGAGAGAAAGGACGCGCGGGGGAAGCACGCTCTGCGAGGGGCTCGTGGCGGGCGCGTCTTGCGTGCGGATCCGGGGGCTTCCCATGGGTGAGGATCGCAATGTCCGTTTGAATCGAGGACCAGTGGAGGAAAATTTATATTGAAAACGAATTTCGATTTCGATTCAGTCTACCATGAATCTGAGGCTCTCTGCCAGCACAGATTTAGCGAACATGTTCGCTATTCAGCTTCGTTTCGGAGTTGGCGTCTCATGATATGGCCGACCACGTCTCGGATGGAGAGTTCGCCGTCCAGCACGGCCCGGACGGTTCTGGCGATGGGCATCTCGAGGCCGTGGCGCTCCCCCAGGGTACAAGTCGCGTACGTGGTGCGTATCCCCTCGGCCACCTGGTGCATCCCATCCACGATTTCGGCCAGCTTCTCGCCGCGCCCGAGCTGGAGGCCCACGGTCCGATTGCGAGAAAGGTCGCCCGTGCAGGTCAGGACCAGATCGCCCATTCCCGCGAGGCCCAGGAAGGTGCGCGGATCCGCCCCCAGCTTGACGCCGAGCCGGGTGATCTCGTGGAGGCCTCGCGTCATCACCCCGGCCCGCGCGTTCTCACCGAGTTCCAGTCCGTCGCAGAGTCCCACCGCGATCGCGATGACGTTCTTGAGCGCCCCCCCCAGTTCGACTCCCACCACGTCGGTGCTCGAATAGCAGCGGAACCACGGCGACGAGATCGACTCCTGAACCGCAATCGCGAAGGCCTCCTCGCGGCAGGCGAGCGTCACCGCCGTCGGCTTTTCATCTGCGATCTCGCGGGCGAAGGAGGGCCCGGATAGAAATACCAGCCTCGGGTGGTGGACGGGATCGAGCACATCCTCGAGCACCTGATCCATGCGCATGCAGGTCTCGACCTCGATTCCCTTGACCGTCGATACGAGGATCGATTGTTCGGGGAGTAGCGGTGCCGCCCGCGTCATGACCTCGCGCACGCCATGACTGGGTACTGCACAGATCACGAGTTCACGCTCGTCCAGCGCCTCGCTCAGATCCGCGGTGGCCCGCACTCCGACGGGCAACTCGATATCGCTCAGATAACGGGGATTGCGCCGGTCGCGATTGATCGCATCGGCGATGTCCGGGTCCCGGGCCCAGAGTGTCACCGGGTGTCTCTGCGCGCACAGGAGCGCCAGGCAGGTACCGAAGCTTCCCGATCCGAGCACGCCGATGGGCATCCCCACGCGGCCAGTCTATCCGTTTCACCCGTTTGTACCGGTGGCCGAGTTTTCGTCGACAGCGGCTCGTCGGAGCCTCCCGCTGAGCCTCGCGGATTCTTGACGCCCTTGGGGCGCGTCTGTACCTTCGGCCCGGTTTTCGCAGGCGCGGCGGGGATTTGCGCCGTTTCTATCGCATTCTTGAATCGACTGGGGGAATCGCTCCATGGTCGCCGAGTACACCGGCGTATTGGTGTTCCTCGCGCTGGGATTCCTGATCGGCGGGGTGATGCTCAGCCTGCAGCTGCTGGTCGGTCCCCACCGCGAGTTCAGCGAGAAACAGGAGCCCTTCGAGTGCGGTGAGAAACAGATCGTCTCGCCCCGTCAGCGCTACGCCGTCAAGTTCTATCTCGTCGCGATTCTCTTCGTCATTTTCGACGTCGAGGCCATCTACTTCTACCCGTGGGCCGCGGTGCTTCACGAGCTCTCGTGGTACGGGCTCGGTGCCATGACCGTTTTCACCATCCCGCTGGTGGTCGGCCTCGTCTACGAGTGGATGAAGGGCGGCCTCGAATGGTGATCTCCCAGCTCATCCGCGGTCAAATCGAGGACGAGGCCGCGAAGTATCCGGTCAAACGCGGAGCCCTGCTCCCGGCTCTCCACCTGGTTCACGGGGAGCTGGGTCACGTATCCCACGAGTGCGCGGCCGAGCTCGGAGAGATCTTCGGTATTCGCCCGATCGAGGTGATGGAGGTCGTGAGCTTCTACAACATGTTCTACGACTCCCCACAGCCGCGACATCATGTGAACGTGTGCACCAACCTTCCGTGTTCGCTGCGCGGGGCCCGGGTGTTGTTGTCCCAGCTCGAATCGCATCTGGGAGTGAAGGTGGGTGAGGCCACTCCCGACGGGCGCGTCCGACTCGGCCACGAGGAATGCCTGGGAGCGTGCGCCTACTCGCCCATGATGAGAGTCGACGACGTCTACTACGAAGACCTGGACGTCGAGGCCGCCAAGCGAATCCTCGATTCGCTGGAATAGGAAGCCGGCGCATGCTCAAGGTCCCCTATGTCACCAGCTACTTGACCGAACACTTCGGAGACGACGCCTTCGGAACGATGGAAGGCTACGAGGCGAAGGGTGGCTACAGGGCCGCCACGCGCGCGATCACGCAGATGTCTCCCGACGAAGTCATCGAGCGGGTCAAGGAATCGGGGCTCCAGGGGCGAGGCGGCGCCGGATTTCCGACGGGTATGAAGTGGTCGTTCATGCCGAAGGAGACGGAAGGTCCCAAATACCTCGTCTGCAATGCCGACGAGTCCGAGCCCGGATCCTTCAAGGATCGCATTCTGATGGAGAGGGCGCCCCACCTCATCATCGAGGGAATACTGATCGCCGCGTGGGCGATCGGGGCGAGCAAGACGTTCATCTATGTCCGAGGCGAATACGGGGATTCCGCCAGACAATTGATGCGCGCCGTGCAGGAGGCCTACAACAAGGGCGTACTTGGCCGGCGCGTGATGCGGAGCGACTTCAGCCACGACATCGTGATTCAGCGAGGAGCCGGGGCCTATATCTGCGGCGAGGAGACGGGGCTGCTCGAATCCCTGGAAGGCAAGAAGGGGATGCCGCGAAAAAAGCCGCCGTTCCCCGCCCAGTTTGGCGCCTTCGGAATGCCGTCCACCGTCAACAACGTCGAGACGTTCGCCCACGTTCCACACATCATCTCCAAGGGCACCGACTGGTTTCGCTCCTTCGGGACGGAGAAGAGCCCGGGGACCACCCTGTTCGGGGTCTCGGGCCACGTCTTGCGGCCCGGGCTCTTCGAATTGCCCCTGGGTACGCCACTTCAGGAAATCGTATTCGATCACGCCGGTGGCCCTCCCGAAGGCCGCCGGGTGAAAGGTGTGATTCCCGGCGGAATGTCGATGCCGATCCTTCCCGCCGACCAGCTCGAAGTTCCGATGGCGAACGAGTTCTTGCGAGAGCGCAAGACGATGCTGGGGACCGGCGGCGTGATGGTCATGGACGATACGACCTGCATGGTTCGGGTGGGTGAGGTGATCACCTATTTCTTCCGCGATGAGTCGTGCGGGCAGTGCACCCAGTGCCGCGAGGGGACCGGCTGGTTGCACAGGATTATTCGTCGGCTGGAGCGAGGTGCGGGTGCGCCGGACGATCTCGACATCCTGCTGGACGTCGCCGGAAACATGGAGGGGCAGACGATCTGTGCCTTCGCGGACGCGGCGGCGTGGCCCGTGCAGGGCCTGATCCGCCACTTCCGATCGGACTTCGAACAGCACATTCGTCAGCACAAGTGCCCCTTCCCGGAGAGTTTCGCGCTGTAATGCCCAAGATCACCGTTAACGGAAAGATCGTCGACGTTCCCAAGGGCCGCACCGTGCTACAGGCCCTCGATGACATCGGCCTGTTGATGAACGGCGTCGACATCCCTCACTACTGCTGGCATCCAAAGCTCTCGATCGATGGGTCCTGCCGGCTGTGCCAGATCGAGGTCGAGGGGATGCCCAAGCTCCAGGTCGCCTGCAGCGTCGCCGTCGAAGAGGGGATGGTGTTGCGCACCGACACCGAGCGCGTGCAAAATGCGCGCCGCGGGGTGATGGAGCTGTTGCTCGTCGATCATCCCCTGGACTGTCCGATCTGCGATCAGGCCGGAGAGTGCAAACTCCAGGACTACGCCTTCGAGTACGGCGTCGAGAGCTCTCGAACTCGGGAACCCCGACGCGCGAAGCAGAAGAACGTCGACCTGGGACCGACGATCGTCTTCGATCAGGAGCGCTGTATTCTGTGCCGGCGCTGTACGCGATTCTGCAATGAGATTTCCGAAACCGGTGAGCTCGTCGTGATGAATCGGGGCGACGAGTCCCGGATCGAGACATTTCCGGGTGTTCCCCTCGACAACCCGTACTCGATGAACGTCGCCGACATCTGCCCGGTGGGTGCGCTGACCACGAAGGATTTTCGGTTCAAGATTCGCGTGTGGTTTCTGGAGGATGTTCCCGGGATCTGCACGGGGTGCTCGAACGGTTGCAACATTCACCTCGGCGTGGCCAACAACAAGGTTCACCGTTACTTGCCTCGCCGAAACGACGCCGTCAACGACACCTGGATCTGCGATGCAGGTCGGATGAGCTATCGGGAGATCGGGGCCACGGACCGCCTGCAGCACGCGCTGGTGCGGGGATCCCTCGGGGTTCCCGAGGCCACGAGCTTCGACGCCGCGATCGATGCATCGGCGGCGCGCCTATCGCGGCTGCGCGACTCGAAGGGTCCCGCTGCGATCGCGGTCGTCGCTTCAGCCCACGCGACCAACGAGGATTTGTCCGTCCTCCGGCGACTTCTCGACGGCCTCGGGGTCGCGAGCGCCGGTGTCGCCGTGGTCCGCGGCGAGGCCGACGACCGACTGATCAAGGCGGACAAGGCCGCCAACGCGGCCGGTGCCAAAGCCCTGGGCTTCGGCGATGCGGGGAGCCTGGTCGAGAAACTCCGCAAGGGCGAGATCCGGGGACTCATTTCCCTGGGGCACGACCTGGTGGACGCCCTGGGTGACGTGGGTCCGCTGGAGGATCTCGACACTTTGATCGTGCTTGATACCCACCACTCCGCACTTCAGCGCGTGGCCCACGTGATGTTTCCGGTGCGCCACCTCGCCGAAAAGGTGGGGACGGTCGTCAACGTCGCGGGGCTCGTGCAGCGGGTGCGACCGGCGGTGGAGCCCGCCTGGGAGGCCCACGCTGAAGGGGAGGTCATCGCCCGGATCGGCCACGCTCTCGGCCTCGCCGGATTCGACGGTCGCTTCGACCCTCGGGAGGAGTCGAAGCGTCTGGGCGCCGACTACCCCGCCTTCGCCGGTATCGACTGGAATTCGGTGGGTGAGAGCGGGAGCCCCCTGGCGGAGTTCGAGAACGCACCGGAAGGATCGCGGGGCTAGATGCTCACCGCGGCCATCATCAAGGCGCTGTTCATCCTGTCCGTGGTCGTGGGAGCGTTTGCTCCCGTCATCACCTGGATCGAACGGAAGCAGAGCGCGATGATGCAGGATCGCATCGGGGCCAATCGGGCCGACATCGCGGGCATCCGCATGCTCGGCCTGTTCCATCCGTTGGCCGACGTGCTCAAGCTGATCACCAAGGAGGACGTGGTTCCGCTCGGTGCCCATCGCGTGATGCACCTTCTCGCCCCGCTGATTGCGGTGGTCCCCGCCCTCGTCGCGTACGCGGTGATTCCCTTCGGAGGTGTCTACAGCTTCGGGGGCGATGAGATCAGTCTGGTTGTTGCGGATCCCGATTGGGGGCTGCTCTATATCTTCGCCATCGGTTCAATCGCCACCTACGGAACGATCATGGCGGGTTGGTCGAGCAACAACAACTGGTCGATGCTCGGCGGGCTGCGCGCCTCGGCTCAGATGATCTCGTACGAAGTCACCATGGGGCTGTCGGTGGTCGGGGTGTTCATGGTGTTCCACACTTTGAAGCTCAGCGACATGGCCCTGGCCCAGGACTCGAGCTTTCGCCTGCTGGGCTTCGTGGAAGTGTTGTTCGGTCTGCCGCTCCCGGCGTGGCTCGATTGGGTGCGCCTTCCGAGTTGGGGAATCTTCCTGCAGCCCCTGGGCTTTCTGATGTTCCTCACCGCCATGATGGCCGAGAACAAGCGACCGCCTTTCGATCTTCCCGAAGGCGAGTCGGAGATCATCGCCGGGTACCATCTGGAGTACTCGGGTATGCGGTTCGGCCTCTTTTTCATGTCGGAGTTCATCGGGGTGGTCGTGATCGCCGGGCTCGTGGCGACGATGTTCCTCGGCGGATGGGCGATTCCCTTCCTGCCCCAGGAGACGATCATCGGCGCCATCTCGTCGGTCTACGGCGTAGGCTTCGCCACCGGCCTGTGTCTGGTTCTCCACGTGCTGACCTTCTTTCTCAAGGTCCTGGTGATGATCTGGTTGCAGATGGCACTGCGTTGGACGCTTCCGCGCTTTCGATACGACCAGGTGATGGATCTGTGCTGGAAGGTGCTGTTGCCTCTCTCGGTTGCCAATATTTTTGCGACGGCCGTGATCATGTTGCTGATCCAGGGAGGGACGGCGTGACCATCCCGATCTTCCTGTTCTATGCCTTCGCCGCTCTCTCGATCCTCGGCGCGCTGGGAATGGTGCTCAACGTCCGCAACACCGTGGCTTCGGCCATGAGTCTGGTGGTTACGATGGTCGCTTTGGCCGGGATCTACGTGCTTCTGGAGGCCCACATCGTCGCGGTCTTCCAGATCATGGTCTATGGCGGCGCGATCGTGGTGCTCTTCCTGTTCGTCGTCATGCTCCTCAATTTGAGCACCGATGAGTTTCTTCCGGGCCGACAGCGGCTCGTCAAGCTGGCTGCGGTGATCGTCGGCCTGATCGTGCTGATGGGGTTGCTTCGAGTGCTGACGACGGGGCTGCCCGAGGCGCAGCCGCTTCCCGAGGGTTTTGGCGGCTACGCCCAGGTCGGCGTGGCCCTCTACACCGACTACGTGCTCCTGGTCGAGATGTCGGGCCTGTTGCTTCTCGCCGCCATCGTGGGCGCGCTGATTCTCGCCAAGCGAAAGATCGACTGAGCCATGGTCCCTCTCGAACACGTCATCGGGCTCTCGGCAATTCTGTTCATGATCGGGGTTCTCGGAGTGATCACCCGGAGGAACCTGATCGTGATCCTGATGTCGATCGAGCTGATGCTGAACGCTGTGAACCTGGCCTTCGTGGGATTCAACCGCATCTGGACTGTCATCGATGGGGTCCCCCGTCTCGACGGACAGATTTTCGTACTCATCGTGATCACCGTGGCCGCAGCGGAAGTCGCGGTGGGTCTTGGCATCGTGATCTCGTTGTTTCGGAATCGCGATTCCGTAGACATCGAAGAAGTGAGCCTGCTGAAGTGGTGAGCGCTGGGACGCCGAGCGAACTGCTGCGCTGGATTCCGCTGCTGCCCCTGGCGGCGGCCATCTACCACGGCGTGGTTCTGGTTCTGATTCGGCGACAGACACCGCGAATTTTGACGATCGCCTTTTCGTGCGGGTCGGTGCTCGCCTCCTTCGTAGCCTCTTGCATCGCGTTCTGGACCCTCCGCGGCCTTGCCGTCGAATCACGGGTCCTCGTCGACAACGTCTACACCTGGTTCGGGGCCGGTGTGGGGGACACCACCTTCAGCGCGGAGCTCTCCTTTTCACTCGATCCGATCTCCGCCTTCATGACCCTCATCGTCAGCGGCGTGGGGTTGCTGATCCACGTCTACTCCATCGGCTACATGGCCGACGACGACCGCGACGACAAGGGATTCCAGCGCTTCTTCTGCTACCTGAATCTCTTCACTTTCTCGATGCTCGTGCTCGTGCTCGCCGACAATCTCGTGCTGATGTTCCTGGGCTGGGAAGGAGTGGGACTCTGCTCCTATCTGCTGATCGGATTCTGGTACAGCGATCGCTTCAACGCCTATTGCGGGAGCAAAGCGTTCATCGTCAACCGGATCGGCGATTTCGCTTTTCTGATCGGGATCTTTCTGATCTTCCAGGCCATGGCCGAGGCCGGTACGCCGTCGGTGGCGTTCATCGACATCGCCGAGAATATCGATCGGATCGCGGGGGCGACCCTGGCGGTTCCCGCCTGGGTTCCCTTCGGCCCCGAGTGGAGCCTGCCCAACACCATCGCCCTGTGTCTGTTCGTGGGCGCCTGCGGAAAATCGGCGCAGCTCCCTCTCTATGTCTGGCTCCCCGACGCGATGGCCGGGCCAACGCCGGTATCCGCGCTGATCCACGCCGCGACCATGGTTACGGCGGGGGTCTACATGGTCTGCCGGTTCAGCTTCCTCTTCGCCGTCGCGCCGGAGGCGTCGGCGGTGGTGGCGTGGGTGGGGGGACTGACGGCGATCTTCGCCGCGACCATCGCCGTCGCCCAGACCGACATCAAAAAGATCCTGGCGTACTCGACGGTGAGCCAGCTCGGCTACATGTTCCTGGCGGCGGGGGTAGGCGGCTACGGCGCCGCCCTCTTCCACCTCGGTACCCACGCTTTCTTCAAGGCTCTGCTGTTTCTGGCCGCCGGCGCGGTGATCCTCGCCATGCATCACGAGCAGGACATCGACAAGATGGGAGGTCTCGCCCGGCGCATCTGGCGCACCCACGCGGTGTTTCTTGTCGGTGTCCTGGCGATTTCGGGATTTCCCGGGTTCTCGGGATTCTTCTCCAAGGACGAGATCCTGCTGGCTGTGTACGTGTCCGATGTGCCCGGACACACCTGGCTCTACGGGATCGGGGTCGCTACGGCGGGACTTACCGCGTTCTACATGTTCCGCCTGTACTTTCGGACGTTCCTGGGCGAATGCCGTGTTTCCGGGGATCTCCGCAATCGACTGCAGGATCCGGCGTCGGTCGTCATCGTTCCCTTGATCGTGCTCGCTTTCTTTTCGATCGCTGCCGGCTTCGCGGGTCTGCCCCAGATCTACGGAGATTGGTTCCGCGTCGAGGCATCGAACAGCCTCGCGAACTTCCTGGCGCCCGCCCTGGTCGAGGCCAAAACTCACGGCATCAGCCACGGCACCGAGTATACGATGGCCGCGGGCACCGTATTGATCTCCGGCCTCGGCGCAGGACTCGCCTGGTTTCTCTACGTGCTCCGGCCCGGACTTCCCGACCGGATCGCCGAGCGGGCCGGGTTGTTCTATCGCCTGCTTCGCGACAAGTATTACGTCGATGAAGCCTATGACGCGATCCTGGTGCGTCCCCTGCTGCGACTCTCCGATCGGATCTTGTACCGCCGCATCGATGTCGGAATCATCGATGGCACCGGCGTGAACGGCCTCGGACGCAGTGTCCGCGGGTTCGCGTCCCACGGGCTCAAATACGCCCATTCGGGCCTCACCCAGGGCTACATCATCCTCATGCTCGTCGGCGCCGTCGCCGTCGTCGGCTACCTGGTCGGATAGGTCGTCATGGCCTTGGACCAATCCCTGCTGACGATCATCACGTTCTTTCCCCTGTTCGTGGCGTTGCTCTTGCTGGCGACCGGCGCCGTGTCCGCGGCCATGGGCTCCCAGGGACTTCCCGACTCGCTCTGGCGCGCGGTGGGCGTGGCCAGCACGGTCCTCACCTTCCTGCTGTCCGTCCAACTCTTCGTGGCCTACGACCCCACCCAGACCGGGTTTCAGTTCGTGGAGCACGCGCCCTGGATGCCCGACTTCGGAATTCACTATTTCGTGGGGGTCGACGGCATCAGCCTATTGATGGTCCTGCTCACCACATTCCTGATGCCCCTGGTCCTGGTGTCGTCCTGGACGGAAATTTCGAAATCCGTGAAAACCTATGTGTTCTTCATGCTGTTCCTCGAAACCGGCATGCTGGGCACGTTCGTCGCCCTCAACGTCTTTCAGTTCTACGTATTCTGGGAAGTGATGCTGATTCCGATGTATTTCATCATCGGTATCTGGGGCGGGCCGCGACGGGTGTATGCCGCGGTCAAGTTCTTTCTATTCACAATGTTCGGCTCGCTGCTCATGTTCGTGGCGATTCTCGTCGTCTACTACTTGAACTGGGAGCAGACGGGGACACTGAATTTCGATCTCGTCGCGCCGCCGGGAAGCGACGGCGTCGGGCTGATGGACGCGGTCATTCCGCTCTCCGGGCAAGCGCCGTGGTGGAAGAC
>JAZFUU010000035.1:0-3367 GCA_036447375.1 Myxococcota bacterium
CCGATCCGCTCGGCTTCTGCGGCATCGAACTTGCGGCCGCTCAGGAGAATATCCAGAGCGTGAGCGGTTCCCACGAGTCGGGGCAGCAGCCAGGAGCTGCCCCACTCGGCGATCAGCCCGCGTCGGGAGAACGCGGTGGTGAAGACGGCGCGATCCGACGCGAAGCGCAGGTCACAGGCCATGGCGATGGGAACCGCCATGCCCGCGCAGGGTCCGTTGATCGCGGCGATCACCGGTTTCCGAATCGACATCGGGTAGGTGTAGGTCTGCCGGAAGCCTTCCATCGACGGATCTCCCGGATCCGCGGGGAGTTCGTTCTGTTTCCGGCCGCCGCCGGTTCCCTGGCTGATGTTCTTGAGATTCTGCATATCCGCGCCGGCACAGAATCCGCGTCCGGCGCCGGTGAGTACGATCGCCACGACCTCGGGGTCGGATTCCGCCTGGGCCATCGCGTGCTTCACCTCGACTCCCATGCGATCCGTCCAAGCATTCAATCGATCGGGGCGGTTCAGGGTGATGGTCGCGATGGGATCGTTCACCTCGTAGAGGATTTGCTCGTACACGGTTTCTCCTTCAGGCGGATGCTTGGCTCATGATTTGTTCGACGAGCAATGTGCGTTGAACTTGACCCGTCGCCGCGGTGCGCGGAAGGGCGTCGGCCGACTCCATCCGCCGCGGCTTCTTGAATCCGGCGAGGCGTCCGGCGCAGTGGCTCTGAAGC
Organism: Myxococcota bacterium; assembly: GCA_036447375.1. Taxonomy (GTDB): domain Bacteria; phylum Myxococcota_A; class UBA9160; order UBA9160; family SMWR01; genus JACZXC01. The sequence goes on from JAZFUU010000035.1 coordinate 722, forward strand.
GTTTCGAGGCTGATGGCGCTCCCCGATTCGGGCACGACGACGGCACACACGATTTCACCCCACTGGGAATCGGGGACGCCCACGACCGCCACTTCGGCCAGGCCGGGACAGTCTTTCAGAACCGCCTCCACCTCTGCGGGTGCCACCGATTCTCCGCCGGTGCGGATGATGTCGCGCAGTCGGCCGACGATGGAGAGAAATCCCTCTTCGTCGAGGGCTCCGACGTCACCGCTGTGGTACCAGCCGTCGATGAGGGCCTGGGCGGTGGCCTCGGGGTTGTCGAAGTAGCCGTCCATCAGGTAGTCGCTGCGCAGACAGATTTCGCCGGCTTCGGTCAGCCGGAGATCGACTCCCGGGGCCGGAGGACCCACGCTTCCGGGCTTGCGCAGGACGTCGGCGTCGGGGAGGGCGGTACCCGCGCCGCTCTCCGTGGATCCATAGTAGACGCGAGTCACCGTTTCGGGGAAGCGCTCCTTGAGTGCGGCGATCAATTCCGGCGGCGTTGCCGAAGTACCGGTGTCGATCTCGCGCAGACTCGAGAGGCGTCGGCCCCGAAAATCGGCTTCGAGGATGCGAGCCCAGACCGCGGGGATGCAGTAGAGGCGATTCGCCCGGCGCGTTTCCACCGCCGACAGAAGCGCCTCGGCCGTGGCCGACTGCACGAAGATGATCTCTCCTCGGGTCTGCCAGGCGGCCAGGGCCAGGGTGAAGGCGGCCATGTGGAAGAGGGGAAACATGCAGACCGAACGTTCGGGCGCGTCGCGGAAGACCCCCTGGAAAGTTCGCAGATAGTTCGCACGGTTCGAGAGCACCACCCCCTTGGGTCGGCCCGTGCTGCCGCTGGTGAAGAAGACGACATGCGGATCGCGCTCGTCGAGGTCGGGCGTCGAAATCGGGTTCGCCGAAGAGTCCTTCGCGGCATCGGCCAGATCGACGCCCGGGCCCCCTCCCCCCCCGAGACGAGCCAGCAAGGAAATATTGGCGGCTTTGGCCACCGCCTCGGCGGCCTCGGCGCGGTCGGAATCGGCGACGAGAAGCCGGGCTCGGATCAGGCTCGCGACCGGCACTGTTTCTTCCGCACCGAGGCGGGCGTTCAAGGGCGCGAAAACCGCCCCCAGCTTGGCCAGCGCCGCAAATAGCGGAAGCACATCCAGCGAGGTATCCGCCCAACAGGCGACTCGGTCACCGCGGCCGATTCCGAGTCCTCGCAGCGTGTTGGCGAGACGGTTGCCGGCCGCGTCGAGTTCGGCGTGGGTGAGCGTGGCCTCGTCCATGGAAGCGGCGATCCGGTTCGGAACGAGTCGCGCGTTGCGTCGAAATACGTCGGCGATCAACAGCGACATCGTTCCAAGCATGACGGACGTCCGCGTCATTTGCGAGTATCCGCGCGATGCGAACGGTGGCGGGGGCAACCGCGCAATGACGCGCGCGATCGGCGACATCCGAGGCCGGGGAATCGGAGTGTTGTTCGCCTGCCTCGTGTGTCAGATGGGGCTCGGCTTCGGCTACGTGCTGGGGCCCCTGGCCGGGGACATCATGACCGAGCTGGACTGGACGCGCGCCATGTTCTCGTCGGCCCGGGCCCCCCAGCTCCTCGTGATCGCGCTGGTCAGCCCGCTGGTGGGCTACTTGACGATTCGTCTGGGAGCTCGGCGGATCCTCGCATTCGCGGCGGTGTTGCTCGGGGTCGGCTTCCTCCTGCTCAGCCGTATGCAGTCGCTCTGGCACTTTTCGGTGTTGATCATGATCCTCGGCCTGGCGATGACAGGCCTGGGTGACATCACCGTGGGGCAGGTCGTATCTCAGTGGATCACCCGCGGCCGAGGCCTGGCCCTCGGCATTGTCTACACCGGATCCAACATCGCCGGGTTCGGGCTCACCCGGGTCGCCGCGGCCATCGCCGATCGCGCCTCGTGGCGCGAAGCCTTCGTATGGATTGGCGTTGCCGGGCTCGTGATTCTGCTGCCCACCGCGTGGTTTCTGGTGCGCGAGCCCCCGAATGAGTCGACGCCGGCGGCGATCGAATCCGAGGCGGCGGGCGTTACCGGCGGCATGGATCTGTCGGCCGCGTTGCGAACTCGCAGCTTCTGGATCTTGATGTTCTCGCTCTTCAGCTTCTTCTTCTACTTCCTCGGCATGCTCGAGCACCTGGTTCTCTTCCTCACCGATACGGGAATGCCGCGGAGCGAAGCGACGGCGTATTTCAGCAACGCGATTGGACTCGGCCTCGTGAGCAAGGTGATCCTCGGTGCCATCGCGGACCGCATTCACCACAAGATCGCACTCCTGGTCGACTACGCCCTGCTCACCCTCAGTTCGGTGCTCCTGTTGTTTCTCCCGCATCCGACCCTGCTGCCCGCGTTCATCCTGGTCTTTGGCTTCTCCTACGCCGCCCGGGACGTCGTCTATCCCTTGATCCTGACCGAGTGCTTCGGCCTCCGCTTCATGGCCGCGATCTACGGAGCGCTCATCCTGGCCCTTCTGCCCGGTGGGACTCTCGGCCCGATCTTCGCCGCCTGGACTCACGATCGATTCGGGAGTTACGACATCGCCTTTCAAACCTTTGCGGTCCTGAATGGACTGTCTCTCCTGGGGCTCTTCTTCGTGCGTCGGGAACTGCCGGGGGTCGACCGCGAACCGGCTTGA
>JAZFUU010000036.1:0-3952 GCA_036447375.1 Myxococcota bacterium
CCGCACCCGCCGGCGTACATACACGCCTTCGCTCAGGGACTGCCCAGCCAGTCCCACACGATGGTCAACTACTGGTGCGAAGATCCGCTGACGGGACCCGCCTGGGTCTGTGCCGAACAGCTGTATCGCCATTCCGACATCCGTCCCGACGACATCCAGGTCGCCCAGCTCTACGACGCCTTCACTCCCCTGATCCTTCTCTCCCTCGAGGGATACGGATTCTGCGGCAAGGGCGAAGGGGCGGCGTTCACGGAGGATGGTGCCCTCGAACTGGGCGGGCGGCTTCCCATCAACACTTCCGGCGGTGGCCTGTCGGAGGCCTACGTTCACGGCTTCAACCTGATCAACGAGGGCGTGCGCCAGATTCGCGGCACCTCGGTAAATCCGGTGCCCGACGCCGAGACCTGCCTGGTGACCGCCGGAGAGGGCGTTCCGACCAGCGCCCTGATCCTGCGGAGATGAGCGCCGTGAGCGATGACATCCTGCTGCCCCCCATCGACGAAGTCAGCGAACCGTTCTGGGAAGGTGCGAGACGCGGGGAGCTACGCATTCAGCAGTGCCCGAAGACGAGTCGGCTGATCTTTCCGCCCCGGGCCCTGAGCCCCTGGGGCCAGATCGAACCGAGCTGGATTTCCGTCTCGGGCCGCGGAACGATCTGGTCCTTCGTGATCCCGCACCCGCCGCTGCTCCCGCAATTCTCGGCGCTGGCGCCCTACAACGTAATCCTCGTGGCCCTCGACGAAGACCCCAGAATCCGCCTGGTGGGCAATCTGGTCGCATCCGAGGACGGCGCCATCGACGAAGTCGATCCCCACGCCGTCGAGATTGGAACTCCCGTCCGTGTGGTTTTTCAGCGCCTCAACGACGAGATCCAACTCCCCCGCTGGCTGCGCTGCTGAAACGGGAACGGCTCGCCGCGTCGCTGGACGTCCCCGCGTTCAGCGGCTGCGCTCGTAGGCCCAGCCCTCGACACGCATCCACAGACGGTGACGCAGTCCGGCGCGTTCGTGGTCGCCGTCGTCGTAGCCCGCATCTCCGGGGTAGAGGATGCAGGTTCCCTCGGGCACGAGGCAGATGCGGGGATGAAAGGTCAGGACCGGCTCGTCTCGAAGAGCTCCCACGGCAGCATCGGCGGTCTCGTGCTCCGCGAGCCAAATGACCGTGACGTAGGTCGGCGGCGCCAGCAGCATCTCGCCCCGGTCGTGGGCCTCCAAGGCCTCGACGGGTCGGAGCCAGCGGTGACCACGGATTTCGCCGCCGTCGACGGTCACCTCGTCGTCCACGTTGATCTGTCCCAGAAAGAACCAGGTGTCGAAGCGCTTGGGAGAGATCTTCGGGGTGATCCAGCGCGAAATCGAGATCAGACTCCCGCCATCGAGCCGAAGACCCGCCTCCTCCTCTGCTTCGCGAACCGCTGCGCGCCGGGCGCTGGCGTCCAGCGAACCGACGCGGTCACCGTCGTCGATTTTTCCGCCCGGGAACACCCAGGGCCTGGCCTCCTTCCCGGGCCGCGTGTTTCGCTCGAGCAGCAGGACTTCGAGGGCCTGCTTCCCGTCGCGAATCAGCGCAACGGTGGCAGCGGCTCTGGGTTCGGAACTCATGACGGGTAGCAATTCTACACGCGTCTTGGACTCCACCCCATCCGCGTCGTTGCGTCGGGTTCCAGCGTATACTCGAAGCGACCTTCAGCGACGAGGAGGCCAGCAGATGCGGGCATGGAGGGTTCACGAATTCGGCGAACCCGAGACCGTTCTGCGACTCGAAGAGGTCGAGAGTCCGGAACCCGGGCCGGGACAGGTTCGAATCCGCGTCGCCTGCGCCGCCCTCAATTTCGGTGACGGGTTGATGTGTCGCGGTCTCTACCACCTCCGCCCCGAGTTTCCCTTCACTCCAGGCCTCGAGGTCTGCGGCGAGATCACGGGAGTCGGCGACGGCGTGTCTCTGGCCCGAGGCCAACGGGTGATCGCGGTTCCGGACCTTCCCCACGGCGGCCTCGCCGAGGGTTGCCTCGCGAATGCGCCGAACGTCTACGCCATCCCCGACAGCCTCGGCGATGTCGAGGCCGCCGGGTTTCTGATCCCGTACCAGACGGGGCACGTGGCACTCCACCGTCGCGCCAGAATCGAATCGGGGGAGACCCTGCTCGTTCACGCCGGCGCGGGAGGCGTCGGCTCGGCGGCGATCCAACTCGGCGTCGCGGCTGGCGCGGAAGTGATCGCGACGGCCGGGGGAGCGAAGAAATGCCAGGTCTGCCTGGAGCTCGGCGCGAAACTCGCGATCGACTATCGGACCGAAGACTTCTCTGCCGCCGTCCGCCAGGCTACCCACGGGCGGGGTGCCGACGTCATTTACGACCCGGTCGGAGGTGATGTCTTCGATCGCTCGCGAACGTGCGTCGCCTGGGAGGGGCGCATCCTGGTGGTGGGATTCGCCGGCGGCCAGATCCCGACGCTATCGACCCTCGATCTCTTGCTCGAGAGCTTCTCGGTGGTGGGCGTGTACATGGGCGAGTACAGCCAGCGGGAACGCCCCTACCTCGATGCCGTGCACGCCGAGCTGCTGGCCCTTCACGACAAGGGCGCAATCCGACCCCTGGTCGGCCGCGAGGTCCCGATGCAAGACGTGCCCCGGGCGATTCGAGACCTCGGCAACCGTCAAACCGTCGGGAAGGTCGTCATCCGAGTTCGCCGACCCTAGTTCACTGATCGAGCACCCTCCGGGCCACGAGCTCCTCCAGATACCGGGTGTCCCACCACGAGATCTGGAGCTGTTTGGCCCGACGGAAATAGAGCTGGATGTCGTACTCGAGCGTGAACCCGACGCCACCCCAGACCTGCTGGGCCATGGCGGTCACATCCCGATAGGTCTGACAGGCGAACAGTTTCGCCATGGGCGCCAGTCGAGCCGTGGAGCGACCGCTGGCTCGGGCCCAGGCCGCCTCCCACACCAACGCCTTGCCACCGTCGATGACGGTGGTCGCGTCCGACAGATAGTGCGCGATGGCCTGGAAGGCTCCGAGCGGCTTGTCGAACTGCTTGCGGTCTTTCGCGTACTGCACCGTGATTTCGAGGGCGCGCTCGGCTCCGCCGATCGCCTGGGCGGCCAGCAGAATGATGGCATCGTGCATGACGGCATCCCAGGTCCGCCAGCCGGATCCGCTCGCGCCGATACGATTCGCACCGGGAACGTCCACGTCGCGAAACTCGACTAGATACTGCGTGTCCGCGGCCAGGCTCCTCTGTTGAGTCATCTCGATGCCCGGCGAACGCGGATCGACCAGCAGCAGATCCACATCTTCGACGCCGGGGCCCGTACGCGCCAAAACCAGCAGACGCGTCGCCGAGCTGGCAAACGGCACATGGCGCTTGGTACCCGAGAGGCGGAAGCCATCACCGGCAACCGACGCCGTGAGTTGTACCCCCTTGGGGCCGAAACTCCGCTCGGGCTCTATCCACGCCGGCACCAGGATCACTTCACCCGTGGCGATCTTCGGCAACCACTCGGCCTTCTGAGCATCGCTCCCGGCTCGGAGCAGAACCCCGGCGGCGATCACGCCACTCGCGAAGTGAGGAGACGGTGCGAGGGAGCGCCCAAATTCTTCGTAGACGATCGCGGCCTCGATCAGGGATTGCCCCGACCCGCCGCAGCTCTCGGGAATCAGAATGCCCAGCAGGCCCAGCTCGCCCAATTGCTTCCAGAACTCCTCGGGATAGCCGGTGGCATCGTCTTCACACGCGCGAACGGCATCGAAGTCCGCGTACTCGGCGCACAAGCCGCGGACCATGTCGCGCAGCAGCTGCTGCTCTTCGCTGAAGTCCAGATCCATCATCGACTCCTTCGGGGGTCGTGCCCGCCTACGGTTTCCATTGCTCGCCGCGACGTTTCCAGGGGTTGTCACCGTGGCGGGTCGGGATGGCCATGCGCGCGGTGCACTCGGTGACCACGACGTCGC
>JAZFUU010000037.1:0-6382 GCA_036447375.1 Myxococcota bacterium
ACTCGATTCGTCGGACCCTCGATGAGACGAACCGGCGCCGGGAACTGCAGGAGCGCTACAACGAAGAGCACGGGGTCACCCCGACGACCATCGTGAAGAGCATCTCCAGCCTCCGCGACTCGATCTGGGAGAAGGATTACGTCACGGTGCCCCTTCGGGACGAGCTGGCGGAGCCGGCGATTCCCGCCCACGAACTTCCCGAATTGATGGAGAGCCTTCGGCGCGAGATGCGCAAGGCGGCTGCCGCTCTCGATTTCGAGCGGGCGGCGGTGGTGCGCGACCGCCTCCGCGAGCTCGAGGCCGAGCGCCTGCGGATGAGCTGACATGACGTTGGCCGAGCGCATCGAGGCGCTCCCCGTGGGCCCCGGGGTCTACCTGTTCAAGAGCAGGTCCGGTCGGGTCCTCTACGTGGGGAAGGCCCAGAACCTCCGCACTCGAGTTCGTTCCTACGTGAGCGGCGGCGATGGACGCATTCGCGTGCCCCACTTGATCGAGCGCGCCCGCGACGTCGACGTCGTGGTGACCCGCAGCGTGAAGGACGCGTTGCTCCTCGAGAACGAGCTGATCAAGCAACACAAACCACCCTTCAACGTTCGCCTGCGCGATGACAAGCAGTATCTGGCACTGCGCCTCGATCCGCGCGAGCAGTGGCCTCGCTTGACCGAGGTGCGGGGCTTTCGCGAGGACGGTGCCCAGTACTTTGGGCCGTATACATCGAGTATTTCGATGCATCGTGCCATTTCGAATCTTCGGCGCATCCTGCCGCTGCGTTCCTGTCGCGACGCCGTGTTCCGCGACTACGCTCGGCGGGGCCGCCCGTGCATCGAGTACGAGATGAAGCGATGCGTCGCTCCCTGCTGCGGACGGGCCGATCCCGCCGACTACGCGGATCTGGTGCGGGGAACCGCGTTGTTCCTGCGCGGCCGATCCAGCGAGCTGGCCGATCAGCTCCGGGAGCAGATGGAGCGGGCCTCTCGTGAGGATCGATTCGAGGACGCCGCCCAGATCCGCGACCGCCTCGCCGCTGTCGAGCGCACCGTGGAGCGGCAACAGATTGTTGCGGAGCGACCGATCGACCGCGACGTGTTCGGATTGGCGCGGCGCGGGGGCGAAATCGAGGTTCAGGCCCTGCACGTGCGCGACGGCCGGGTCGTCGGTGCCCAGAGCTACGGTTTCTCCGATGTGCGAATCGACGATGGTGAGGTCATGAGCTCGTTCCTGGGCCAGTTCTATTCGCCGGGTCACGGACGCGAGCTGCCTCTCGAAGTGCTCACATCGACGACGGTCGAAGATGACGGCGCCCTGGAGGCCTATTTCGCCGAGCAGGTCGGGCGGAAGGTCGTGCTGCGACAGCCGCGCCGCGGCACCCAAAACGAGTTGGTGGCCATGGCGACGGCCAACGCGGAACTCGGGCTCGAGCGGCGGCTGGAGGCTCGGGACAGCCTGGAGGCCGCTGGCGAAGAGCTGCGACAGCGACTGGGACTTCGGACGTTCCCCCGGCGCATCGAGGGATACGACGTTTCCACTTTCCATGGGACTCTGACCGTCGCGAGTCGCGTCGTTTTCGAAGCGGGTCGGCCGGTCAAGGCCGACTATCGACGCTACCGGATCCGGGAGGCGGCCCCCGATGACGACTACGCGTGTCTTCGGGAGGTGTTGCAACGTCGGCTGGCCCGGGTCCAAAGCGAGCCGCTTCCCGATCTGCTGATGGTCGATGGCGGCAAGGGCCAGCTGGGAGTGGTCTCGGCGGCGCTTCGCGACGCGGGGCTCGAGGTGGATGTCCTGGGCCTGGCCAAGGAACGCGATGACGAGGGGCCGGCGCCACGGGTCCGCCGCTCCGGCGGGCTCAAGGCCGAGCGAGTGTTTCTGCCCAATCGGAAAGATCCCGTGATGCTCTCGCCGAGTTCGCGAGGTTTGTTGTTGCTGCAACGGGTACGCGATGAGTCCCATCGTTTCGCCATCGAATTCCAACGTTCCCTTCGCTCCAAGCTGGGCCTGAAATCGATCCTCGAGGAACTGCCCGGCATCGGACCCGGCAAGCGCCGTGCCCTGCTGCGGCATCTGGGATCTCTGCGCGCAGTGCGGTCGGCCAGCAAGTCGGAACTGGCGTCCGTGCCCGGGGTCGGGGCCCGGGACGCCGACACGATCTGGCGTTTCTTCGACGCCGTGTCTCGCTCCGTCGAGGGCTCCTGAGCTCCTTCTCCGCGCGATCGGCTCCGATCTAGGAGCGAGCAGCAAGCGCGCAGAAGACCCTCAGCCGCCGGCAACCCCACTGCGTCCCCGTCAAGCCCGGTCGCCGAGCAGCCGATTCTCAGCGTTGAGGTCTCGACGTGGGGAAAAGAGCTCTTGGCAGCCTTCTCCCGATCCTGCTGGTCGTCTTGAATCCGACCGTCGCGGGAGCGGAGATCTACCAGTGGATCGACGCGTCGGGGAAGATTCACTTCACCCAGGACCTGGGTCGAGTGCCCGTGCAACACCGAAACAAATCGGAAGCGCGCGCCAAGTCCCCGGCGGACAAGAGCCGGCTCCAGACATTCTCCGGGCCGCCGCCCGCCGCCATACCCAAAGCGAGCCCGATGCCGTCGACGACTACAGCTGGCGAGGTTTACCGGATCCGTGTCTCGCGGGCCGGCACCGGAATGGTGGTGGACGTGACCCTCAACAACAACGTGACCGCGCCGTTCCTCATCGACACCGGTGCCAGTGACGTCCTGATCCCCCAGCGCGTGGCCGATCGGCTGGGGCTCCATGTGGGTCCGGAAACGCGAACCAAACGCTACTCGACCGCAAACGGTGTGATCACGAGTCCCGTCGTGATGCTCCGCTCCGTCGCGCTGGGCGGCGCCACCGTGGAAAACGTTCCTGCCAGCATCTCTTCGGGGATGCAGCTCGGATTGCTGGGACTCTCCTACTTCAACCATTTCACCTACAACATCGATGCCGCCCAGGGGATTGTGACGCTACGGCCCAACGATCTGGCGGAGAACGGGACGATTCGCGGCGGACGCAGCGAAGCGCAATGGAGCGCCGAGTACCGAAACCTGAACCGCCGGATCCAGCGCATCGACGCCGAGAAGGAGCGCACCCCCAGCAGCCATGGACGCGAACACCGGCGGCTTGCGAAGAACCGGTCCGAACTGCTTCGCCAGCGCGGCCTTCTCGACGCCGAGGCCGATCAGGCTCGCGTTCCCATGACCTGGCGCTAGTTAGCTCGCAATATTCAGGAAACCCTCTGCTGCGGACCCGGATTGCACCCCATCTTCGCGACCTGCTCGTTCCGGGCACCTCGACGTAGCTCTGCTACGCCTTTGGCCCCCTCCACTCCGCGGGCCGCGAATCTGCGGCACACTCCGTGCCCTCGCGACGAGGGATCATGAATAATGCGGGCTAGCGGCGCGGCGCGGCCCCGCTTCGCCCAGAAATCACGGATCCGGCTGCGCGACCCGGTTCCCCGGGTCGGTGTTCAAGGGTAAGGGAATTCACACCGACGCCTCTTCTCCGACGGCCGGCGCGGGCTCTCGCAGCGCCGAATTCGATCGCGATTCCCGGCGCATTCAACGTGAGATGCGGACGCAGGTCGGTCTGGCACCGATCTTGCTCCAGGTACCACTCGGCCGGTCCGAAGTCGGCGCCCGATGCCGAAGGTGGGAGTCCATGCGAGAAAAGAGACCGGGGCGGAAACTGGGCCTGATGGAAATGGCGCGACGCGGTCGCATCCGGGCGGATCTCGAGAGCAAGGGGATCGCGCCGGAGTTCTCCGAGCCGGTGGCGAGTCAGTTGGCGGCGATCGCACCGGATTTCTCGTCGGCTGAGTACGATGCCGTGTTGAACGGCGTCGCGGCTGCCTACGGGGTGCATCGGCAAGAGTGCGGCGCCGTGGGCGACGTCAAGGAGATCCAGCGCCTGATGTCGAGTTTCGCCACGGAGCTTCACAAGCTGGAAGAAGGGCTTCAGATTCTGTCGGCCTATCTGCAGCGCATGCGCGGCCGCGCCTTGAAGGGCCAGGGACCGACACTGCACTAGCCAGTCTTGCGGGGTATCCGTGGGCCCGTCCGATCTACTTCCGCGGCCTTCGGCCTTGGACCCGCACGGCGAGCCGGTGGCTCCCCTCGAAGCGGGTTGTCGGCGAGAGAGCGCGAGCTATCAGCGAGCGCGAGGCCTACTCTGTGCGGCCCCGGTTCCGTGGCGATTCACTGCGGCACCTCCTTCCGATCCTCGCGGCCTGTCAGATCCTGGGCATCGTCGCCGCCGATCGCGGCTGGGTAGCCCCGGATGCGGCACTCGTTGCAGGTGCGACTGCCGTCGCGATGGGCGGACTGTTGGCCCGGAGTGCGCGAGCCCGGTCGAGCTTCGCTGCGCTGGCAGCCGCGGCGGCGGGAGCCCTGGCCCTCGGGAACCAGCTCGGTGAGGCAGCGCGGGGCTGGCCTCTGGAACCGCGCGAACTCGCGATCGTAGGGACGGTTCGGAACGCGACGGCGGGCGTCCACTGGATGCGGGTGGATCTTGTGGACGTGGTTGCTGCCGACCGCCACGCAGCGCCACCGGCTTCGAGAGTTCGCGTGATCGGTCGCCGCTCAGCGCCGAACACCCCTGCGCTCGAATCTGCGTTGCCGGGAGAACGCCGGCAGTTGTCCGTCCGGCTGCGTGCGCCGGCTCCACGCCGGAATCCGGGCTCGGTCGGATGGCGCGATCGGCTGGTACGCGCCGGCGTAGGAGCCGAGGCCAGCCTCACGCATCCGGCTCTCCATGTGCGCTTGCCCGAACGCGAGGGTCGCCGACCGCTGGCGGCGCTCCACGCCGCCCGGATCGAGCTGGGGGAGGCGCTCTCGGCGCGGGGCCCTGGGGGCTCGCTGTTGCGAGCGCTGGCGCTGGGCGACCGGCGCGGGTTGTCTTCCGAGACCCGCGACGATTTCGCGAGTCTGGGGCTGGCCCACCTGCTGGCGGTTTCGGGTCTGCACCTCACCCTGGTGGCGTCCCTCGCGTTTGCGGGGGTGCGGATGACCCTGGGGCGTCGGGCCTGGCTTGCGGCGCGATGGGACATGCGGATCCCGGCCCTCGCTTTCGGAGTGGCGTGCGCGGCGGGCTACGCACTGCTGGCGGGGTGGGGAATTCCCGTACGTCGCGCCCTGGTGTTGTTGCTGGGGCTGGTCGTGGCCGTTGCGCGCGCGCGACCCGGCGGGCGCGCGCCACCTCTGGCTGCGGCGGCCATGGCGATTCTCTGGATCCAACCCGAGGCGCTGTTCGAGCCGGGCGCGCAGCTTTCCTTTGCCGCCAGCGCCGCGCTGGCGGCCGCCGTCGATCCGATGCCTTCGTTGCGTCGGCAGGCCTCGCATCGTCGTTGGTTGAGGGTCTTCTCCACGGCGCTTCGCGCGTCGGCCACGGCCCTTGCGGCCACGGCTCCGCTGGTGGCGTACCACATGGCAAAGGTGGCGCCTCTCGGCCTCGTCGCCAACGCCTTCGCCGTGCCCTGGACGGCGCTGGCTCTGCTCCCGGCGGCGATGTTGGGAACCCTCGCCGCTGCGTTCCCCTCGATCGGGACGGAGTTCGTATCGATGGCCTGCGAACACGTGGGCCGAGTCTCATTGAGCGCCGTCGAATGGGCTGCCGCAAGAGCGACTGGATTCGAAACCGATGCACGACCCGCCATCCCGTGGTGCCTGGGTGCCGCCGGTATCGCGATCTGGGTGCTGCGGGTACGGACCACCCGGATGCGCGTCGGGCTGGCACTCGCGCAGAGCGTGCTTCTGAGCTTTGCACCCGGCCCGCAGATCCGGCCGCCGCCGCCCCGGGTGGTCGTGTTCCACGTCGGGCAGGGAGACTCGATTCTGGTTCAGGGTCGGCGCGCCGCGGTTCTGATCGATGCGGGGACCCGGATTCCCGGCGGCGTCGACCGGGGACGCCAGACGGTGATCCCGGGACTGGCGGCTCTCGGAGTCCGGCGTCTGGATCTGATGATCGCGACCCACGCCGATCTGGATCACCGGGGCGGGCTTCCCGAGGTATTGCGCGCGTTCCCGGTGGGAGAACTCTGGCTGCCCGAATCCGGCCGCGACGACGCGGGTTTTCAGGAACTGCTCGCAGCGGCGCGGGAAAGGGAGGTTCCGGTCCTGGAACGGGGCTCGGCCTCGCCGCCCTCGCGCTTCGGAGACGTGCTCGTGACCCCGCTCTGGCCGCCCAGGGTGATTGGGAGTCTCGGTCGCAATGACCACTCGTTGGTGGTGCGGTTGGAAATCGGGGGGCGACGCGTGTTGATCCCCGGCGATCTGGAAGCGTTCGGGGAGGCCGCTCTACTTCAGGCTCTGCTTCCGGGCGGCGTCGACCTGGGCGCCGATGTGCTGGCGCTTCCCCATCACGGCAGCCGCACCTCGTCGAGCCGGGCGTT
>JAZFUU010000038.1:0-31626 GCA_036447375.1 Myxococcota bacterium
ACGGCGCGCAAGCCGTTGGTGCTGGTGAAGGGGGGCGTGGCCGCCGAGGGTCAGCGCGCCGCCCGGAGCCACACGGGCTCGCTGGCCAGCGACGAACGCGTGTTCGACGGACTCTGCCGCCAGAGCGGCGCCCTGAGAGCACCGAGTGTCGAGGCCGCCTACGAGTGGGCGGCGACCCTGGCCACTCAGCCGCTGCCTGCCGGGCGCCGCGTGGTGGTGTTCACCACCGTCGGGGGATGGGGTGTTCTCGCGGCGGACGCCTGCGCGGCCGCCGGACTCGAACTGGTTCCGCTGCCCGCGGAAGTTCGGGAACGGATCGATGCGCTGGTGCCCGCGCGTTGGAGTCGCAACAACCCGATCGACCTGGCCGGGGGAGAGACTCGGGACACGATTCCCGAGGTACTCGATCTGGTGTGCGCCCACCCGGACATCGACGCCGTGATCCACCTGGGCATCGGGATCCAGGCCGCCCAGGCCAACGTCTTGAAATCCGGAGACTTCTATCCGGACCACGGCCTCGAGCGCATCGTGGCCTTCCACGAACGCCAGGACCGTCGCTACGCCCGGGCGGCCCGGGAGGCCTCGGAGCGCCACGGCAAGCCCGTCCTCACCGCCACCGAGCTGGTGAACACCGATCGCGGATACGGCAACGCGGGTCCGATCGGTGTGAAGGAAGAGGGTCGCCTCTGCTACGCGAGCGCCGATCGCGCTGTCCGTGCCCTGCGCGCCCTGGTCGATTACGCGGAGTTCCGCTCCGCTCAGTGATTCAAAAGATCGCGGGGTCGACCGTCACGCCCACCGGACAGTGGTCGGATCCGCGGATTTCCGGGCAGATGAAGGCCCCCCGCACGAATTTCGCCGCGGCGGGGCTGGCCAGGATGTAGTCGATGCGCCAGCCGATGTTGCGCTCGCGAACGCCGAAGCGTTGGCTCCACCAGCTGTAGTGGCCCGGCCCCGGCTCGAAACGCCGGAAGCTGTCGATCCAGCCCGCCTGCATCCAGCGGTCGAGTTCGGCGCGTTCTTCGGGAAGGAATCCACTGGTTTTGCGATTGCTCGCCGGGCGAGCCAGGTCGATCTCGCAATGGGCGGTGTTGAAATCGCCCATGACCAGTACGCGGTAGCCGCCCCGCCGAAGTCGCTGGAGTCTTTCGAAGACGGCACGGTAGAAATCGAGCTTGTAGGGAACGCGACTGTTGTCACGGTCTTTTCCGCTGCCCTTCGGGAAGTAGGCGTTCACCAGCGCCAGGCGTCCGAATCGTGCGATCTGCAGCCGACCCTCGACATCGAAGCGATCCATTCCCAAACCGGCCTCCATCCGGTCCGGTTTGCGCCGCGAGAAGAGTCCGACGCCGCTGTAGCCCAGCCGCTCGGCGCACGCGAAGTGGGTGTGCCAGCCCTTCGGTGAGCGCACATCGGCGGGCAGATCCTCGGGCAGGGCCCGCACCTCCTGGAGCCCCAGGATCTCGGCGCGAGATCTGCGCAGCCAAGCTCGAAAACCCTTTCGGGCGCAGGCGCGAAGGCCGTTCACATTCCAGGAGAGGACCCGAATGGCCCGGGCGCGCGGCATGGAGAGGCCGGACTCAGGAGTCCGAAGAGAGATAGGTGTACTCTTCCAGGCCCTGCTCGTAGCGCCTGCGTAGGCGCGCCGACTCCTCTAGGCTGATCTCGCCCTTGTCGAGGGCGTTTTCGATCGTGCGGCGAACCTTCTCGATGAGCGCGCGACGATCGTACTGGACGTAGCCGAGCACGCTGCTGACGTCGTCGCCCTCCACGACGTGGTCGACCACATAGCGCCCGTTTTCCGCCATGCGCACGTGCACTGCGTCGGTGTCTCCGAAAAGATTGTGGAGATCCCCCAGAATTTCCTGGTAGGCACCCACCAGGAACATTCCGATGTAGTAGGTCGAGCCCCCCACGTACGGGTGGAGCTCGAGTACATCCTTCACGTCGCGTTGATCGATGAACTGATCGATCTTTCCGTCGCTGTCGCAGGTGAGGTCGGCGAAGACACCGCGGCGGGTCGGTTTCTCATCGAGGCGGTGAATCGGCATGACGGGGAACAGCTGTTTCACAGCCCAGTGGTCCGGGGCAGACTGAAAGACGGATAGATTTCCGTAGTAGGTGTCGGCGAGGCCCTTCTCCAGGTTTTCGAGATCTTCCGGAACGTAGTCGAGCTCTCGGACGACCTTCAGGATCTTCTCGCAGCAGTTCCAGAACGAGCTCTCGACACGGGCGCGGCCGCGCAGGTCGAGATACCCCAGGGAAAACAGGGTCAGCGCTTCTTCCTTGAGCTGGAGGGCATCGTGGTATGCCTCCTGGACGTTCTTCTTGGAAATCTGGGAGCCCACATTCGCCAGGTCCTGGAGGACCTTGGGATCGTCCGGAGACACCGCCTCGGGTCGCTTTCCCGACAGCATCTCGTTTACCCCGAGCACATCGAAGACGAGCACCGAGTGATGAGCGATCAGGAAGCGACCCGATTCGGTGACGATATCCGGGTGGGGAACCGACGCTTCGTCGCAGGCTTCCTGAATAAAGGCGACCACGTCGTTGGCGTACTCCTGCGTCGAGTAATTCATCGACGAGTGAAAATTCGTCTTCGATCCGTCGTAGTCGACGCCCAGGCCGCCGCCGACATCGATCAGGCCGGGCGTTGCGCCCATCTCGTGCAGGCCGACGAAGATGCGACTCGCCTCGCTGAGGGCTCCCTTGTGGGCGCGGATGTCGGTGATCTGTGAACCGATGTGGAAGTGCAGCAGTTCGAGGCAGTCGATCAGGTCCTCGGAGCGCAGGCGCTCGACTGCATCGACGATCTCGATGGCCGAGAGACCAAACTTGGAGCGATCTCCCGTCGATTCCACCCACTTCCCGGCGCCGCGGGTCATCAGTCGTGCCCGCACACCGAGGTGCGGGCGGATTCCCAGCTCGCGCGAGGTCTTGATGATCAGATCAATCTCGTGGAAGCGGTCGATCACGATGATCGGGGTTCGCCCGAGCCGCTGGGCCAGCAACGCGGTTTCCACGTAGGCCCGATCCTTGTAGCCGTTGCAGATGATGAGGGCTCCCGGGGTATCCATCAGGGCGAGTGCGACCAGCAGCTCGGGTTTGCTGCCCGCCTCCAGCCCGACTTTGCGGGGCGCCCCATACTGGATGATCTCTTCCACCACGTGCCGCTGCTGATTCACCTTGATCGGGTAGACGCCGCGATGCTGTCCCTTGTAGTCGTATTCCCGGATGGCCTGATCGAATGCGTGGCTGAGACTCCGGACGCGACTGGCGAGGATGTCCGAAAAGCGGATCAACAGGGGCGTCCGAAGTCCCCTGTGTTCGAGGTCACGTACGAGATCCATCAGATCGATGCGGGGCGGGGCGGGTCGATCGCGGGCGTCGGGCTGTCCGGGAGTGGGGGTCGACGGCTCCGATTCTGTGCCCGGCCCGACCTCGACGTGTCCCTTCGCGTTGATATCGAAGTAGCCCGCGCCCCAGTTCGCGACCTGGTAGAGATCCAGACTGTCTTGAATGGTCCACCCGCGCACGTTCGCGGCTCCCTCCGGTGGGTTCCGGCTGAGCTTAGACGCCTTCACGCCGAGCAGCGAGTCGGGCGACGCAAGCGGTTGCGAAATTCAGCTGGGAAGCGGTTCCGTCGTCTGCTCCCCCGAATCGAGGTCGCGGATCAGCACCTCGCCCCGGGCGAGCTCGTCGGGTCCCAGGAGGTACAGGAAGCGGGCGCCGGCGCGATGGGCATCGGCGAGGACGCGCTTCAGCCGCTGCGTGCCGAGGCGCAACTCGACGGACCACTGGCGCTCCCGTCGCAGGGCACTGGCCACCCGAATGGCCGCGGCCCGCTCGTCTTCGCCGAAGGGGAACACAACCGCGTCGAGCTGACGCGGCGGCTCGGGTAGGAGCTTCTTGTCCGAGAGCAATTCGCTGATCACCACGTCGCCGAAACCGAATCCGACCGCGGGGATGGTCGGGCCCCCCAGGGACTCGACAAGCCCGTCGTAGCGGCCGCCACCGCAGATGGCTCGAAGCGTGCGATCCGCATCAAAGGCCTCGAACACGATCCCGGTGTAGTAGGCCAGACCGCGGACGATGGACGCGTCGAAGAGCACCCGGTCGGAGAGGCCGTAGGCGTCGAGTAGATCGAAGAGCCGCTGCAGGTCGGCATAGGCTCGCGAGTCTGCCGGCACGTGCTGCGCCGTATCCTCGACCTTGCGCAGGCCGAGCCAGGCGATTACGAAGTCGGCGTCGTCGGCACCCAGACCCACCGGTCCGTCCGGGTCGATCAGCAGATCGCGGACTGCGGCTTTGCCGATCTTCTCGTGCTTGTCGATGGCGACGCACAACGCGGGGAACGCCTGAGGCCGATCTGCCAGGATTGTGTTCCGGAGGGTCTCTTCGAGCAGGGCGCGGCTGTTGATGCGGACCTTGACGTCCCGCCGCGCGAGGCCCACCGCGTCCAGCAGATCGAAAACAGCGGCGATCAACTCGGCCTCGGCGCTGACGCTCGTCTCGCCCCAGATGTCCATATTCCACTGATAGTGCTCGCGCTTTCGGCCGCGGGTCATTCGTTCGTAGCGCCAATTCTGGGTGACCGTGAACCACCGCAGCGGAAGCCGCAGACTGCCGGAACGGGCCATCACCATCCGTGCGATGGAAGGGGTCATCTCCGGCCGCAGTGCGAGCCGGCGCCCGTGCAGTTCGAAGTGGTAGAGCTGGTCGAGGATCTCTTCTCCCGCCTTGCGCGTGAAGAGTTCTTCATGCTCCAGGATCGGAGCGTCGACCTCCTCGAATCCGAAGCGGCGGGACACGGCCCGGAAGTGGCCGAACAGCCACTCGCGCCGGCGAAGATCCTCGGGGTAGAAATCGCGGGTCCCGCGCGGGACCTGTAGGCGGGCCTTACTCACCGGGGCAGGATTATCACACCCTTGCGGCTCTCGCGCTGTCGCTCGCCTCCCGGGGCTGCTACATCCCTCGGCTCGCGATCTGCGGAGGATTCGACATGGCTTCACTTCACGCCGCCCGTGCGGCTGTTATTCCGATGGCTCTCGTGGCCTGGCTGCTGGCCTGCGGCTCTGAAGAGAAGACCGCGCCTCCGCCTTCCAGCCCGTCGGCTGGAGCATCGGATCCGGCCAACGTTTCCACCCCGGCGTCGCTCCCCAAGGGAATCATGCTCGCCCTCGCCCAGTTCAAAAGCGAGAAGGGGCCGGATGGAAAATCGAAGGTAGTGCCCGGGGCGGCCCGTCTGGAGTTCCTGTTCCGAAAGGATGGGACCTGGCAGACGGCGGAACTCGAGGACCCCAGCAGCAATGTCTTTCACAAGGCGATGGTCTTCCCGGGTGACGCACCGTTCCTCCTCACCCTCGGCGGCTCCGCCGCCCGGGTGCGCGCATGGTCCCGGGGGGACGCGGGTCTCGAGGCCACGACGCTCTGGGAGAAGGATTTCGGCGGAAAGTTCAGTCGTATGCGCGATGCCGAGCTGGGGGACCTGTATGGCGACGGTGGCATGGCCATCGCCGTATCGACCCACGATCGGGGGGTCGTGGCCGTGTTGCGACGGAGGCCGGGTGGGGAATTCGAGGTCGAGGAGCTGGACCAACAGGAGAATACCTTCGTGCACGAGATCGAGATCGGCGACCTCGATGGAGACGGCGTGCTCGAGGTCTATGCGACTCCCAGCGAGCCGAACCGATTGGATGGAACCCCGCAGTCGGGAAAAGTCGTGCGATATGTCCCGGCGCGTGGCGAGGGTCGGGTGGTAGTCGCGGACCTGGGAGATCGCCACGCCAAGGAAATTCTGGTGGCCGACGTGGATGGCGACGGCCGGGATGAACTCTATGTCGCGGTGGAGGGCCAGACCGGGGGCTCCGGGGCGAACCAGCGCTTGATCCATCCGGTCGAAATCCGGCGCTACGATGCCGACACCCCGGCTGACGGGGGTGTCGTGATCGCGACCATCCAGGACCGCCTCTGCCGTTTCCTCACGGCGGGGGATGTCGACGGCGATGGCCAGCTTGAGCTGGTGGCCGCGGCGTTCAAGCGGGGGCTCTGGTTGCTACGCCCCGGCAAAGATCCCCGCCGGAAGTGGCGAAGCCAGCGAATCGATGCGGAATCGGGAGGGTTCGAACACGCCTCGATCTTGACGGATCTGGACGGGGACGGCGTCGATGAGCTCTATGTGGCGAGCGATGACCACAAGCAGGTTCGACGCTATGTCTGGACCGGCGACCGGTTCGAGCGGGAGATCATCTACACGCGACCGGACGATCGCCCCATCTTTACCTGGAACCTGATGCCCGTCCCCGTCGAGCTCATCCCCTAAGGGCAGACCTCGCCCGGACCGGGACCCGCCGAAAGCAAGCTCGTAAGGCGCGCAGCGAGGCGCAGCCGAGCGAAGTCAAACTACCCTGGCGGCCAGCTCATCTCCCGGCCGCCCATCACGTGAAGATGCAGGTGAAAGACCGTTTGGCCGGCCTCGGCTCCGTTGTTGATCACCACCCGAAAATTCTCGAGACCCGCGTCGGTGGCCACCTGAGAAGCGACGCGTAGGAGGTGTCCCAGGAGTGATTCATCGTCGGGGCTGGAGTCCGACAGCCGTGCGATCGGTTTGCGCGGAATGACCAGAATGTGGGTCGGGGCCCGGGGACTGACGTCGTGAAAGGCGAGCACCCGATCGTCCTCGTAGACGATCTGGGCTGTGGCCTCGCCTCGGGAAATTTTTCCAAAAATCGTGTCGGACATCCGCTAACCCCGCGCCGTTGGACACCTTTGGGTGAACTCGTCAGGCTGACGGAAGCCCCTGCCAGGTGCAACTTTCCATCGGGGCGGCGTCCCTCCCCTCAAGTTCCCTCAGCAGATCCCCGACCGGCACCCGGGTCGAGAGGGCGGTGTCCTCCCCGGGGCCCGCTTGTCAGCATCCGGGGGGCGGGCTAAGGATGGGCCCCGATTGCCCTCTGGCGAATGGATCGTCCCCGGGGGAACGGGGTCCACGCGGGAGTCCCATGGGAAAGTCTCTGGTCATTGCCGAGAAGCCCAGCGTCGCCCAGGACGTGGCGAAAGCCCTGGGTGGCTTCTCCGAGGAAGACGGCTACTTCGAGAACGACGATTTCATCGTGACCTTCGCGGTGGGGCACCTGTTCGAGTTGTTGCCCCCGGAGGAGGTCGACGAGAAGTACAAGCGCTGGACCCTCGACACCTTGCCGATCCTGCCGAGTGAATTCCGGTACCGACCCAAGAAGGGTAGGAGCGAGCGAATCCGGACCATCAAGAAGCTCCTCGCCCGCAAGGACGTAGATGGGGTCATCAACGCCTGCGATGCCGGTCGCGAGGGCGAGCTGATTTTCCGCGAGATCGTCAACCACCTCAACTCCCAGAAGCCGATCCGGCGGCTGTGGCTGCAATCCATGACCGATGAGGCCATTCGCAAGGGCTTCCAAACACTGCGCCCCGGCGAAGAACTGGAGGGTCTCGCGGCCGCCGCGGAGTGCCGCGCCCGCTCGGATTGGCTGATCGGAATGAATGCCACCCGAGCGCTCACCAAACGCTTGAAGAGCCGAAAGGAGCGCACGGCCTGGTCGGCGGGGCGGGTTCAGACGCCCACCCTCGCCATGCTGGTGGAGCGCGAATTCGAGGTCCTCGCCCACACGCCGCGCCCATTCTGGAGGGTGATCGGGGCGTTCGAGCACGCTGGCCAGACCTATGCGGGGACCTGGTTCGATCCGACCTTTCGGGCCGGCGACGATGATGCGCTCCGGGACGATCGCATTTTCGATGAAGAGCGAGCCAAGGCGATCGTCGCGGCGGTCCGCGATCAGACCGGAACGGCCGAGGAGACTCGCAAGGCGTCGCGCGAATCGGCGCCGCCGCTGTTCGACCTGACCAGTCTGCAGCGCGAGGGCAATCGGCGCTTTGGCTGGTCGGCACGTCGGACCCTATCCGCTGCCCAGCGCTGCTACGACCGTCACAAGCTGCTCACCTATCCGCGCACGGCGTCGCGGTGTCTGCCGACCGACTACCTGGAAACGGTGCAGAAGACCCTGAGCGCGTTCGAGAAAGGAGGTCGCGGCTCGTTCGAGGGCCTGGCCGACTACTCGGCGGCGGCGGCGCGTCTGGGCTCCGCCGGCTTGCAGAACACCGGCCGTATCTTCGACGACGCCGGAATCTCCGATCACTTCGCCATCATCCCCACGGGAGTGCTGCCGGGGGAGGATGTGAGTGGGGACGACCGGCGCCTGTACGACCTCGTCACGCGGCGATTTCTCGGGGCGTTTTATCCACCGGCGATCTGGGATCGGGTGGAGCGGGTCACCGATGTGGCCGGGCGGCGGTTCCGGTCGCGCGCCCGGACGCTCAAGGAGCCGGGCTGGCGTTCGGTACTGCCCGCTGTCACGTCCGAGGCGGAGGAGGGGCTGCGGCCGCTGGACCCGGGACAGAACCAGGCATCCGGGGTTTCGGTGCGCAGCCGCGAACCCGAGCTCGCCGCCGAAGAGACCAAGCCCCCGCCGCGGATCAGCGAGGCCAGGCTGCTTTCGCTCATGGAGAACGCGGGGAAGCAGATCGAGGACGAAGACCGCGCGGCCGTTCTCCACGAAAAAGGAATTGGCACTCCGGCGACGCGGGCGGACATCATCGAAAATCTGATCGCCAAGAGTTATGCCGTTCGCGTCGACAAGGCGCTGCGTCCGACGGTCAAGGGCATTCGTCTCATCGATACTCTGCGGCGCATCCACATCGACCGGCTCACTTCGCCCGAACTGACCGGGGACATCGAATTCCACCTGATCGAGGTCGAGCGCGGCGAGCGAAGTGCGGCGGATTTCATGCAGGAGATCACGGATTACGCCTGTCAGATCGTCGACATCGCCAAGACCTTCGAGTACGACGAACTCTACGATCTCGATCACAAGCTGGGCGCCTGTCCGAACTGC
This sequence comes from Myxococcota bacterium, assembly GCA_036447375.1. Taxonomy (GTDB): domain Bacteria; phylum Myxococcota_A; class UBA9160; order UBA9160; family SMWR01; genus JACZXC01. The sequence continues at coordinate 8,928 of JAZFUU010000038.1, forward strand.
GGCCGACCCGTCATCGAGATGGCCTGGTTCTATCGGTGTGAACCGGTGGAGGGCGTCGAGCGTGAGGACGACTGCCCGATGCGCTTCTGGAAGGATACGTCGGGTCGGTTTCTCGATCGGACCTCGGTGGAGGCGCTGCTGCGCGACGGCAAGACGGGCCCCCTGGACGGGTTCACTGCCCGCAACGGCCGCACCTACAAGGGTACGATCGAGATCGATCGGGACGCCTGGCAGCTCAAGGTTCGGTCCCTGGGTTGGAACGAAGGCGAGGGCGTAAACGCCATGCCGGAGTACGACGTGGATTCCGAACCCCTCGGACGCTGCCCCCGTGAAGAGGAATGCTCGGTCTTCGAGTCGCCGACCCATTTCATCTGCGAGCGAACGCTCAAGGAGGAGGAAGCCGGCGATGAGAACGAGCGTCCCAAGAGTTGCGGATTCATCTTCCCCCGCACGGTGTGCAAGCGGGAAATCGATCGGGATGAGGCCCTCTTCTACCTGCGGACCGGGAAGACGGAGCTGCTGACCGAGTTCACGTCGCGATTCGGGCGACCGTTTTCGGCAACTCTGGTGCTAAAGGAAAACGGGCGCCATGGCTTCGAGTTTCAGCCCCGGGCCGGCGGCAAGAACGCCGGCGCAGGCGGCAGCGGGCGCAAGAAGGCGACCGGCAAGAAAACGACGCGCAAGAAGACGACACGCAAGAAAACGACGCGCAAGAAGACCTCCACGAAAAAAAAGTCTGCCAGCGCGTCCAGCCGCCGCAAGCAAGCAACCCCCAAACAGGGGACGCGCAAGAAGGCGGCAACTGAGAAGGCGATCCGCAAGACCGGCAAGAAGTCTTCTCGTCGGGCCCCCGCCCAGCCTCGCTAGAATCGGTAGCCGCTGCCGCGCGCCTTTCCTCCCCGTTCTCGCAACGATTCCGGTTGTTTTCGCGTTCTCCGCCGGGTTATAACTGCGTCTAGAGAACGAAGGTTGGACCGGGACGAACTCCTGGGTTTGCCGATGGTGCCCGCCTTCTCATGCTGTTGTGGATCGGGAAAAGCACCGCCTGGCTCCCGCTGGCGAGTGCGATGCGCTTGCGGGAGGAACCATGAGTCGAGCTGTCGCTTTGCGTCGGGATTCCGTCGGCCTGCTGGCGGCGATGGGCTGGATACTCTTCGCTTCCGCAGCGCCGGCTCTGGAGGCCTTCGACGGCCGGCTTCAGGCACACGGCTTCGTCGAGATCCAGATGCGCGCCCTCAGCAATGCGCTGCGCGAAGACATCTATCTGTCGCAGTGGTACAACGTTCTCAATGTCGAGTTCGAGGCCGACATCGCGCCCGACGGATTCGGTCCCTTCGATCTGATCAGCGCCTTCGTTCGCGTCGAGGGGCGATACGATTGTGTGTATAGCAACGGCTGCGGCACGGGGGCGATCAATTTCTTCGGAAACGACGCGTCCGGGCTGCCCGAACGGCTGCGCGACGGGCTTTCGAAGGATTTCGCAGGCACGATCGATCTGCACAGGCAGGAGCGGCTGATCAAGGGGAAGGGTCCCGCCACCGCGGAGGAGCTCTTCGAGGGCTTGTTCGAGTCGAAGGGTCCGGATCCAGCCGACGCCAATCTCCCGTCGGATGCCCGCACGCAACTGGACGACGCATTCGTTACCCAGGATCCGCCCCTCGACGATCCCGCTCGCTACGCCCTCGATTCGGTCCTGGATTTCAAATTCGCCGCCAAGTTCATTCCCGTGACCGGATCGACCACCGGTGGTGCCGCCCTGATGGCGCCGTGGCTTCCCAAGAACGAGATCCAGACGATCGCGTCTCTCACGGACCGCGCCAATCCATTCCGGGGTCGCGTCGCTCCGGTGATCGGGGGCGCTGCCCAGCGAACGCGCTTCTTCGAGGGTGATTTCGACGAGCGGCTGTTCGAGAACGGCGGACTCCTTGGAGACCCGGACGGCATCGCGATCGGCCCCCGCGATCCGGCGGCGGACTTCACTGCCCAGTTCACGCCCGAGTTGGCTACGGCGTGCGATCGGAGTGTGTTCGGTGCGGCCCGGTGCATGATCGATGTCGAAGTAGTGGACCGCGACGGTGTGCCGTACATCGAGCTGAGAAGGGTCGAGAACGCGGTCGATATTCCGGACGATGTTGTCGCGAGACACACAGCCCTCCTCGCGGAGACGTACAAAGAAGACATCGAAGACTTCAGATTCTGCCAGCCCGGCAACGCCACCTGCGAGATCGAAGAGCAGCTCGAGCGACTCGTCGTCGACGTGGATCCCGACCGGGATGGTCACCAGAGCTCGATCACTCAGAGCGAAGGCCCCTTCGACCTGTCCGACATCTACATCGTCGATACCAGCGCCGACACCGCCGCCAATGGCACTCCCTTGAATCTGCGGGTGCGTGCCCGTGAGTCGCCCTATTACATGCACCTGCCGGGCGGCGCGGCGTCTCTCCCGATCGGAGAAAAGCTGGAGGGATCCGACCGCATCGTCGTCGGCGTGCGGCGGGTGATTCCGGGTTATGAGAACCTGAATGAAGAGGGTTTCGGCGGCGATTACAGCGGCATCCTTTCGTTCTTTGCATCGGAGGATCAAGACGGAAACGTCCCCAACGGCCCCTCCTGCGGAGCCGACGACGGCCGGGCCAATTCGATTGACCTGCCCCGAACCAACGTGAGGGATCCGTTTCGCTGCCCCAGCGGCGCGCAGGATTTCGGTCGCTCGTTGTCGCTGCAGAGGGCCCTCGACGGCGTCAACGTCGCCGACGGTCTCTCGCCGCTGCGCAATATTCTCATCGCGGGAGGGACCGGCGAACTCCCGCTGCGCCCGGCTACCGACCGAAGCGTTCTGGACACATCAGCCAACCCGGGAAATCTCAATGCCCAGGGCATCTACTACCCGAGCGCCGGGCTTCGCCGTGCGTTGTCGAACCCCGATCGCTTCGACTCGCTCGACTTCAACGTGACCGAACGCCAACGGTCCTGGAACCGCGGCGCCTCACAGCAGCAGACCAAGGAACTCAAAGAGGCCTACCTCGACCTCGAGTTCCTCGAGAGTCGTCTGTGGCTGCGCGTGGGACGCCAGACCATCGTGTGGGGCAAGACGGAGCTCTTCCCGACGACCGACGTGATCAATCCGCGAGACTTCGCACTGGCGAGTATCGCCAGCCTGGAAGAGACGCGGATTCCGGTCTGGTCGGCAAAAGCCATCTATTCACTTTACGACGTGGGACCCCTCGAGGACGTACGCATCGAACTCGCCTTCAACTTCGACGAGTTCACGCCCAACGATCTGGGGGCCTGTGGTGAGCCGTACACCATCGACCTCGTCTGCGGTCTGACCCTCGGTCTCGCAGCCCACGGCTTCGTCGGTCTCGGCGTCGCGGGTCAGGATCGTCCGCCTAACCCCTGGGACGACTTTAAAGAGGGAATCGAGGTCGGCGGCCGCATCGAGTGGCGCTGGGATCGTTTCAGCTTTGCCCTGGTCGATTTCTATGGCTACGACGACTTTCCTCACGCGGAGCCGATCTTCTTCTTCGAGCGAAACGTCGACCTCGAGACCGGACGTCCGCTCGTCACCCGGTTCGCCAGCGGGGCGGGCGGGCCTCAGGGCAGCAAAGACTGCCGAACGCCGCAAGTCGTCATTAACCCCGAGACAAAACGCCCGGTCCTTGATGCCGCGGGCAACACGATCCGGACAACGACCGCGAACCTGTTTGCGGGAGTACAAGATTCAACTGGGCAGCTAGCGAACGATTTCGGCGTCGGCGGAATCGGCAATCCCGTGCCCCTCGACTTTGCCCACCCGAAGAACGCCTACTCGAGCAGCCCCCGCGGAATCGGGACCGATCCCAAGTGTCTGAAGGGCGGAGGCGCCGCTGGTTTCCAGGCGGAGAACGCCTTGGGCGGGCTGGAGAATGCCCTCGAGAATCATCCGGCCAATCAACAGTTCCACGCTTTCGTGTGTCTGGCGACCCTCGGTATCTCGAATCTCGACGTGCAGCGCTGTGCACTCAACCTCTTCGGAAGCAATGCCGAGCTGCCCATCATCGACTTCCCGCTGATGGAATTCTTCACCTTGGCATTTTCCGGGGAACCGGCGGGCCAGATCTTCATCCAGGCGGCCACGAATAGCGTGCGCACCATGGAGGACGGCGTCCCCGGTCCCAGTGTGCACCTGAACCGGGACCGCGGCCCGATCTGTGTTCCGGCCGATCCCGATGATGCAACCGACCTCTGTGTGATTCAGCTGCAGGCGGGTGGCTGGGACGGAATCATCACAGCCAGCTCTCCCCTGGTCAATCTTCCCGACGCCGGGGCTCCGACGTTTCTCCCTTTCGTCGACCCGGTCACCGGTGAGACGGAGTTCGTGGATTGTACGAAGGTGAATCGCGGGCCGTGCCGGGTCTTTTCCTTCCACTATTCCCCCGAGGATTTCCTCACCCTGGACAGCACGCTCAGCAACGAGCAGAAGGCGCTGCTCGGGTGCGGCCCGTTCTTCGGCACGCGCTGCGACTCCTCCGACGCGATCGTTCTTTACGACGCTTTGGGCGTGGAGCAGGACGTACCTCTGATTCCGGCCGGCGGCGGCATCGATTTCCTGAACGCCGAGGCGAGCTTTCTTCTCCAGTCCTGGCCCGGTATCGAGGGCACCGACGACCGGTTCTGGACGCCGCGATTGCGAGCGGCCTTTGACGCGGCCGACGCGGACTTGGTGCGCGTTACCGCGCGCAGGCCCAGCGATCCTCTCTACGACCCGGGGCTGATCCAGGAGTGTGCAGACCGGATTTCGGCCACGAGGAATCCGCGGTTCTGCAGGATTTTTCGGCCGATCGACGAGAGTGTCGGGGCGGGAGTCCCCGTGCGCTTCCTCTCTCCCGGACACTTCGATCGGCAGCCGCTCACGGACGGTTCCTTCACGTTGGCTCTTACCGATTCGTTCAAGCAGTCGCTGGGTGGGAAAAGGGTAGTTCCGACCTGGCTGACCACCGCGGAGAGTCTGCCCCAGCCCGGGGCGATGCGATTGGGTGAGTACAACGACATCTTCGGAACCCACTGGTCGCTGGGTGCGCGCCATATCAGCGCACAGCCCTGCACTGTGTTCAACGAAACAGACGGAACGTTGGAAATCCTGCCGGGCTGCCGAGGCATCGACTCGATCGACGGCACGGACGACAAGCTGGCCAATGGAGATCCCGGCAGCGACGGCATCACCGATATATTCATCGTCACGTTCCAGGAGGACTACCTGCCTTCGGTCGACGGCTGCGTGTTCGGAGGCAGCGGCAGGGTCCCCCAGATCGGGGGGATCCGGGTCGAGGCCCTGGATAGCGACGGCCAGCCGGTGAGCGGCCAGCTCAAGCAGGAGCTCGAGTCCTGCGCCGATGACAGCGATCTGGCCCAGAACTCCACGCACCGGCTTCCCGTGGCGGGCGCATTCAATATCCAGCAGGGCGAGGCTTTTGGGGGCGCACGCGCCTTCTTCCACCCCCTGGCGGGCTGCCTGCCCGATGAGGATGCCGCGAGTCTCGACATTCGGCGCAACGTCTGCCCCTACGGGGTGAACGTGTCGGACAGCCAGGCGCGAAACTTCGCCGCCGAGCTCGCTGGAATGGATCCGAATCGCGGCCCGGAGAACGTCTTCATCTTCACCAGCGAGGGGGCCGCGCTGTCCTTCAACGTGCTGATGTTCCTGACCGCCCTCTCCTGCAACGGCGACGTCGAAGCAGACATCATGGCGGATCCGGAGTGCTTCGATCCCGAGGACAGCTTCTCCCCGGCCCGATGCTCCTACGCCGCCCCGCAGCTCTGCGGGACGATCGCGGGGCTTCTGGGGGCCGCCGGTCCCGCGCGAAACACGATCCAGGCGGGAGGCAGCAACGGGTTCGGGCGACGGGTATTCCTCTGGCAGAGCGGCGGAGAGGTGCTGCTCGCCTACGACCGGCGCAACACCCTGGGATTGTCGGCGGACTTCGCCGAAGACGTGACGAAGACGAACTGGGGCATGGAGTTCACCTGGGTCACAGACCGAACCGTGCTGAACAACAACTCCCTGAATGCCATCGGCAAGGTGCAGGACATCAACCTGACCGTCTCCGTCGATCGGCCGACGTTCATCAACTTCCTGAACCCGAACCGGACGTTCTTCTTCAACTCGCAGTGGTTCTTCCGGTACACGACCAATTGGGACAGCGGTATGGGGCATTCGGGACCCTGGAACGTCCTGGCCACCTTTGCTGTCCTCGCGGGCTACTTCCAGGATCGGCTGTTGCCGCAGTTCATCACGATCTACGACTTCCAATCGCGGTCCGGAGGATTCCTGCCGTCGGTGAGCTACCGATTTACCGAGAATTTCTCGGCGACGCTGGGCATTTTGGCCTTCTACGGACGCACCCAGAGCATAGTGATGCCGCTTCGAAGCATCGGCCCCTACGGGAACCGGGCGGGCAAGAAAGCCTACGAAAACCCCGAAGAGAACTTCATCTCTGTGATTCGACAGAGGGATGAGATCTTCATGCGGCTTCGCTGGACCTTCTGACAACGCCGCCGCCGGCCGGTCCGCTCAATGGCCGCGGGCGAGGTGGTCCGAGCTCGTCAGGCGGCGGAGTGTCGGCGCGTCGAGGGGCACCGAGACCAGATCGTAGGACTCGCGTCGCCAGCCGCCGCCATCGGCCGCCGAGTAGAAGGACTCCAGGACCGGGTCAAAAACCAGAGCGCGGCCGCCGTCGGGCAGATACGGGTATGTGTCGATGTCGCCGCTGAAGCGGTGAACCATGACACCGACCTCGACGAGACCCCGCCTTCGCCTCGTGGTGACATAGAGTGGCTGCTGAGTCTGGTAGTCCATGTACACGACCATCGTTTCGAAGTTTCTCCCTCGCTCCCTGATCGAGCCCTCGAGCACCACCGCGTAGCGCACTTCCCAGCGGTCGCTTCCTACCGAGAGGCCGCTGGGTCCGAAGTTGCGACCGGGGTGGCTCGGGTACCCGGAGCGCGCCGTGTTGATGGGAGCGAGCACCTCGCGAAAACTGCGTATCCGCCACACGTAGGCGTTTGGTCGCAACGCCAGGCCGACAAAGCCCCGACCGAGATCCTCGGTGACATGGAGCGCTTCGGCGGCCGCCGGTCTCACGCCGCCGCCGGCGACTCCCAGGGAGCCCGATCCGATTTGCCCGCCGCCGACCCGATAGCGCGGCGTGAACATGCCATCGACCCACGCCGTCGCCGAACGGCGAACCTTTCGCAGAGAGGGGACGTAGACGAAAGTGTCGTCGGGCTCGCTGAAACGGTCGTGAACCGCCGCTGGCCGCACCTGCCTCCAGGCGAGGTGGCGGGCGTTGAAGGGCTCGAGAAACCGCCCCCCGGCGATCCATAGGCTTTCGTTGGCCTCGGGTACCGCGTAGTCGCTCGATGCGAGGTCGGCGCGGTGGCGGGTCGGGACGAAAAAGAAGGTGCCCCGGTAGCGCTGCTCTCCACCGATACTGGACGGTAGGTCCACGATCCGAAACTTGCCCACGGTGCCCCCGCCGCGGTAGCGGTGCTCGAGATTCCAGGCCCAGCGAACGGCGGCGTCGGGTTCCTCGGGGTCGATCTGTGCGGGTGCGAAGGGCAGTCCCGCCACATATCCCTTCAAATTGCCGCGAGAGTCGATCGACGCGCGACCGGCGTACTTTTCCGTTGCGTCACGGAAGAATCCGGGGATGGGGTAGCGGCGGTGGCAGGGACCGATCAGCATGCGCATCCCGTCGTGGAAGAATTGGTCCCGGTTGCGCCAGATTTCCGGCGGCAACAGCGTGCGGAGTCGCAGCACATCCGAGAAGGCGAGCATCATCCCCTCGCTCAGCCGGACCGGAATCGCGTCTTCGTTCGGGCCGGCTCCGGGTGCGCCTCCGAGTAGAGGACATTCATCTTCGGGGGGCAGGCCGGCCGCGAGGGCTTGAGAGGCGGCTAGGCAGCCCCAGAGGGCCAGGGCGATCGTGTGGCGGGCAAGGCATGAGGGCCGAGCCTGTGCGAGCCTCGACGGGCGCCGGCCCACCGGCTGATCGAGCATTCACGGCCTCCGCAGACGGTTCTTGAATTCTAACGTACCCTGTTCCCAGGGAGGGGCCCGTGGACCGTCGCTCGATCGGATTTCCGCTCACCCTGGGAATCGTTCTTACGGTGATCGTCCTCGTGCTGGCGGTGGGCTGGCAGATTCTGGTGGTCAGTGACGTGCGGGGGGTGACCGGGAGTCTCACGAGCTTCGACTGGTTGTTGCTCGTGCTCGGGACGGTCTTCTTCGCGCTGGTGATCGTCGGGCTGGTTCTGCTGTGTGCCTGGTTGGTGCGGGAAATGCGGGTGAATCAGCGCCAGCGGGCCTTCCTGGACGCTGTCACCCATGAAATGAAGACGCCCCTGGCCTCACTGCGCCTCTATCTCGACACGTTCCTGCGCCACGAACCCGATCCGGAACATCGACGGGATTTCCTGACCCATATGCGTGAGGATCTCGAGCGGCTCGACCAGACCGTGGATCAGGTCCTGACCGCAGCGCGTTCGGAAGAACCGGGCGGAACGGTCCAGCGCGGCCGTGTGGGTCTGGCCTCTCTTCTCCGGGACTGCATCGCCGAGATCCGCGCTCGTTACGACTTGCCCGATGAGGCTGTGAAGTTGGAAACCCCACCGGGTACGGTCGTGTCGGGCGTGGGTGGCGAGTTGGCGGTGGTGTTTCGCAATCTCCTCGAGAACGCGGTGAAGTACTCGGACGAACCCGTGGAGGTGAACGTCTCGGTCGCTCCCACCGGCGATGGCCGCGTCGCGGTGGAGATCGCGGATCGGGGAATCGGCATTCCTTCCGGCGAGCTTCGAAAGATTTTTCAGCGCTTCTACCGGGCCGGGCGGGACGTCCAACGCACCGCTGGGCTTGGACTGGGATTGTTCGTCGTTCGGAACCTGGTGAGACGCCAGGGAGGTCGTGTGGTGGCGCGCAGTGGGGGAGCGGGCGCGGGCAGTCGTTTCGTGGTGACCCTGCGCGTTGCCCCCGATGCCCCCTGATGCCCCACATCCTGGTCGTCGAGGATGAAGCCCATCTCGCCGAGGGGCTCCAGTTCAATCTGGAAGCCGAGGGGCACTCGGTCGAGGTGGCGAGGGACGGATCCAGCGCCGCGGATCGACTCTCGGACTCGGCGGGCGAATTCGATCTGGTCATTCTCGACCTGATGCTGCCCCAGATGAGTGGATTCGAGGTCGCGCGTCGGACGCGGGCCTGCGGAAACTACGTTCCGATTCTGATTCTGACGGCCAAGGACGACGTTCTCGACCGTGTGCGCGGTCTCGAAGAGGGGGCAGACGACTATTTGACCAAGCCCTTCCGACTGGACGAGCTGCTCGCGCGGGTCCGCGGTCTGCTTCGACGTCGTCGCTGGGACGGCGTGTCGCCGGATCGGGATACCCCTCGCCCGGTGGCGATCGGCGAGGTGACGGTCCACTTCGACCGCTTCGAGCTCGAGACGCCGTCGGCGCGGGTGACCCTCACGACACGGGAGACGGGTCTGCTACGCGCCCTGGTCGATCGTCGCGGAGAGGTGTGGACCCGCGGTGAGCTGCTAGAAGAGGTGTGGGGCTTGAGGTCGGACACGCGGACGCGGGTGGTCGACAATTTCATCGTCCGCCTGCGGCGCTACATCGAGCCCGATCCCTCCCATCCCAAGCACATCTTGTCGGTTCGCGGTCACGGATACCGTCTGGTCCGCTAGCAGTCGTCAGTCGAGTTCGATCGATTCCTCGATGAGCATCACAGGGATGCCGTCATCGATCGGGTAGAGCACTTTTCCGTCTTCGCGGACCAACCCCTCTTGGATCGGCTTCTCGATCGCCTCTCCGCCTCGATTTCGCAGCCCGCCCGCCTCGATTTGTCGGGCGAGTTTTTCCAGCACCTCGGCGCTCGCAATCTTCACGGGCTGCTTGGTGTCCGGACATACCAGGATCTCGAGGAGTTCGGGACTGACGCTCATGGGATTGGACCTCGTTGACGTTCGGGGCAGGTTTTCGAGGGTAGATCAGGATGCGTCGCGCGACGATCGCTCGACGCATGTTTTCGTTTCCGATTCAGCCATCGACCATTCGATCTGGCGCCGCCCGCGCCCCGGGGTCCGCTCGGATCGAAAACCGGAGAGTCCACATAAACACTTGAAAATATTAATGAATCCGTATTTTTCTGGAAGCCGGACAATGAGCTGAGGCCCCGGGATGACCCGATTTTGTGGCCTCGATTCGCGCTCTCTTCGCCTTGACTCGACTGGGCTTCCGTAGTATCCACCGCGCGTCTTCGGCGCGCATGGGAAATTCGCGGTTGCGAGCGCGACATTGTGCCTGCGCGTTTCGGGCCGTCGGTGATTGGAGTGGCGGGGCGCGCGTTCGAGCCGCACCGCCGATCATCACGATCCGTCGCCAGGACTTTGGAGTCTCGATCTGCTCCCGTCGGGGGCGACCGGTGACGCGGGGGGGCTTGCGGTCGCGCGTATGAATCGAACTCGCCCGTTCCTTCGCGTTGTTGCGGTCGCCGCGCCGGTGGCCGCACTCGCCGCTCTGGCGGTCGGGGTACTGCGCGCGGATACGGGCGGCGCGGCCCCGAGCGAGGCTCTCGTTGCCCGCGATGTATGCGACGCTCAGGAGCTCAAGGCCCGGATCGCCGCGGGTGAATCCATCGAGGTCGATTTCGGGAAATTCGACACGCCGTGGCCGACGCTGGAGGCTTGCCGATCCCACGCCGCGGCCGAGGATCCGGATACGGACGGACCGCTGCAGCCGATCCAGTTCAGTCACAAACACCACGCGGGCCTATACCAGATCGATTGCCAGTACTGTCACTCGGGCACCGATCGATCGCCTTCCGCGGGCGTTCCGTCGGTCGAGCTGTGCATGGGTTGTCACACCCAGTTCCCCGCGAGCTATGACGAACTGGAGGGGATACGTACCCTGAAGTCGCACTGGGAGCGCCAAGAGCCGATCGAGTGGATTCAGATCTACCGGTTGCCCGAGTACGTCCAGTTTCGTCACAACAGACACGTCCAGGCGGGAGTGGATTGTCAGCGGTGTCACGGTGCGATTGAGGAAATGGACAAGGTCTATCTGACGCCGGATACGATCTGGTGGCCGTGGCTGTTGCCGTCGTCGAAACCGGAGATGGGCTGGTGCATCGACTGCCATCGCGCGGAGGGCGCGTCGCAGGACTGTTACACCTGCCACTATTAGGCAGGAAGAAGAATTCAGAAGAGTTCAAAAGGCTAGGCAGGAAGAAGAATTCAGAAGAGTTCAGAAAATTAGGCAAGAAAAAGAATTCAGAAAGGTTCGGAAACACGGATGCCCGAATTTGATCGCAGACAATTTCTGAAACTGGCCGGTGCCAGCGGCGCCGCAGCTGTGGGCTGTGAGCCGGTCGAGAAGCTGATTCCGTACGTCGTTCAGCCCGAGGAGATCACTCCGGGCATGCCGGTCTTCTACGCGTCGACCTGCCAGGAGTGCCCGGCCGCTTGCGGAATCCGCGTTCGGACTCGGGAGGGCCGACCGGTCAAGCTCGAGGGCAATCCCGAGCACCCGATCAACCGCGGAGCTTTGTGCGGGCGCGGTCAGGCGGGAATCGGCCGCACGTACCACCCGGATCGATATCGCCAGCCGATGCTTCGGGGCGGTGACGGCGAATGGCATCCCGTCACGTGGGAACTCGCAGCGGAAACCCTGGCCGCCATGCTTTCTGGCGCCGGTTCCAAGGTCGGAATCCTTGGCGGAACCACCGGGCCCACCCTGAGTCGGCTGATCGATCAATGGGTGGCCGCGATCGGCGCGAGCAAGCGCGTGGTCTACGAGCCCTACGCCTTCGAATCGCTGATCGATGCGTCGCGCTCGGTGTTCGGCGTGGCGGGGCGACCGGTTTTCGATCTTTCGGGTGCCGATTTCGTCATCGACTTCGGAGCCGAGTCGATGGAAAGCTGGCTTTCGCCCGTCGAGCACGCGCGACAGATCGAGGAGGCGCGCCACGTCTCGAAGTCTGCCAATCACGGAGCGCGACTCATCTACGTGGGGCCCCGGCTCTCGACCACGGCAGGCAACGCCGACGAATGGCTTCCCGCGAAGCCGGGAAGCGAGGGCATTCTGGCCCTGGCCATCGCGCGGGTGGCATTCGATCGAGCGCGCAGCCGAGGAAGGCCGGTCGGAGGCGATCCGGCCCTGATCGGAGGCGTGCTGGCCAACTTCAGCCCGGAGGCCGTGGCATCCCAGACGGAAATTCCCGCCGAGACCATCCGCCGGATCGGTGAGGCCATTGCGGCCAGCTCGCGACCGGCGGCTCTGCCGCCGGGGGCTGCCCTCAGCGGCCGCCGTGCAGTGGCTGCCACCGCAGCGGTGCTGTTGCTCAACGCGGTGGTCGGGGCGATCGGCGAGACGGTGCGGATCGCACCCGAGGCGTCGAACGCGAACGCCGGAAGCTTCGACGATGTATTGCGACTGGTCGACGCGATGAAGTCGGGGGATCTGGAGGTTCTGCTGATCCACGACTCGAATCCGGTGTACTCGCTGCCCGACGACGCGGGCTTCATCGCGGCGCTCGAGCGGGTGAACTTCGTCGTCTCCTTCGCCTCGATACCCGACGAGACCAGCGTCAAGGCGAACCTGATCCTCCCGGATCACACTCCGCTGGAATCGTGGGGGGATTCACAGCCGCGGGCCGGCGTGCGCTCGCTGGTGCAGCCCAGCGTTCGGCCCCTGTACGACACCCAGGCCCTGGGAGACACCCTGCTCCAGACGGCGCGGGCCATGGGCAAGGGAGTCGCCGCTCGGCTTCCCTCGGGAAGTTTCCGCGGCGTGGTCGAGTCCGCCTGGTCCGGGTCCGACTACCGGGCGGCGCTGGCGAGGGGCGGAGTTTTTGGACCATCGCCGTCGGCCTCCCCGGTGGCCGTGGCGCCGAGTCTGTCCGAGATCCAGTTCGAGGAGTCCACGTTCGAGGGGGAAGGCTCCCGGGTCCTGCTCCCCTACCCCTCACCCCACCTCTACGATGGACGCGGGGCGAACCTGACCTGGCTCCAGGAGACGCCGGATCCAGTCACGAAGGTCTCCTGGCAGTCCTGGGCGGAAATGAGTCATGGCACCGCTGAGGCCCTCGGCGTCGGGCTTGGCGATGTGATCGCGATCGAGACCGCTTCTGGCCGGGTGGAGGTTCCGGCGTTTCCGCGGGGTGGAATCCGGGACGACGTGATCGCGGTGCCGGTCGGCCAGGGGCACACCGTGGGGCGTTACGCCTCCCGGGAGGGTTCGGCGCGCGGGGCCAGCGTCATTTCGCTGCTGCCCGCCGTCACCGACGAAGCCGGCGGACGGGCCTGGCTCACCTCCCGGCCCAAGCTGAGTGCGACCGGCGGCTTCGAACGGGTGGCGATCGCCCAGTATTCCGACAATCAGCGGGGCCGCTCCATCGCCGAAGCGGTTTCGTTGGCGACGTTGGCGGACTCCACATCCGGAAATGGCCACGGGGAGTCGAAGCACGGCGAGACCCACGAAATTCTGCGGCCCTTCGATCCCGCCGCCGACGCCGCGGACGAGAGCCCCTACCGCTGGGGCATGACCCTCGACCTCGATAGCTGCATCGGGTGCAGCGCCTGCATGGTCGCCTGCGCCGTCGAGAACAACATCCCCTCGGTGGGAGAAGAGGGCGTGCTCCGGCATCGCGAGATGAATTGGATCCGGATCGAGCGCTATCTGGGCGATGGCGAGCCCACGTTTCGCGCCGGGCGGCCGGCCCACACGGACCGGGAAACTCTCGGGGGCGTGGATGTGCGTCATGCGCCCATGCTGTGCCAGCAGTGTGGCGCCGCGCCCTGCGAGTCGGTGTGCCCCGTGTTCGCGACCTACCACAATCCCGAGGGTCTCAACGGGATGATCTACAACCGCTGCATCGGCACGCGGTACTGCTCGAACAATTGCCCCTACAAGGTGCGGCGCTTCAACTGGTTCGACTACTCGATCCACCAATGGCCCGAGCCGATGAACCTGATGCTCAACCCGGACGTCACCGTGCGGGGGCAGGGCGTGATGGAAAAATGCACGTTCTGCATCCAACGGGTTCAGTCGGCCCGGCAGGTTGCAAAGGACGAGGGGCGCCCGATCGCCGACGGCGAGGTGACACCCGCGTGTGCCCAGACCTGTCCGACCCAGGCGATTACTTTTGGGAATCTGCGGGACGAAAAGAGCCTCGTCGCGGAACGGGCCCGGGAGGGCGAGAGCCGGGCCTACCACGCCCTGCATGTTCTCAACACGCGTCCCGCGATCACCTACCTGGCCAAGGTGACCCGCGAGCCGGGCCGCGAGGAGGCCGCGAAGCACGCGTCGAGCCGGGTCCCGGCCAGGCACGGCGATGACGAGGGTCGCGGGTGACGCCGCCTCCCGCAGACACCATGGCGGCCATGATCCGCCCCGCGCCGATCCCCGGCGACTCTCCGATCAACCGGGACATCCTCTACGTGATGAAGGGGACTTCCGCCGGCTATTGGCTGCTGCTTTCGATCGCCGTCACCTTCGTCGGAATCGGCATCGCGATCTGGCTGTGGCAGATCTATGAAGGTCTGGGAATCGCCGGTTACATCCACCCGGTTTTCTGGGGCGCCTACATCGTCACCTTCGTTTTCTGGGTCGGCATCGCCCACGCCGGAACCCTGATCTCGGCCATCCTCTATCTTTTTCGGGCCAAGTGGCGGAACGCCATCAATCGCAGCGCCGAGGCCATGACGGTCTTTGCCGTGATGACGGCGGGCCTGTTCCTCGGTATCCACGTGGGGCGGGTCTGGAAGGCCTATTTCATTCTTCCCTATCCGAATCAGCGGGGACTCTGGGTCAACTTCAAGAGCCCTCTCCTGTGGGACACCTTCGCGATCTCGACCTACACGACGATTTCGATCGTGTTCCTGTACGTCGGGCTGATTCCCGACCTGGCCATTGCGCGCGATCGCCATAGCGGGTGGCGGCGGGTGCTCTACGGGATTCTTTCTCTGGGCTGGCAGGGAACCTCCCGGAACTGGAAGTCCCATTCGCGCAGCGTTCTGCATCTCTCGGGACTGGCGACACCGTTGGTGCTCTCGGTTCACAGCGTCGTGTCCTGGGACTTCGCCATGACCCTCGTCCCCGGCTGGCACACGACGATCTTCGGTCCCTACTTCGTGGCGGGGGCGATCTTCTCGGGATTCGCGATGGTTCTCACCCTGATGATTCCGGTGCGCCGGATCTATGGACTCGAGCATATCATCACCGACTACCACCTCGAAAACATGGCGCGCGTCCTGCTGTTCACGTCGATCATCGTGGGCTATGCCTACATATTCGAGTATTTCATCGCCTGGTACAGCGCCGTCGAGCCGGAACAGACCAGCTTCTGGTATCGGGCCTTTGGGTCCTACTGGGTGTCCACCTGGGTCATGATCCTGTGCAACAGCGTCTTTCCCCAACTCCTCTGGATCAAGCGGCTGCGCACGAATGTGCCGTTTCTATTCGTGCTGTCGGTGCTCATCAATATCGGCATGTGGTTCGAGCGTTACGTCATCATCGTCCAGGGCCTCTCCACCGAATACGACCCGTCAGCCTGGGGCGTCTATACGGTGAGTTGGCCGGAGCTCGGCATCGTGACCGCGAGCTTTGCCTTTTTCGTCACGCTGTTCCTGATCTTCTTGAAGCTCTTTCCCATCATCGCCATTGCCGAGGTAAAGGAACTGGCGATCCACCAGAAGGCACATTCCGATGGGCAACCCACTGGCGATCCACTTCCCGCCGGCAATCCGGTAGGGAGTCACTGATGGCGCAGCTCGTCGGCGTGTTCGAGAATCCGGGAAAGGTCGCCGACGTCGTGCGCCATCTGCGAGGTCGCGGTTTCGAGGATCTCGAGACCTACTCCCCGGCGCCCTTCGCCGAGGTCGAAGACGCGGTGATGGAGAAGCCGAGCCGGGTTCGAATCTTCACCCTCGTCGGAGGGCTCACCGGCGTCGTCAGCGGATACGCGATGACCGTCTGGATGGCCTACGACTGGCCGATCATGGTGGGAGGAAAACCCTTTGCGTCGATTCCGCCCTTCACGATCATCGCTTTCGAGCTGACGATCCTGTTCGGGGGCCTTCTCACCGCCCTGGGTCTCTTCATCGTCGGTCGGCTTCCGCGCTTCAGCCGCGACGTGGCCTACAGCGCGCGCTTTTCCGCCGAGGACTTCGGCGTCGCGGTGCGATGCCCGGAGCGCGACGTGGCGGAAGTGGACGGTTTGATGCGCGACTGCGGTGCCGTGGAGGTGAACCTTGTCGAGGCATAGGCCTCCGATTCGCTCCCGCGGGTTGGCCGCGGTCGCGGTGCTGCTCTTCGCGGGCCCGATCGGCTGCTGGGAGCAGTGGAGCAACGACTGGTGGCCCCAGATGAAGCGCCAGCCGGCGGTGCAGGCCTACGAGGCGGTTAACTTCGAGGGCCGGATCGAGGGGTTCCTGCCACCCGAGGGCACGGTCCCGATCGACGGCGGCGAGGCCCCGGTCTCCAACGTGATCGACGCGGACTCGGATCATCTGGAGAATCCGCAGCGAATGACCCTGGCATCCGTGGAGAACGGGCGCGCGCAGTACGAGCGCTACTGCGAGGCGTGCCACGGAGCGTCGGGGATGGGAGATGGACCGGTCAGCGCCATGGGTTCTATCATGGGGCCGCTCCAGGGAGTTCTGCCCCTGATCGTGACCGGAGCGCGCAGCGACGGTCACGTCTATACGACGATCCGCTACGGACGCCGGCGCATGCCGGGCTACACGCGCATTCGCGCAGAGGATCGCTGGGACATCGTGAACTACATCCGCTACCTCACCCAACAGAAGGGAATCGTGCCGTGAGTATCGAGACGGCGAACCCCCAGGAGCTTCCGCGAAATTCCACACGGGCCTGCGTCCTGCTGGTCGGCATCGGAGTGGTCAGTTTTTTTTACGGGCTGGCGACGGATCCCGACACCGCCTGGCGCGCGTATCACGTGAACACGATCTACTGGGCCACTCTCGCCCAGGGCGGCTTGGTCCTGGCCTGCGCTTTCGTCATCATCGGCGCCCGCTGGACGGGCCCCGTGCGCCATGTGGCTGCGGCCCTGGCGGCGTGGGTTCCGATCACTTTCGTTCTCATCGCGATCGGATTCTTCGGAAGAGAAGCCATTTTCACGCAGTGGATCCACGGGCCGCCCCCCGGCAAGGAGGCCTGGCTCAATATTCCGCGGGTATACATCGTGGATCTGTCGATCCTGGGCATTTCCGCACTGTTGGCGCTTCGCTTCCTGAGGCTCTCCTTCCGACCCGCCCTCCACGGGGCTGCGGAACGGACCCAGCGGGCCCGGAGCTTTTTCGAACGCTGGACGGCGAACTGGAAAGGCGATGCCGAGGAGCTCGCCGATTCGGAGCGGAAACTCCGAGTCCTCGCTCCGATCATCTGCCTCCTCTACGCCTTTGGCTGGACGATCGTCGGTTACGACCAGGTCATGTCGCTGACGCCGACGTGGTACTCGACCATGTTCGGTTGGTATTTCGGGTGGGGGGGGTTCCTCTGCGGAGTCTGTGCCACCGCGTTGATCTGCGTGCTCTTGCGCCGCTCTCCGGGCTGGGACGTCGAGATCACCCCGGCGCGGATGCACGATCTCGGCAAGATGGTATTCGCGTTCTCGATTTTCTGGATGTATATCTTCTTCGCCCAGTACATCGTGATCTGGTACGGCAACCTGCCCGAAGAAACCGAGTTCCTTCAGGCGCGGCTGGGCTCGCAGTTCTTTCAGGACACCTGGTTCTTCGTCATGTCTCGCATGGATGAGCCCTACGTGGATCTCTCGATGGCCGCCTGGTTCGCGTGTTGGTGGGTACCGTTCTGGGTGCTCCTGGGTCAGACTCCAAAGAAGACCCCGGCGATTCTGGGGAGCGTTTCGCTGGTCGTCTTGATCGGTTTCTGGCTCGAGCGCAATGTCCTGATCTGGCCGTCGCTGGTGCCCGAAGACGGCATGGCGTGGTTGGGGCCGATCCAGCTGGGCATCGCAGCGGGTTTTCTCGGCGGCTTCGTGCTGATGTTCCTCGTATTCAGCCGAGTTTTTCCGACTCTTCCGCTACCCCAGCGCTGAACGGGGACGTTGCCGCCTTTTCCTTTTTTTCGCTGAGCCCGTCGCATGCACGTCCGCGGCCGGTCTTCTAGTCTCGCAGCATGAGCAACGAGGCGAATGGAGCCTTCCGCGAGCGCTTCGAGCTCCGGGGCAGCCCCGGGGGCATCGTCCTGGGTGGCGACGGGTTGCATCATCCCAGCTCTTCCCGCGGTGGCGGCAACGCGTTCACACCCTACGAAGAGATCACGCACCTGGCTGCGTCACCGCGCACGCTCTGGCTCGGTGCACGGCGTTCGGTGTACACATTCCCCCGGCGCGCCTTCATTGACGCCGACGGCCCCGAGACCCTGGTCCGGTCGTTGATCGCGCGGATCGCCCGGCAGCCGGGCGGGGCGGCGCAGATGGCGAGAATGGCCGAGGTCGAGGAGACCGCTCGGTCGCTGCCTCGACTGCGCGTGACCTGGGTCCTGGTCGCGGTCTGTCTCATCGGTTTCGTCGCGCAGCTGGCCGCCGGCGAGATGATCTTCGAGGTCAGCTACTTCAGCCCCGTGCTGGTCATGGACGGTGACCTCTGGCGATTCGTCACGGCGAATCTGGTCCACGCCCAGCCCCGTTTCCCCATACACCTGGTTCTGAACCTGCTGGGCTTGATCGCCCTCGGGGCGCTGGTCGAGCGATCCCTCGGTGCCGCGCGCGCTGCGTGCATCATGGCGGCCTCCGGCATCGCCGCCATGGCGGCCAGCGGCGTGGCCGGATACGCGTCGGTGGTCGGGGTGTCGGGGATCGTCTTCGGGCTGGCTGGGGCCGCGCTGTGGCTCGAGTTCTACCGCACCGACCAGCTTCCGGCCTGGCTTCGGATCCCCCGACGGGCATTCCTGCTGCTTCTGGTGGTGAACGGCGCCCTCATGCTTGTGATCCCGATCATCGCAGGGGCGGCTCACGTCGGTGGGTTCGTTGCGGGTTTCCTGACCACGGCGTTGTTGATCGGGAGTGGCATCCGGCGCGCGGCAGATCCCGCGTGGGTCCGAGCCACCGCGATCCTGGTGGCCGCCGTGGGTGTCGCCGCGGTGGCGAGCGCGACGGCGGAACTCGCCGGTGCGCCGGGCTTCATAGCCCGGCACGGCGAACGTCTGGCGCGGCTCCCGGGAGTCTCGGCCTTCGAGTTGAATGAACGCGCCTGGATCATCGCCATTTCGCCCAAGGCTACGGATGGCGAGCTGAAGGCGGCGTTGCTGTTGGCCGAGCGAGCGGTTCTCGAGACAGATCGCTCCATTGCCGCGATTCTCGATACCCTTGCCGAGGTCCAGTTTCTATTGGGATGGCCGGATCGGGCCATGGACACCATCGACGAGGCCATCGCTCAGGATCCCG
The DNA here is from genome assembly GCA_036447375.1 of Myxococcota bacterium. Taxonomy (GTDB): domain Bacteria; phylum Myxococcota_A; class UBA9160; order UBA9160; family SMWR01; genus JACZXC01. The sequence continues at coordinate 28,393 of JAZFUU010000038.1, forward strand.
GCGAGTCGTACTACCAGGAGCAGCGAAAGCGATTCGCCGGGGAACGTGCGGCGGATGATCGGCCCGAGGGGCCGATGTTTCTGCCCGCTCCGCACCCGGATCCCGAGCCGCGGCCCCCCATCGAAACGCCGGGACTCACGGTCTGATCTCGTCGCCGTCGCTGGCGACCAGAATGCGCCCGTCGAAGTGGTCGTCGACTCGGCTCGTCAGCTGAAAATCATAGACCGGAGGCGGCTGCAGCCTGACGAGGACGAGGGTCTCGACACCCGCGGCCCGGGCCAGAGCCCCGACCTCTTCGATCCCCGTGTGGAGGGCGGCCTCTCGCCGTGCGGTTTCCGGGTCGATCTCCAGCACGCCCGAGGCGACGACTTCGGGTGTCGGGACGAGCACCAACTCGTGGACCAGAACGTTCGCGCCGCGTGCGAAGTCCTGCAGTGTGTCGAGGCCCCATCCCGCGCTGCCCACCACAGCGGATCGATCTCGCCACTCGAATCGGTAGGCCAACGCCTCGATCGGGCCACCGGGAATCCGGCCGGCGCGAACCGTCAGCTCGCCGAGCTGTTCCGTCCAGTCGCCGGTGATCTCGATCCCCTGGAACCGAGCAGCCGTCGCAGGCAGGTCGCGTGCCCCGGCAGCGGCGGCAACCCCGCGCTGATGCGCTGTTGTGAGGGCTCGGGCCAGCTCGCCGGTACCCGGGGGACCGATCAGGCGCAGCGGCTGTTTGCGGCCATCGAGCCAGCCACTGAGGAGCAGGTCGTCCAGGCCAACGGTGTTCTCGGGAAGCAGGCTGGTGAGAAATATCGTATCGGGCTGGGAGACCGGGATCCTCGACGCGCGCAGGGCTTCGGCGATTCCGCGACCTGCATCCACCAGAACGATGCGCGTATCCAGAGCCACCGCCGTGGCGGGTCCCTGGCGATCCGGGTTCTCGAACGCGCCGCCGGTACCGACGGTGATCAGCGTGAGCCGGGGGAAGCGCCGAAGATCCAGTGGCGCGATTCCGGCCATGACCTGGTCGTAGCGGCGCGCGCTGCAGGTGAGCGTCCAGCTCAACGCCGCAATCGTCAACACCACGCCCAGGCCAACTACGCGAAACACCGCCACGAGGAATCGACATTACCGTCTTTCCCGGGCGGAGCGAAGGTCTCAGCGACAGCGTTCAGCGAGCGTGGAAGTCGGCCTCCGGCCGACTTCGCATCCCTCTCCTGCGGAAGGCCACCGAAGTGGATAGAAAAAGCCCCGGGAGCAGGTTCAGAACCCTACGCGGCTACGGCGTCCGCGCTCCCGGGGCGGTGGCGCTGGGAACCTATGCATCCCAGACGCCGAAACGTCTCATAGCGATTCGGTCGGGCGTCAGGACGCCGCCACCTCACTCGCCGTAGAACATTGTTGATGCACCGAATCACCTCCATTTCGGCGTAGGGAACACCCAGCGAGGCCCAGACCTCGCCTCCACTCCCGGCTCCCAGGGTGGTCGCCGATCCCGCCCCTACCAGGCCGCCCAGCCCCCCGGACCCGTACGGATACCGAGGCGAAGGACTCGGGGACGAGTGAGGTCCCCTGATGACGAACGTATCGGAAGGCTCGCCAGTTCACCACAGCCCTCTTTATGCGGATGGGGGCATGTCATAATGGGGGCATGTCGGAGACCGAACCGCCGGCCTCCTTCGAGCCGCTGACGCCTCTGGCGTTCCTGGAGCGAACCGTCCGGGTGTTTCCGGCCAAGACCGCCGTGGTCTACGGAGATCGCCGGTGGACCTATGCCGAGTTCGGCCAGCGCATCGGACGGCTCGCGGGCGCTCTCCTCCGGGCCGGTGTGCGGCCCGGAGACCGGGTCGCCATGATCGCTCCGAACGTTCCGGAACTACTCGAGGCCCACTTCGCCGTTCCCCGGGTGGGTGCGGCGCTGGTGGCCATCAACACGCGTCTTCAGGCCCCCGAGGTGGGTTACATCCTCAATCACTCGCGGGCGCGCATCGTTTTCGCGGACCCGGAACTCGCTCCGCGGGTCCAGGCGGAAGCTCTCGAGGCCGGTCCGACCCTTGTCAACCTGGAGGATTCCATCGGCGGAGCCACGGGGTCTCCCCTCGACGGCCCCACCTTCGCGGAATTCGTCGACGGCGCCGACGTTCTTTCCCCGGCCGCGGGCGTTGACGACGAAGAGCGGATCGCGTCGATCAACTACACCTCGGGGACCACCGGGCGACCCAAGGGAGTCATGTACACCCACCGGGGGACCGCGCTGAACGCTCTCAGCGAGGTGATCGTTCACGGATTGGAGCGCGACTCGGTGTTCCTGTGGACGCTGCCGCTCTTTCACTGCAACTTCTGGTGCTTCCCGTGGGCGGTGACCGCCGCCGCGGGAACCCACGTCATGCTGCGTGCCGTCGAACCGGCGCGCATGGTCGAACTGATTCGCCGCGAGCGCGTGACGCACTTCAACGGGGCGCCCACGGTTCTGCTGATGCTGGCCGAAGCCCCGGAGGCCCGCGGGGTCCGCTTCGAGCCGACGGTTCGCGTGGCGACCGGAGGCGCGCCGCCCTCGCCCACGCTGCTCGCGCGCATGGAGCAGCTGGGAATCGAAATCATTCACCTCTACGGGCTGACGGAAACCTACGGCCCTCACGTCTACTGCCAGATGCAGCCGGGCTGGGAGGACCTCGAGTCTGGGCCTCGGGCGGCGTTGATGGCGCGCCAGGGTGTTCCCTATCCAGTGGCGACGCACTTGCGTGTGGTCGACGCGCAGATGCTCGACGTTCCCAGCGACGGCGAGACCATGGGCGAGGTCGTCATGCGCGGCAACAACGTGATGAAGGGCTACTACCGCGACCCCAAGGCCACCGCCGAGGCCTTTTCCGGAGGCTGGTTCCATTCGGGTGATCTCGGCGTCGTGCATTCCGATGGCTACATCGAGCTGCGGGACCGCAAGAAGGACATCATCATCAGCGGGGGCGAGAACATTTCGACGATCGAGGTCGAACACACTCTGGTGCAGCATCCGGCGGTCCTCGAGTGCGCCGTCGTCGCGATTCCCCATGAGAAATGGGGAGAGGTTCCCAAGGCCTTTGTGACCTTGCGCTCCGGGCAGGACGTCGGTGAGTCGGATCTGATCGACTTCTGCCGGGAGCGCCTGGCCCACTTCAAATGCCCGAAGGCCGTCGAGTTCACCGACCTGCCGAAGACGTCGACGGGCAAGATCCAGAAATTCCGCCTGCGCGAAAAGGAATGGGCCGG
>JAZFUU010000039.1:0-36142 GCA_036447375.1 Myxococcota bacterium
GGGGATGCCGGAGATGCTCACTCCCACCTCGGCGATCGTGGGCGCCGGCCTCGGCACGGAAGTTGCGCTGATCACGGACGGGCGATTCTCCGGCGGATCTCACGGATTCATCGTCGGCCATGTGACCCCCGAGGCCCAGGACGGCGGCCCGATCGCGCTGGTGCGGGACGGGGACATCATTGCCATCGACGCCAAGAAGAACACGATTGAACTCGAGGTGAGCCCCGCGGAGGTCGCCCGTCGGATTCAGGCATGGGCCGCGCCGCCCCTCAAGGCGACCCGGGGGACGCTCTACAAGTACATCAAGAATGTGAAGTCCGCGTCGGAGGGCTGCGTCACCGACGAGTGAGTGGAGCGGTGGCGCCCCCGAGTCGGCGCAGATACTCGGAGAGGGCGCGGCCGGCGATGGCATGGGCCTTCTCGTTGGGGTGGTGGTTCGTGGGATGCACCCACAGCGACTCCGTGTCCTGGCCCCGGAAGACATCGAGCAGGTCCAGAACGGGAATCCCCAGGCCCCGGGCTGCGGCTGCGACCGTCGTGTGGATCGCCTCCAGCGGGTAGTCGTCCAGCGCCCACATGAGTGGAAAGATCACCAGCACCAGACCGAAGCCATGCCTGCGGCTGAGGGCTTTCTCCCATTCGAGCGCTTGCCGTGCACGCTCCCAGCCGGGATGGTCCGGCGCAAAATTGGCGTGCAGGTCCGCCGCCGCCTTGCGAGAGCGTTCTCGGTTCTGCCGGCGAACACGCAGGTGGTCCACGAGCATGGACCACCGCTCTACGCTGGCGGGTACCTGGGGTAGGGCAGCGAGCCCCTTCTTGCGGAGTGCACGTGGCACCAACACGTCCGCATCGTTCAGGACGAAAACGACCAGGACCAGGTCCGGATCCAGATCCACGGCGTAGTGCGCCAGCAGCGCCGCCTCGTGAGCCGCATCGAATCCCATGACGCCGAGGTTGATGACCTCGAAGCGGGACGGAGACCGGCGATTCAGCGCGGCCTGCAGGTGCGTGAGAAACAGGTCTTCATCTCGTACGCCGGCTCCGAATGTGAACGAGTCGCCGAGCGCGACGATTCGGAAACGACCGTCCGGCTTCTCCCGTTCGAACTCGGGGCTTCGCCAACCCAGGGCGTTCGTGCGGTAGGTGATCGTTCCGTCTTCGTCGAAATAGCCGCGCGAATTCGAGGTGAACACGTGAGGCACCTGGGTGTTTGGCTCGAGCAGATACGGAACGCCCGGCAACCGCGACTCGGCCCGGAGGGCCTCGGGCACACGCATGCGGTTGCGCAGCCAGGGGGCCCGTACGTCGAGAGGCACCGGACCCACGAAGAGACGAACGAGCAGCTCAGCCACCAGTAGGACACCGGCGACCGAAGCGACAGCCAACAGGGTGTTCGCGAGGACGGGCCTCATGCCGAGCCGTAATCTACTGATCCAGCGACGCGTCCGCCGAGGTCGCCCGGGTGGGGTCCTTCAGGCGGGTCGTCCGGGGACAGTCCCGCATCGCGAACTCACGAGCGAAGCAGGGTGCCGGCGAGTGCGCCGGTGTGCTCGCCGTTTTCCATGAAGGGCTGGCCGTTCACAATGGTGTGACGGTAGCCGTCTCCCCTCTGCGTGTAGCGGAACGCGCCGGCGGGGAAATCCTGGACGTAGCGGGGTTCCCGCACGCGCAGGGCTTCGAAGTCGATGACGTTCAGGTCGGCGAAGGCCCCCTCGCGGACGACACCGCGGCCCTTCAGGTCGAATATTTCCGCCGGTTCCGACGTGAGCTTCCGAATCGCCTCAGCCAGGGAGAAGTGGCCCTTTTCTCGAACCCAGTAGCTCAAGAGGAAGGTGGGCAAGCTCGCGTCCATGATCTGACCGCAGTGGGCGCCGGAATCCGCCAGCCCGAGAATCATCTGCGGATGCTTCAGCATCTGCGAAACGGCGCCGAGGTCCTGATTTGCGAACGGATAGAAAAAGAGAACGCGACCGTCGGTCTCCAGGGTCAGATCGATGAAGGCCTCGGCGAGGCCTACGCCGCGGCGCTCGGCGATCGCCGCCAGCCGATTTTCCGGTCGCATGTCGTAGCGCGCTTCTCCATTTTCGATCGGGAGCAGGTTGAAGTTTCCGATGACCTTTGCGGGGAACGCGCAATTCTCGGCGTCCTCGATCAGCTTCTTTCGGGCTTCGGGATTGCGGAGAGCCGCGAGCCGGTCCTCGAAAGAACTCAGCTTCAGGAGTCCCCAGGACCCGCCGGCCGAATCGAAGGGCGTGAGATTCACGAGGCCGAACAAGACACCCACGGAGCGAACCTGGGTCTGGGGTCGCAGGTTCGCGCCTCGGGCGCTCGCCTGCTCGACCTTTTCCAGGACGGCCTCCCAGATGTCGGGAAGCTGTTGCACCTGGATCAGGGCGAAGGTCAGCGGTCGACCCGTCTCGAGGCACACGTCGGTCATCCAATCGATCTCGGACAGGTGAACCGCCGGGTCCGGGCTGTCCACCTCGGGAACGACCTCGAACACGCCCTTTTGATGTTGCTCGAGCGCACGCGCGATTCCGAGAAGTTCTTCGGGGAGGGCGAAGGTTCCCGGGATGGGTTCGCCATCGGGGGTCTTGTGCACCAGGGTGCGCGATGTCGAAAAGCCGAGCGCGCCACGATCGATCGCCTCGGCCACGACTTCACGCATTTTTTCGATGTCCTCGGCGGATGCGTGCTTCTGGTCCAGACATCGCTTGCCCATTGTCCAGTAGCGGACCGCGCAATGGCCGATCATGCCCCCCACATTGATGCCCTTGGGAAGCGCCTGTACCGCGTCGAGGTAATCCCCGAAGGACTCCCAGCTCCACGGAAGGCCCTCCATGATGCTCTCGGTGGGAATGTCCTCCACCGACTCCATGAGTCGCGCGAAATACTCGCGATTCTCGGACCGGATGGGAGCGAAGCCCACGCCGCAATTGCCCATCACTGCCGATGTCACCCCATGCCAGCAGGGTGAGCTGACGATCGGGTCCCAGAAGACCTGCGCGTCCAGATGGGTGTGGATGTCGATGAAGCCGGGGGTCACCAGGCAGCCGTCGGCATCGATGGTGCGCGCCGCGTTGCCCTCGACCTTGCCGACGGCGACGATGCGGTCGCCCTCGACCGCGACGTCGGCGGGGACGGGGTCGGCGCCGGTCCCATCGACCAGGGTTCCGTTCCGGATCACGAGGTCATAGGCCATCAATTTTTCTCCTGTCGGATGATAGGTCGGATTCCGTAGGTCAGGTTCCGTAGTGCAGGGGATCGATTGCGTACGCCAGTCCCTCCAGGGGCTCTCGGCGGGTACGCCGGTCGCGGTTGGCCGTGGCCACTTCGCGGTACAGACGCATCGCTTCGCGGTCGCCCACGGATGACGTGTCCCGGGCCAGGTGCTCCGCCAATAGCTTCTCGCGCAGAGCCCGCACGGTTGGCGGGTGCCAGACCGAGGCGTTGAGCTCGGTGTCGTTGTGAAATGAGCGCTCGGCGATATTGGTCGAGCCGATCGTGAGCCACGCGTCATCGATCAACAGGATCTTCGCGTGAACGTAGATTTCGTCGTAGCGGCCTTCACCGCGGCTGCCGGCGATGGCCGCCAGAGTGAAGTTGGCGTGGGTGCCCAGCGCGGCGAGCGCATCGAAGAAAAACGCCGCTTCGGGATTTTTGCGCGCCTTGACGAAGGCCGGATGCGCATTGCCGGGTATCAGGAAAACCACCTCGACGCCTCGTTCGAGGGCACCGGCTATGGCGTCGACGATGCCGGGCGAACCGATTGCCTGGTTCTCGAAATAGAGGCTGCCGTGCGCGGCCCGGATGGCCGCCTGGTATTGCTCGAGGACGCTCGTCTCCCCGTCTGCCACCGGGAAGGGTTTCCCTCCCGGAGTCGATGCCTCATCGCTGTAGCGTCGCGGCATGACGGTGCGGGTGATCTGGACGCGGGCGTCGCCCGCGGCGGCAGATAGAAAGGCCGGGAACTCGAGATCGCCCGCCGCACGAGCATCGGGCCACACCCCACCCGCCTCGTTTCGTTCGCTCGCCCCGTTCCAGCGCTGCACGAAGTTGTGGTGCACATCGGTCGCGGCCGGCCCTCGCAGCTCGAGATAGAGATCGTGGACGTGTGGCTCCGCTCGCGCCGGATGGCTCGGGGCCGAGATCGAAGCCGTGTCCAGATTGATTCCGCCCACAAAGGCAACCTCGGTCGCCTCGCCTGCGTCGACGATCCAGCTTTTCTGGTGCTGGCAGAAGCCATCGGGAAGCTGATCCCAGCGCGCCCGCAGCCCGCTGCCGCGTTCGCTGAGCCAGCGTCGTTCGGAATCGTCTCCGGGAAAGTGACTCGAGTGGGGTTCGAATTCGTCGAAACGCGGCTCCCGCCAGAATAGCGCGCGGACATCCAGTCCCCGGATGGCGGCGCCGTCGAGGACGTCGAAAAATGTGCCGCGTCCGTCGGGCATGGCTACATCCCGTTCCAGGAAAGCCACGGTGATCCAGACACTGTGCTTTGCGGACTCGACTGCCTCGCAGATGCGTCGGAACGCCGGTTCGCCGTCGACCAGGGGCCGCACCGCATTTCCCATTCGCCGCGGATAGGTCGATCGCCGAGCGGCGGGAATCGAGGTCGAGGCGAGATCGGGATCGTCCTCCGGTTTCAATGGATTCCCTCTTCGAGAACCTTCTCGATCCGCTCCAGGGTTTCGTCCACATCGGACTCGGATACGTCGAGGTGGGTCACGGCCCGGAACCTCCCCTCGCCCATGGGGTCGATCCAGAGGTCCCGCGCGCGAATCGCGCGAAAGAAGCCCATCGTGTCATTGACGCCGAACATCACCATGTTCGTCTCCGGCGGGGGATCGACCGCGAGGCCCAGCTTTTCGAGACCGCTGGCGAGTCGGCGCGCGTTCGCGTGGTCGTCGGCCAACCGCGTCACGTTGTGTTCCAGTGCGTAGATGCCCGCGGCGGCGAGGATTCCCACCTGCCGCATGCCCCCGCCAAGCAGCTTGCGGGCGCGATGAACCCGGTCAATAGCGGCCGCGGAGCCGCAGACGACGGAACCCGCCGGCGCACCGAGTCCCTTCGACAGACAGAAGGTGGCGGTGTCGAACGGCTCGGCCCACACCGATGCGGCGGTTCCGGTGGCGACCACTGCGTTGAAGAGGCGCGCGCCATCGAGATGCAGGGCCAGACCACTCTCTCGGGCCGCCGAAACCACATCCTTCAACCGGTCGAGTGGAAAGATCCGACCCCCCGAAACGTTGTGGGTGTTCTCGATGGTCAAGGCTCGCGTGGGTGCGTAGTGCGCATCGTCGGGATGTATCGCGGCGCGCACATCAGCGCCGTCGAAGAGTCCGCCCCGGCCGATCGTCTGCACCTGGATCCCCGCCAGGGCCGCCGGTGCGCCGGATTCGTAACGCAGAATGTGAGCGCCCTCTCCCGCCAACAGAATGTCGCCCGGCCGGGTCAGGGTTCGCAGCGAGGCCTGGTTGCCCATGGTGCCCGAAGGCACGAACAACGCGGCCTCCTTTCCGAGCAACGCAGCCGCTGTCTCCTGGAGCCGATTCACCGTCGGGTCCTCGCCGTAGACGTCGTCGCCGACCTCCGCGGTCGCCATTGCCTCCCGCATCGCCGGCGAGGGGCGGGTCACCGTATCGCTGCGCAGATCGATGATTCCCATGCCCAGCATTCTACCTTGTGGGGCGATGCCAGTCGCCGGGGGTGTGATTTCCGCCGGCATCTCAGGCTAGGCTTCGACGGGCGGGCACGTGGGCGACGGGCCCGGGTGGATTTCGTCGAGGTTCGGAACTTGGGTCGGATCGAGGAATTGGCCGACTGCTGGCGAAGCGCGGACCGGGTCGTCGTGCTCACGGGCGCCGGTCTTTCCACCGCATCTGGGATTCCCGACTTTCGCTCGCCCGGCGGTCGTTGGGAGCGCTACCAGCCGGTCCAATATGGGGACTTTCTCGCCAGTCGGAGTTCCCGAGAGCGGTACTGGCGTTACAAGGGCGAGACCTGGCAGGTGATTGCAGGGGCCGAACCGAACCCCGCCCACCGGTCCCTGGCCGACCTCGCCCATGCCGATCGCATCGATCTGCTGGTGACACAGAACGTCGACGGACTTCACGAGCGCAGCGGGTTTCCCCCCTCGCGGCTGGTCAACATCCACGGGACCGACAGCGCCGTGGTGTGTACCGAATGCGCTGCGCGCGAGGAGCGCGATGTGGCCCAACGTCTCTGGGAGCAGGGCGCGGCCGTGCCCGAATGCCCTTGCGGCGGGGCCTGGAAACCCGCCACGATTTCCTTCGGTCAGAGTCTCGTGGCGGAGGATCTGGAACGAGCCATGCGCGAGGCGGGGCGATGCCAGCTGTTCGTCGCCGCGGGCACCTCGCTCGTCGTTGGCCCGATCAACCAGATGTTCGAAGTGGCCCACGGCAACGGTGCCGCGACGGCGATTCTGGCGGCTTCGGAGACTCCCTACGACGGGCCGTGTAGTTTCAAGCTCGAGGATCCGGTCGAGCAGGTTCTTCCCGAGACCCGGCGCCAGGTTCTGGCCGACTGATCATATCTGGGGCCAGCGATCGCTCCAGGGCCGCTCGCGCTCGAAGGCGAAAGCCGCCTGGAGCACCAGGTCGTCGCGGTGCCGCGGTCCCACGATTTGAAGGCCCACCGGAAGTCCGAGCTGCGACAATCCGGCACGCACCGTGGCGGCCGGGTGCCACGACAAGTTGAAGGGCATGGTGAGACAACCGACGCTGCCCCAGGGCTGCTCTCTGCCCTCGACCTCGGTCGGGAACGGACCCCGGGCCGGCGGTGGGTCGTAGGGCACGGTCGGGGTGAGCAGAAGGTCGAATCGCTCGAAGATCTCTGCGCACCATCGATTGAGCTGTTCTCGAAGCTGCCGGGCTCGGCCCCATTTCTCGGGCGTCATGCTGCGCCCGGTCTGGACACCCTGAATGAAGCCGCGTCCGAACTCCGACTCGTGTTTCGGAAGCAGGGGTGCGAGCTGCGACAGCTGTTCGAAAGCGCCCAGGATTCCCCAGGTGCGCCGCGGATCGGGAGGTCCGCCGGCGATTTCCTCGACCCGGTGTCCGAGCTCGGTGAAAGATCGCGACGCGTCGTAGACCATTTCGGCGACGTCGCTCTGGATGGCGGCGTAGCCCAGATCCGGCGCGTAGCCGATGCGAAGCCGCGGGGGCAGATCGCCCAGCACCTCTCGATAGGAGAGGCCCGGATGTGGCAGCGAGTTGGGATCGAGGGGATGGGAGCCCACCACTGTGTCCAGATGCAAGGCCGCATCCTCGACGGTTCGGGTGAGTGGACCGTGCACCGACGTATCGTCGGTGGTCCACATTTCGCTGGGCCCGTGGGGAACTCGTCCGTAGCTGACCTTCAGCCCGAAGCAGCCGGTGAAGCTCGCCGGGATTCGCACCGATCCTCCCCCGTCGCTGGCTGTAGCCAGGGGGATCACACCGCCGGCGATGGCCGCGGCGCTGCCGCCGCTGGAGCCGCCGGGTGTCCGCTCGGGGTTCCAGGGGTTCCGGGAGACGCCGAAGAGTAGGTTCTTCGTGATCGCGGTGTATCCGAACTCCGGCGCATTGGTCTTGCCCACCACGATCGCGCCGGCGGCCCGAAGCCGTTCCACCTGGATCGAATCGCGGGTGGCCAGGTTGTCTTTGAACGGAACCGAGCCATGACTGGTCACCAGTCCGGCGACGTCCTCTAGATCCTTCACGCCGAGCGGGACCCCTTCGAGGGGTCGTCCCTCACCGCTGGTGATACGCGTCTCGGCGGCCTTGGCTTCGGCCAGCAGCTCCTCCCGGGAGCGCAGGGCGACGAAGGCTCCCAGGGCCTCATGAGTCGCATCGATCCTCGAGAGCGTCGCTTCCATCAGCTCGAGTGGGGAGAGTTTGCCTTGGGTTAGAAGACGCGTGATTTCGGTCAGAGGGGAATAGAGAAGATCGGGCATGCAGTCTCCATCTCGGACCGAAGAGGGGTCCGCCACACTCTCTTGCACTCAGTCCTGTCTGAAAGTCAATCGAGCGGGAAAGCCGTGCGCGAGACCGTCTCGTCGAGGAAGGCCTCCATCGCCGCCACCACCTCGGCCGGGCGTTCGATCTGGACGTGGTGACCCGCCGCCGGAATTTCGACGAACCGCGCTCGAGGAAGTTCGGAGATCAGGGCGGCTGCACCCTCCGACGTGAGCAGGGAGCTGTTGGCGCCGCGCACGAGCAGGGTCGGGCACACTGCCTTCTTCAGGTCGGGTGAGGGATCCGGCGGAAGGCCGAACCAGCGCCCGTCGAACTTGAATCCGAAGCGGCCGTCGTCTTCGCGGCGCACCGATTGTGTTGCAATGCTCCGGCGCAGGGACTCGTCGGCCCCCGGGGCACGCGGCACGAAGCGGTAGCGGGCGATCGCGTCCCGCTCGTTCGGGTAGGTGCGGCGAACGGCCAGAGCCAGTCGGGCCCCGCGGCGGGCACGCGAAGAGGCGCCGCGGGACACCTCGATGAGAACCATGGCGCGGGGCCCGATCGCTGCGCCGGAACTCGCTGCGTGCCGAAGCGCGATGTGGCCGCCCATCGAGTGTCCCACCAGGATGGCGTCGGGTGCGTCGAGGTGGTCCAGCAACGCCGAGAGATCACATTGGAAGCGGCCCGGCTCGACGCGCTCCGGGTAGTCCGACTCGCCGTGGCCTCGAAAGTCCAGAGCCACCGTGTGAAAACGATCGGCGAAGAACGGGGTGATGTGGTCCCACCAGTGGGCGTTGGCGCCGCCACCGTGCAGGAGGACCATCTTTGGATGGCGCTCGTCGCCGAGGTGTATCGCGTGGAGGTTTACCTCGCCGAGAGAGGATGTCGTGAATCGTTCCGATCGTGCGGTCACGGGCCGCGAGCCTAACCCAGGCGAGGGAATCGGCCGAAAGGTGTCGATTTTTGGCCCCACGGCGCAAATGCGGCGTTTTCGTTTGGAACCCCGTCGAGAAAATGCCTATGATGCCGCCGTCTACATCCATGCCGTAGGGTACGACATGGGGGGAGATACCGGATCTGCGCGGTGTGGCGCGAGTCGTCGCACTTGTTGGCATCCGGTCACGGGAGGAAGGCAACGAATGGCAGCTCGAAAGAAGAAGAAGGCGAAGAAAACCGGAGATCTCATTATTTCGAAGTCGCGGACCAAGGCGGCGGCGAAGAAGTGCAACGTGGGCTCCGAGTTCTATCCGGCCCTCGACAAGGTCGTGCGCGGGCTGATCGCGGACGCCGAAGGTCGCGCTCGCGGCAACAAGCGGAAGACGCTCAAGGCCGTCGATCTCTAGGTCCGATTTCCCGGAATCATTCAAGGCCCGTCGGCGTTCGCGCCGGCGGGCCGTTTCTTTGAAGACCCGCGGTTTCGAGGTCGCGAGAGCCGCTATTGCGGGGACAGGCCGGCTTCGGCCCGGTTTGGCTTCAGATTTGCGCCGACGCGAAATAGTCGATCCATACCGACCCGGCGCAAGACATCCGCCGCCTCGAGCTGGTTCTCGGATGCGACGAATGCGAGCCCGTCGCTGATGAAGCGCGCTGCCTTTTCGATCGCCCGTGGGGTCGCCTCCGCATCGCTGAGAATCATGCGATCGGCCACGGCCACCTTGTTGGACGTGGCGATGAAGGCGTAGAAGCAGCCTTGGCGCTCGCTGTCTTCGAGCTGCGCGATCGTCTGGAACACCAGTGAACTGGCCTCGCCACCTGTCGTTGGCAAGTTGGAAATCCAGACCGGGATCTTCCATTCCCCGAGGTCGAGGGGGCGCGTGTCTTCCGGGACGGCCGCGAGTTGATGCGCGCGAAGATGTCCGTAGATTGCCATCGACTCCTCCCAGGGCGGGAATCCGAGGTCCTGGAGTCGCCCGGTGCGCCAGCGAAGGGCCCATTCTTCGTTCTCCGCGGCGAGCTCCCAGATCGCACTCTGCATCATCCGAAAGTAGAACCAGTAGTGGCGATCGAAGAGCAGATGCAATATCCGGCCGATCGAGGCGAGGTCATCGTTCTCGCTGCGAGCGGTGAAATAGAACTGGCCTTCGAGAGTCTGGGACCCATCGGCGGGCTCCCAGTCGTCGTCTTGCGGCTTGAGTTCGACGTCGATACGGCTGCGCAGATGGAGAGCCAATATCTCCGGGTCGATCGCGCGAATGGAACGCAGAAACGCCTCGTCTTCTGTGCGACTCAGGGCGTCGAACCACGCTTCGAGACTCTGGTGATCGGGAGAGGTGCCACTCCATCCATCGAGATCGATACATGCCACCACCTGTTCGGGCGTGGCGTATTCGAGAATCGCAGGCGCGTCGGCGAGTCCCAGGGCCTTGACCGTGAAACAGAATTCGGCCTCGGGGATGAGGGGGATCACCTGTTCAGGGGCGGGCAGCAGGTCCAACAGCTCTCCGCGCCGAGGAAGCGGCGTCTCGCAGACCAGGGCCACCTGAGCGTCCAGGGACAGTGCGCCGAGCGCCTTGGTCGCCGCGGGCGGGTCGGTCCGAGCGAGCTTGAAGATTCGCCGGGACTGGGGTTGGAGCGTCTCGAGCATGGGTCGGAAGTTAGCCCGGATCCGACATCGGAGAGGGGGCCAGACGAGATCGGGCTCTTGAGTATCCTTGGGGGCGTGATTTCTCTGGATCCGATACGTCGGGCCCTGGCCACACACGACCCGGAAACCCTCGAGATCAGCGATTCGCGGGGCGCGGCCGTGGCCCTGGTTTTGCGCCAATCGCGGGAAGAGCTCGAGGTGCTCTTCATCGAACGCGCGCGACGGGAGGGCGATCCGTGGTCGGGCCACATGGCGTTTCCCGGGGGTCGGGTCGATCCCGACGATCCGGATGTTCGCAGCGCGGCCGAACGGGAAACCCTGGAGGAGGTGGGGATTCGACTCGACGCGGCGGAGCGGCTCGGTCGACTGGACGACATGCGGGGAAATCGCGGTGTCGGTGTTCCGTCGTTGGTGGTCTCTGCCTTCGTGTACTACGCAAAAGATCCACCGGAGCTGGTGGCGAATTACGAAGTGCAAGACACCTTCTGGTTTCCTGTGTCGTCGCTCCTCGATCCCGAACGCCACGTCGAGTATCCGGTCCCGTGGAACAGCGGAGATTCCTTCCCGGGGATCCGCGTGGGGACGCCGGACGGGCAAGTGGTGTGGGGACTGACCTATCGATTTCTCGAGGAATTTCTCGGCATCATCGGGAGCCCCCTGCCCGAACGCTGGAAGCTGCTGTAGGGCTTCCCGCATCCGGGGATGCTCTCTGATTTCGGACCCGTGCTAGGAGGGTGTCAGCACGACGTCGATGACGAGGTGGTCCGCCTCCGCTTCCAGGGCCTGCGCTAGATCCTGGATGTCGGCGGTCTCCGGTACTTCGGCGGCGATGGTCAGTTCGTAGTGGGGCGAACCGCCGGGTCCGATCCGGCTGCGGGTCGAGAGTTCGGCGATGTTCACGCCCCGATCCGCGAGTAGACGACACAGAGCCGCGACGATGCCGGCGCGGTCTTCACCCACCGCCTCGACCCGGTAGAGGCGCGTCCCCGGCGCGGGGATGGGTGGCCGCTGGCGGCCGTCGAGGGGTCGGATCAGGACGGTCAAGCCATGTTCGCGTTCGAGATTCTTGGCCCCCGTCGCCAGCTGGTGCTCCACACCCTTGGCGTCGGACGAACACAGAAGGATCACGGCGAAATCGCTGCCGAGTATGCTCATCCGTGAGTCTTCCAGGTTGGCGTCGCAGTCGTAGATGAGCTGCGCGAGTTCGGCCACGAGGCCGGGCCGATCGCTGCCGATGGCGGAGAGAATAAACCAGCTCTTCATCCGGGCCTCCGGTCGGACAGTCCAAGTCTCTTCAGGAAATCAGGATACGCGATCTGGACGGCCCCCGTCTTTCGTCGCTAGCTACGGAGGCAGCGCACTGCGTAGCGATTCGCCTCCATGAATGTCAGTCTACAGTCCGGAATGATGAGTCGCATGAGCCGTCTCGTTGCGAGCCTGCAGCGTGTTCTCGAACTCGGGGAAAAAGTCCTCGACGATCTCGCGGGATCGCGTCTGGATGCGGCGGCCTTCGATTGCCATCTGGCATTTCGGTGGGATGTGAGTCGGGGTCCCGGGCGACTCGTGGCCATCGAAGATCCCCACCTTTTCGATCTCGATGATCTGGTCGGGGTCGAGAGCGCCGTAGCTCGGCTGGTTGCCAACATCGAGCAGTTCGTGGCTGGCTACCCCTCGAATCATGTGCTGCTCTACGGAGAGCGGGGGACCGGAAAATCCTCTGCCGTAAAGGGGTTGATCGCGCCCTTCGGGGGCCGCGGTCTCCGTATCGTCGAGGTCCACAAGGGTGACCTTTTGCATCTGCCTGGCGTCCTGGCCGCCCTGCGTGGCGTGCCCTATCGCTTCCTTCTCTTCTGCGACGATCTGTCCTTCGACGCCGGAGAATCCCAGTACCGTGAGCTCAAGGCTGCACTCGAGGGAAGCCTGGTTGCACCGCCCGAGAACGTCCGGATCGTCGCGACCAGCAATCGGCGACACCTGCTCGCCGAGAGCGCAGCCGACAGCCGATCGGCTCACCTGGACGAGGCCGGCGACCTTCACATGGGCGAAGTGGTCGATGAGAAACTCGCCCTATCGGATCGCTTCGGTCTGGTGCTCGGGTTCTACGGATTCGACCAGCGGACCTATCTGGCGATCGTCAGGCGTTACGCCGAGAAGGCCGGAATTCAGATGGCGTGGGACGAGCTAGGGGCCGAATCCCTGCGCTGGGCGCTGAATCGGTCCAGTCGTTCGGGGCGCACCGCCAAGCAGTTTGTCGACGACCTCGCAGGGCGCGAGGCGACGGGTCGCGTCGGGAGTATCGGCCGCGGATGGGAGACGCCCCCCAACCGGCCGTTGGATTGATCGGGCGGGGGGACAGATGGAAAGCCCAGGGCTAGGCCTTTCTCTGCTCGGTCTTTTCAGCGTCTTGGTGTTGCTTCTCGCCAATGCCTACTTCGTCGCCACCGAGTTTGCTCTCGTCGCAGTGCGCCGGACTCAGGTGGAGCTGTGGGTCGTCGCGGGTCGGCGGGGTGCGAGATCGGCAAAAATGGCCATCGAGCACCTCGACGACGCCATCGCCGCGACTCAGCTCGGCATTACCCTGGCGAGTATTGGCTTGGGATTCGTCGGCGAACCGGCGATAGCCCGCCTTATCGAGCCGTTGTTCGCCTGGTTGGGCCTGGGCTCGTTCATCAGCATCCACTCGGTGGCCCTGGTCGTCGCGTTTGGGGCGATCACGTTCCTCCACGTGGTGGTGGGCGAGCTGGCTCCGAAAGCGGTGGCCCTGGATCGACCGGGTCCGGTCGTTCTCGTCTGCGCGCGCCCCCTCCTGATCTTCGGTCGGGTCTTTCGCGTAGTGCTCACGGTGATGAACGGGGCGGGGAATGCGCTAGTGCGGATGCTCGGCGTGCCACCCATAGGCCATCAACAAGCGATCCACTCGCCCGAAGAGCTGTCGATGCTCGTATCGGAAGCCCGGGAGGCGGGCGCGATCCGACCCTATGCGGGGCGTATTCTCGGAAACGTATTTCGTCTGTCTCAGACCCGCGTACGAGACGTGATGGTTCCACGCGAGCGGATCCTGGCGATCGATCGCAACGTCGGCCCCGACGATGTACTCGACTTGCTGCGCGAGTCGGGATATACGCGACTCCCGGTCTTCGACGGTGAGCTCGACCGGATCGTCGGAATTCTGCATACGAAGGACCTGTTCCATCTGTACGCGAAGGAGCGACTCGTGATACTCGATGACGCCGTTCGGCCGGCGGAGGAGATGCAACCCGATCTTCCGGTGGTCGACGCTCTGCGCCGTTTTCGGCGCAACCGAAAGCACCTGGCGATCATCCGGGATAGGGGCGGGCCGGTACTCGGAGTGTGCACCCTCGAAGACGTGCTCGAGGAAATCGTGGGTGAAATTGAAGATGAATTCGACGCGCCGACTCCCGCCGGAAGCGAGTGAATTCGGTCAGTTTCGCGTGCGCGTCATCTCGGTGGCCTTGCGCGGGCGTGCCCGCCGGTCACGATACGACCGCTGTTTGCAGGCGTCCGTACAGTACCGGCGATGACCTCGACGGTCGGATCGGTGGGTGACCAGGAAAGGGGCTTCGCAGGCGACGCAGCGACGCAATTCGGCGCTGCCCTCGACCACCGCTGCGAATTGATACCAGGCGCAGCCCAGAAGCGAACGGGGCCACAGGCGAATCGAGAACCGCTCATCGGCGAGGGCGACGATCGACCCGACCCCGCCTGGCTTTGTGAGGATGTTGTTGATCCGCTGGGCCAGCGCTAGCCGTCCGTAGTGCAGTGCATGCGTATCCGGCCACCCCTGAGCCAGAGCGTGGTATTCGTCATCGTCGTTCTGGTAGTAGACGAGCCCGCCCCGCGGCCCCAGCGATGCGGAATGTCCGGGAATCGGTGGGAAATCCCGGCCGATCTGCTCTACGCGCTGAACGTCTTCGGCGACGATGGCGGCCCACAGGTGCACTGCCCTTTGTAGGTCGCGGTGCACGTCACGCCAGTGCCGCAGAGATTCGCCGCGGACCTTCATCCCGCCCGGTAGTTTCCCCTCTGGCTCCCGGCCGAAGTCGGGGTCGCGCGACAATCCCAGAGTTCCGAACTTCGTGGCGAATCGGGCGAGCGCGTCGTCGCCGTCGCATTCGGCCAATGCGGCGAACAGTGCGGGTGCGTCTTCCATGGGACGGTACGAGGAAAATTCGAACGGAGACTTGGCGGGGACCAGGATCGCCACCTCATCGACAGGCTCGTCGTCGCCAGCCACGAGAGTGGACGGGACGGGCAGCCATTGGAATGGGTGACGCGGTTTGAACCACTCAAAATTGGCCAATGATTCCAGTGACATACGAGTTACCTCATTTCGTCACAGAAAACGTAACAACTTAGATATACCGTGTCAACTTGTTATTACAGTAACAAACTGTAAGTTTCGATATTTATCACAACTTACCTTCATATAGGTGAAAAACGGACTTCAGGGTGTGAAATGGGAAGCAGAATCACCAGGGCGGGCAATTCCAGGCAGAACGGCCAAGACCTCGAGATCTGGGCTGCTACTCGATGATGCCGAGTTCTCGGCCTACCCGGGCGAAGGCCTCGAGAGCGAAGTCGAGATGCTCGCGCGTGTGGCTGGCCATATACGACGTGCGAATCATCGCCTGGCCATGGGGAACCGCCGGCGAGACGACCGGATTCGCGAACACGCCGGCCTCCTGGAGCTTGACGGTCATCTGGTAGGCGTCCATATCGTCGCCGATCGCTAGCGGGATCACGGGCGACGCCGACCCGCAGGTGTCGAAGCCGAGTCCATCGAGCTCCCGCTTCATGTAATTGGTGTTCTCCCACAATCGCTTGCGTCGTTCCGGTTCGCGCTTGATGATCTCGAGCGCCTTCGTGGCGGCGGCGACGGACGGGGGCGGTGGGGCCGCGGAGAAGATCGCCGCGCGCGCGTTGTGCTTGATGTGCTCGATGACGAGCGCGTCTCCGGCGATGAAACCGCCGATTGCCGCCAGGGACTTGGAGAAGGTTCCCATCACCAGGTCGACCTCGGATTCCACATCAAAGTGTTCCGGCGTGCCGCGCCCACGCTCACCGAACACCCCGATTCCGTGGGCGTCGTCGACCATGAGACGCGCTCCGTAGCGCCGCTTGAGTGTGATGATTTCCGGCAGCGGTGCGAGATCGCCCTCCATTGAAAAGACGCCATCGACGACGATCAATTTTCCCTTTTCGTCGGATACGGTGCGGAGTTTCTTCTCCAGATCGTCCATGTCGTTGTGGCGGTACTTGTAACTTCGTCCGAATCCCAGGCGACACCCATCGATGATCGATGCGTGGTCCAGCTTGTCGAGAAACGCAACATCCGAGCGGTCGAGCAGGCACGACAGCACTCCCAGGTTGACCTGGAAACCCGTCGAGAAAATGAGTACCGCGCTACGACCGAGGAACTCGGCAAGTCGCTGTTCGAGTTCGACGTGGATATCGAGAGTTCCATTCAGCAGGCGCGACCCGGCGCAGCCCGTCCCGTAGCGGGCGAGGGCGTCGGCGGCAGCGGCCTTGACTTCCGGATGGCTGGTGAGTCCCAGGTAGTTGTTGGAGCCCAGCATCACGAGTTCGCGCCCTTCGTGACGGACCCGGGGCTCCTGGGCGGTGGTGAGGGTTCGGTAGTAGGGGTACAGGCCGGCCGCGCGCATCTCGACTGTGCGACTCGAGGAATCTCGGCACTTCTGGAAAATGTCCAACGTCTAGCTCCACTGTGCAGTACGAGAATAAGATCTGGCCCACGGACGGTGGGGCGGTCGAGTCTGCATCGTCGGGGGCGATCGCGAGGGACCGGGGGGCCCCCCGGTTTCAAATCCAGAAGAAAAAGCATACCGCAACGAAGTGACAGAAGTCACCGTCTGTCATTCTCCCCTGCGGGGAGTTGGCCGCAGGCCCCGGCCCGGCATAGTATCGGCCAGCCCGGCAATCCCCCCACGACATCCCCGCGGGAGTAAGTGTGCGCGTAGCGTTCTTTCCTGATGCGCGGAGCCTCCTCCTCGCATTCTGTCTGATGATCTACGCCATCCCGGCGGCTGCGATCGACTCAGCCGTTGCTCAACGGACTCCAGACCCGCTCTTCGATGAGGAATTCGACGCGCTGGGAGGCGGCGGCCTGGTCACAGATCCCCTCGAAACAATCAATCGAGTCACCTTCTTCTTGAACGAAGGGGTCGATCTCCTGCTCTGGAACCCCCTGTCCCGGGTGTACCGCTTCGCAGTTCCCCGGCCCGCTCGCTCCGGGATCCGTCGGGTCTTCCTGAATCTGACCTCGCCCTCCATCCTGATCAACAAGATCCTCCAGTTGCGCTTCCGCGGCGCGGCCCAGGTATTCGGAAGGTTCGTCCTGAACTCGACCGCGGGCTGGGGCGGGATCTTCGACCCGGCTAGGACGGTGGGCTGGGAACGCCAGAGCGCCGACTTCGGTGAGACACTGGCGATGGCGGGGATACCCACGGGGCCGTATCTGGTGCTTCCGTTCTTCGGTCCCTCCAGCATTCGCGATGGAGTAGGCACGATCGTCGATCAGTTCTTTCAGCCGACGCTGTACTTTCTGGGCCCCATGCCCCATATCTTCTTGGGTACCGGCTTTGGTTTCACGCTTCGCGAGGAGCACGCCGACAAGCTGCGTCTCCTCAAAGAGTCGTCGATCGACTACTACTCGGTAATCCGCAGTGCCTACTGGCAGGATCGGGAGGCTGTGATCAGACAGTCCCTGGCCGGAGAAGCGGACGGAGACTGACGGATTTCAGGGCTCGCTGGCGGTTTCGGAGGCGAACCCGGCGATTTTTTCTTCCAGCGCCGCGAGCAGGACCTCCATTCCGTCCCGCTTGATGATCGTCGTGTACTCGGATCTGCGAAGGGCCAGCTCGCTGACCGTACCATTGAGATAGACATCGACGATCTTCCAGCTTCCGTTGGTCTGCGACAGCCGATAGTCCACGGCGATGGGATCTTCGTCGGGGGCCGTGATTCGAGTGCGCACCAGTCGAGTATCGCGGAGCGCAGGTTCGTCGTTGAGAAGCTCGAACTGTTGACCCGAGTAGCCGTCGAACCGCCCCGCGTAGGTGGCGATGATATAGCGACGGAAGGTCTTCAGCAGCCGCTCCTGCATCTCTTCCGACGCTTTGCCCCAGTAGCGGCCGACGGATTTTTCGGCCATGAATCGCAGGTCCAGATTTCTGTCCAGTACCGAGGCGAGTCGCTCGGCGCGACCGGCGTAGCCCAGGGTATCGGCCTGCTTCATCACATCGATTGCCGCGGCGTGCAGTCTCTCGACCACATCGATCCACGGCGTCGAGTCCGCGGCGGAGGCCGGCGGGGCACTCAGCGCGAGCGCGAGAATCATGCCGACGATGCGAGGTCCGGGGATCTTGTGGTTCATGTCTCCCCCGGGCCGCCGGCCGGTCGAAGGTCGGTCACTGCTCACTCGTCCGCCAGTATGAAGTCGGTGATGGCCTTGCGGAAACCGTCGGGGTTGTCCGTCATCACCGAATGGCCGGCCTGGGGAACGATCGCCAGGCGACCGTTGGGAAGGGTCTCCTCCACCATCTTGTCGGCGGTCTCCGGGGACAATACGTCCGAGGCGGCGCCGCGGACCACGAGGGTCGGGCACGAAATTCCTGCGAGTGCCTTCCACAGGGTTTCGCTCATCGCGCGCCCGCGTTCCTCGGCAACCTCCGGGGCTTCGCGAGGTCCCCCGCCGCGCAGAAGCGGGTCCATCTTGAGCGCGTAGCGTCCGTCGTCGCGTCGGCGGAGGCCGTGAAGGGCCATTCGCATCAGGGCGGCCGGTTGGCCCGATGGGTAGGCCAGCGAGAGGACGCGGGCGTACTCCTCGACACTGCCGAAGGTCGGCTGGCGATTCGACTCCATGTCGATACGAATGCGCGTTACACCACGCGGGTCGAGGTCGGGGCCGATGTCGACGAGCACCAGTCCGGCCATTCGCGCCGGGTTCCGGTCGGCGAATAGAGTGGCAACGCGGCCGCCTAGAGAATGGCCGATGACGACCAACCGATCGATTCCCAGTGCCGCAGTTACCGCCTCGACGTCGGCGACCATGTGTTCGTGGGCGTAACGCCTCTCGGGATCCCAGTCGGAATCGCCGTGTCCGCGGTGGTCCATGGCCAGTGTGTGGTAGTGGGGAGCCACCGCTGGGGCGAAGTCATCCCAGATGTGCGCCTCATTGCCGAAGCCGTGGAGAAGCAGGAGCGGGACGCCTTCGCCACCCCAGTCGAGGACGTGAACGCCGATGCCGTCAGCTCCGGTCACGCTTCGGGATCGCGGTTTCATGGCGCTTCATCCTACCCCCGATCTGACATTGGAAAAGGGGCCCCGGATGAGTCGAAGATTCCCCTCCGGATCTGGGGGCCTGGCCTTTCATCGAAGGACCCCGGCGGTGCTAGCCTTCGCTTCCGTGCCTGCGAGCGAACCGGTCCTCGATGCCATCGATCGCCGATTCCAGGCGACGCTGGCGGATCTCGTGGAGCTATCGCGCATTCCCAGCGTGTCCGCGGCGGGCTTTGATCCAAAACAGCTGGAACGTTCGGCGGATCGGGTGGCCACGCTGTTGGCGGACGCCGGGCTCGAGTCCGTCGAGATCCTGCGTCAGGGCAACGCCCATCCCTATGTGATGGGGGAGTGGCTCGGCGCCGGTCCGGACGTGCCCACCGCCATTATCTACGCGCACCATGACGTGCAGCCCCCGGGTCGACTCGACCACTGGGAAAGCCCCGCTTTCGAACCCACCGTGCGGGCCGATGGACGACTCTATGGCCGGGGGGTGGTCGACGACAAGGCGGGTCTGTTGCTGCACCTCGCCGCGTTGCGCGCATGGAAGGACGCGACCGGGGCGTTTCCGATCAACGTGAAGGTAATCGTCGAGGGAGAAGAGGAGATCGGCTCCGAACATCTGTCCGGCTTTCTTCGCGCCCATCGCGATCGCCTCGACGCCGATGTGTTGATCCTCTCGGACACCCAGAACCTGTTGACGGGGCTTCCGTCGATCACCGCCAGTCTCCGTGGATTGGTGGCGGTCGACGTGACCGTTCGCGCTCTCGATCACCCGATCCACAGCGGCATGTGGGGGGGGCCGGTTCCGGACGCGGCGACGACCCTGGCGCGACTGCTGGCGAGACTCGTGGACGACTCGGGATCGATCGCCGTGCCGGGGTTGATGGACGACGTTCCCGAGGTGGATTCGGACGAACGCGCTCGGCTCGCGAGTCTGCCCTTTGAAGAAGCGAGCTTTCGGGCCGATGCCGGCGTGGTGTCGGGAGTTCGGCTCGCCGACGGGAGCGACCGATCCATCTACGAGCGGCTCTGGTACCGTCCGGCTCTCGCCGTCACGGCTCTCGAGGCCATGCCCCTGGCGACGGCAGCCAATCAGTTGATCGCCGAAGCACGGGCGCGGGTGGGCGTCCGAATCGCCCCGGGGCAGGACGCAGATCGGGTGCGCGACCTTCTGGTGGCGTTTCTCGAACGCGAGCCGCCCCAGGGGGTTCGTGTCGAGACGCATGCCGTCACCGCGGTGCCCGGTTGGAAGACCCGACCCGTGGGGCCGGCCTTCGATGCGGCTCATCGCGCGCTGACCGCCGGGTTCGAGCGCGAAGCGGTGATCATCGGCTGCGGCGGATCGATTCCATTCGTCGGGCCCTTCAGCGAAGTGCTCGGGGGAATTCCCGCGCTTCTCCTCGGTCTGGAGGATCCGCCGTGCAACGCCCACGGAGAGAACGAGAGTCTCGACCTGGACGACTTCCGCAAGGCCTCCCGCGCCTCGGCGCATCTGTTGGCCGAGCTTCGCGATCTGCCGCAGCGCGGGGCGTGCTAGTTTCGGTTCCCCACGGGAGGATTCATGCCGGCGATCGAAACAACGCCCGAGCTGGTGCGCGGTGTCTATTCCGCCCTCGAGCGCCACCTCGACGTCATCCGTCGTCGTCTCGACCGGCCTCTCACTTATGCGGAGAAGATCTTCCTGGGGCACATGGCGGATCCGGAAGGGGCGGAACTCGAACCGGGAAGCAGCTACGCGGTGCTTCGCCCCGATCGCGTGGCGATGCAGGACGCGACGGCCCAGATGGCTCTTCTCCAGTTCATGCTGGCCGGAAAGAACGAGACCGCGGTTGCGACCACCGTTCACTGCGACCACCTGATTCAGGCCCACGCCGGCGCCGACGCCGACATGCTGTCGGCCAGGGAGACCAATCACGAGATCTATGACTTCTTGCGGACTGCCTCGGGCCGCTACGGGATCGGCTTCTGGGGACCCGGCGCGGGGATCATCCATCAGGTAGTGCTCGAGAAGTACGCATTCCCCGGCGGAATGATGATCGGCACCGACTCCCACACGCCGAACGCCGGCGGACTCGGGATGTTCGCATGCGGTGTCGGCGGTGCCGATGCGGTGGACGTAATGGCCGGCTTTGGTTGGGAGGTGCTGTACCCGGCCATCGTCGGAATTCGTCTGACCGGGGAACTCGGCGGATGGGCGTCCCCCAAGGATGTGATCCTGAAGGTGTGCGAGATCCTGACGGTCAGCGGGGGCACGAATCGCGTGATCGAGTATTTCGGTCCGGGAACCCGGTCGATCAGCGCTACCGGCAAGGCCACGATCACCAACATGGGGGCGGAGCTCGGCGCGACGACGTCGATTTTTCCCTACGACGAGCGAATGGCGATCTATCTCGAGGCGACCGGGCGCGCAGCGATCGCGGAACTCGCAAACGATCGGGCGGATCTGTTGAAGGCGGATTCCCAGGTCGAATCGGACCCCGAGCGCTTCTTTGCCCAGGTGGTCGAGATCGATCTCTCCAAACTCGAACCGCAGGTTGCGGGTCCCCACACCCCGGACCTCGTGCGCCCCGTCTCGCGTCTGGCAGCCGACGCGGCCGAACACGGCTACCCCGACCGGCTTTCCTCGGCGCTGATCGGAAGCTGCACCAATTCTTCCTACGAGGATCTGGAGCGCGCAGCGGATGTCGCGCGCCAGGCGAGTCGGCGCGGTGTGCGCACCCAGACCCAACTCTGGGTCACGCCGGGTTCGGAACAGATTCACCGAACGATTCGCCGCGACGGGCAGCTGGAAAGCTTCGAGAAGATCGGTGCCACCGTTCTCGCCAATGCATGCGGCCCGTGCATCGGACAGTGGAGGCGCGACGACGTCGCTGCCGGCGAGGAGAACTCGATCATCAACTCGTACAACCGGAATTTCCGGCGGCGCAACGACGGGAATGCTGCCACGAATTCATTCATCGCGAGTCCGGAGATCGTGGTGGCGTTCGCGCTGGCAGGCCGGGTTTCGTTCAACCCGCTGAGCGACGAGATCGAGGGCGAAGACGGCGTCCGGTTCAGGCTCGTGGCTCCAGCACAGGCCCCGGATGTGCCTGTCGAGGGGTTCGTCCACAGCGATGAGGGATATTTCGCACCGCTGGCGGACGGATCCGCCGCGGAGGTCGAGGTGGCCCCGGACAGCGAACGGCTGGAGTTGTTGAAACCGTTCCCGGCCTGGGACGGTCGCGACTTCGAACAGCTCCCGCTCTTGTTGAAGTCCGAAGGCAAGTGTACGACGGACCACATCTCTCCGGCGGGGCGATGGCTCCGATTTCGAGGGCACCTCGATCGCCTCAGCGACAACATGTTCACCGGCGTGGTCAACGGATTCACCGGAAAGACGGGGGAAGGGCTCGACCAGCTTTCGGGGGAGCGAGACCAGGCCTTCTCGGCCATTGCCCGCCGCTACCGCGCCGAGAGCCTGCGCTGGGTCGTCGTGGGTGACTGGAATTACGGCGAGGGATCCAGCCGGGAGCATGCCGCCATGTCGCCCCGTCTGCTGGGCTGCGCGGCTGTGATCGTTCGAAGCTTCCCGCGGCTCCACGAGGCCAACCTCAAAAAGCAGGGCGTCTTGCCGTTGACCTTCGTGGATCCCACGGACTTTGACCTCGTTCTCGAGACCGATCGGGTGAGCATTCGCGGGCTGGCGGACCTGGCGCCCGGAGGCGAACTCCAGGTGACGCTGCACCACGAGGACGGCTCTGAGGACGACGTGCGCGTCTCGCACAGCTTCAACGACGAGCATATCCGTTGGTTTCAGGCGGGCTCCGCCGTAAATCTTCTCCGAGCCGAGAACGGCGTCTCCAGCTGACCCCCAATTCCTGAGAAATCCGACTGTCCAGGCCGTCCCCGGCCTCGTGGGGGCGAATTTGAGCGTTTTCCGCTCGAGTTGTATAGTGGTCGGACCTCGGACCTCCGACCGGTTTCCCGGGGAGCCCGAAGGAGGAGCCATGGCGGTGGAACTCGAACGTCTAGAGACCTCGCGGCGGGTCGACGGGGTGGTCGAGCGGCTGCGATCGCTGATCCTGACGGGTGCCTACTCGCCCGGTGTCCAGTTGCCCAACGAGCGGGATCTGGCCCACTCCCTCGGCGTGAACCGGGGATCGGTTCGGGAGGCGCTTCAGCGACTCGAGTTCCTCGAGCTGATCGACGTCCGTCACGGACAGGGGAGTTTCGTTCGGGAGATCTCGGGCTCGTCGGCCCTCCAGCTGGTTGAGGCCCTACTCGGGGACCGGCGCACCATCACCCGGGAGCTGCTGGCGCAGATACTCGAATTTCGTCGCCACATCGCGATTCATGTCGTCGAGCTGGCCGCGATCCATCGGACTCCGCAGCACCTCGAGCGCGCTCGCAGGCTCCTCGCCGAGGACGATGAGGCAGGCGGCGACCCGGAGAGAGCTCTCGAGGTCGACGTCCAGATGAATGTCCTCCTCGGACAGGCGACGGGCAACCTCATGTACCAGTTCCTGAGCAACCTGTTTGCCAGGCTGATTCGGCAACTCGGTCCGCTCTACTACAACGATCAACGCGATCACGCGCGTTCCCTTCGGACCCACCGAGCGCTGCTCGCGGCACTCGAAGCGGGCGATCCCGGTCGCGCCAGCCACGTCCTGGAGGAGATGCTGCGTTACAGCGAGGAATCGATCCTGGCCCAGGCGGAACAGCTCGAAGCCGAAGCCCTGATCGGACCCAACGCACGAGAGGATGCTTCTTGAGCGAAGATCTCTGGTCCCTCGCCGAGCGCGCCGCAGATCTGGCGCGGATCGAGCGCGACGGTGTCGAGCTCCTGGTCGTGGGCGGTGGCATCACCGGCGCGGGAGTCTTGCGGGACGCGGCGTCCCGCGGACTTCGAGCCGCGCTCGTCGAGCGGGGAGACTTCGCCTCGGGAACGTCGAGCCGCTCGTCGAAATTTGTGCACGGCGGCCTGCGCTACATCGGAGAGGGTCAGCTCTCGATCACCCGGGAGGCGTGCCGAGAACGCGATCTCTTGCTGCGGCTGGCGCCTCATCTGGTCGAGCGGGTTCCCTTTTTGTTGCCGTCCTATCCGGACGCGCCTCCACTGTGGCAGGTGCGGGCGGCGCTCTGTATCTACGCTGCGCTGGCGAATTTTCGATCGTCCGCCCGGTTTCGGATGCTCGCTCCAGAACAGGTGAAGGATTTTTCCCGTGACTTCCGGCCCGATGGCGTCCACGGGGCAGGGCTCTACTGGGACGCCAGGGTGGACGACGCTCGTCTCGTCATCGAGACGTTGAAGAGCGCGCGCCGCCTCGGCTGCCCCGCCGTGAATCACGCCGAAGTGATCGAGTTCGCGACCGATTCCCGGGGGAGTCGCAAGATCACAGGGGCCCGGGTGCGCGACCGCCTCTCCGGCCGAACGCTTTCGATTCGGGCGCAGGTGGTGGTGAACGCGGCCGGGCCCGCGGTCGACCGCGTTCGCGGGATCGCCCATCCGGTGAAGCGACCCGAACTGCGGCCCGCCAAGGGCATTCACCTGGTGATTTCTGGAGACCGGATCCACACGCGAGGAACGATCAGCTTTCCCGGTTCCGACGGCCGACACCTGTTCCTGTCTCCTTGGGGAGATGTGGCGCTGATCGGGACGACCGACAACTTCACCTCCGAGATCGACGAGCCCGTCGTGACGCTCGGGGAAGTTCACTACCTGCTCGATGCGGTGCGTGTCGCCTTTCCCAGCGTCAGACTCGGGCCGAGTGATCTTCTCAGCGTCTACGCCGGCGTTCGGCCGCTTCCCGCCGGCCCCGACGCAGACACGCCGCCGTCTTCGGTATCCCGCGAGGACCGCATCTATCGGGATCCCTCGGGCCTGCTGTCGGCGGCCGGGGGAAAGCTCACCACCTACCGGGCGATGGGACAGAAAATCGTCGATCGGGTTCTGGAGCAGATTCCGCGCTCGAGACGCCGGGAGCTGGGACGAAGCCGCACTGCGAAACTGTCGCTGCGCGACGATGATTTCGACTTTCGAGAAATGGAATCCGAGCTGAGGCGTCGCTTCGGGGTGGGTTCCCTGCAATCGGAGCATCTCGTGAGGACCTACGGTGTCCTTGCAGAGACGTTGCTCCTCGCAGTTCCCGAAGCGCTTCGGCGTCCGATCGGACAATCGCGCTACACGTTCGCGGAGATTCCGTGGACGCTGAGGACGGAATGCCCCGCGACTCTCTGTGATCTTCTCGAGCGCCGGCTGCGAGTTGCGATGTTTGCCTCCGGCCAGGGGCTACCCGAACTCGACCGGATCGCCCAGGTCGCGGCTGAAAGCGCCGGCTGGGATGCCGACCGGACCCGTGCGGAGATGCGCGCTTACACAAACGCCGTTCACCGCAGCTACCGAGTCGCCGATCCGGCCCCAAAGCGAAGCGCCGCGTAGAGTAGATGAAGCGCCACGTAGAGTAGAATCCGGGCGTGGCGCCCCGAACCCTCGTGATCGTCAATCCCATGAGCCGTGCCGGGGCGACCCGGGGACGCTGGGCTTCGCTGGAGCGCCAATTGCGGGAAGCGCTCGGAACCATCGAGATCGAGCACACCCGGGGGCCGCGAGACGCCGAACGACTGGCGCGAGAGGGCGGGCGCGCCGGGATCGAACGAATCATCGTGGCCGGTGGCGATGGGACCCTGAGCGAAGTGACGTCGGGCCTGCTCGATGCGGGTCTCGGCGATGTCGTCGAGATCGGGTTGCTTCCCCTGGGCACCGGCGGAGATTTTCCACGGAGCCTGGGCCTCCCCCGCGATCTCGAGGCTGCCATCGCCTGCATCGCGGCGGGATCGCGGCGGCGTGTCGACGCGGCTCGGATTCGAGCCATCGATACACAGGGGCGCGAGGTTGCGACCCACTTTGTGAACGTCATGAGCGCCGGCATCAGCGGATTTATCGTCGAGGGGGTGAGGAACACCACGCGTGTTCTGGGGGGTACAGCGGCGTTCTTGATCGCGACCCTGAGAGGTATCTTGCGGCATCGCGCGGAGCCGGTGCGCCTGAGCGTCGACGGAGTGTGTGTACACGAAGGTCCTCTGCGGTTGGCGGCGGTGGCGAACGGGCGCTATTTCGGCGGGGGCATGGCGGTCGCACCCACGGCGGAGCTCGACGACGGCATGTTCGATGTCGTCTGGGTGCCGGGCGTTTCGAGGCCGAAGCTTGTCGCCAAACTCAGCCTGTTCTACCGCGGGCGGCACCTCGAAGAACCGGGAATCGGGCATCGGCTGGGCCGGGTCGTCGAGATGGAGTCGCTGGCCGGGTCGGTTCCCATCGAAGTCGATGGTGAGCCCGTGGGAGTGCTTCCGGTGCGCATCGAGATTTTGCCGAATGCCCTCACCTTCGTCGGGCCGGTCGCTTGATCGGCGGCGTTCTCGCCCAGGTGCGGTCGGCCTGCGCAGAGGTCATGGACGGCGCGCGCTGGGTTCGTATCGTGCCCGAGGCGCTCGCGGTTCTGGCTCGGGACCTGGCGAATACGCCGCCGCCCGATCCCCACCTGGACCCGGCCCACGATTCCTCCGGAGGCGGCGCCGGCGCGAGCGATGAGCGCCTAGCCTACGTCGTGATTCTGGACGCGATCAACTTCGGTTCGGGTTATTTCCCCTACCTGTCGAAACGCCCGGGTCTCTCGGGCTATTTCACGGTGGCGACCGGTCTCCGGGAACGCTTTCGGGCGAAGGGACCCTGGAACGCCGCCGATCTCTCTGCGCTGACGGCCGGCGACTGTGCAGAATGCCTGGGGCAGGACCTCGGGGTACCCGAAGTCGCGGAGCTGATGCATCTCTATGCCCGGGCACTCAACGATCTCGGGGACTTCCTGACAGAACGCCACGAGGGTCGCTTCGAGGGGCCTCTGATCGAGGCGGGGAACTCGGCGGCACGTCTGGTGAAAATACTCGCCGCCATGCCGTTTTACCGCGACGTTTCCCGGATCGGGAGCCTCGAGGTTCCGTTCTACAAGCGCGCCCAGCTCACCGCGGCGGACCTGTCCGTGGCGTTCGCCGGCCGAGGCTACGGCGAGTTTTCAGACCTCCACGAACTCACGAGCTTTGCGGACAATCTGGTACCCCACGTTCTGCGTCGATCGGGTGCTCTCGTCTATGCTCCGGAACTCGCGAAGCGGATCGATGCCGAGGAGGGAATTGCTTCCGGATCTGTCGAGGAAGTGGAGATCCGCGCCGCGGCGGTGCACGCGGTGGAGCTCTGTGTCGAGAATCTGCGAGAGGCTGGCATCTCCATGACCGCGCACCGCCTCGACTACATCCTGTGGAGCCGAGGGCAGGCGCCGGCGATCAAGGCGCATCCGCGACACCGGACGCGGTCGGTCTACTACTGATGCCGGAGAACGGTCGCGTGATCGACGCAACGCTGATTCTCATGTTCGGGCTGGTCGGGGTGCTCTCGGTCGTGGCCTACGCGAAGGGCGGCTTCGATCTGGTGCGCGACGGCCTTGGCGACGGCGGGCGATTGCTCATCCGCTACGGGCCGATCATCGCGGTGTCGTTTCTGGCCGCGGGTCTCGCCCAGATTCTCGTTTCCCACGACTGGGTGCGAGAGACCCTGGGCCGGGACTCCGGATTGCGGGGCATCCTCATCGGGACTGCGGCGGGCATCATCACCCCTGCGGGACCCTTCGTCTCCATGCCGCTGGCAGCGGTGATGATGCGCTCGGGAGCTGGGTCCGGCCCCGTGGTGGCTTTCCTGGCGGGGTGGGGCCTGCTCGCGCTTCACCGTTTCGTGGCCTGGGAAGTGCCCATTCTGGGCTGGCGGTTCGCGACTTTTCGCTACGCGGTGTGCTTCGCTCTTCCGGTGGCGGCCGGTCTGCTGGCCCGGGCCGTCAGTCGTTAGGTCGAGCTTCGCCCATCGAGCGGTCAGGGGTCGGCGGGGGGCGCGGCGAAACCACGGATTCCCTCTTCGCATCCCCGTCGTCACTCCGCTGGGACAGCGTGACAATCGCGTCGGCGATGGCGAGTGCCCATCGCTCCGATAGGTAGGGGGCGCGGAGTTCTTCGAGGGCCGCCCGGCGTACTCGAGTCGCTTCGAGATTCCGGGGAAGGCTCAGTACGAGCTGGGTGATGCGTTCGCCGATGCGGATCAGGCCCGGACGCAAAGATGTGTCGAGGTCGGGAAGTGGCTCGGGTACGGCGTAGGTGGGATCTTTCACAGACCGCCACTGCACCTCTTTCGCGGCTTCCATCTGTACTTGAAACAATCGGCGGATCGAGTCAGCGGGCGCTGGGGCGACCCCAGCGCGATCGGCAGCCGCGTGAAGAGCGGCGACGGCCGCGTCCAGAACCCACTCTTCCCGCTCGGGAACCTCCAGGGGAAGGCCCGAACGACGTTTTGCGGCTCCTACCAGGGGCATCATGGCGAGTCGCTCGTCGACGGCCGCTAGCAGCGCGCCCAGTGCGGTGGCGACGGGTTGCCCCGCCCCCTCACCCAGGTATCTCAGCCGGAGCGCGGCGAGACTGCCGTCGCGTTCTCGCTCCATCAACCAGTCGTTCAGGTCGGCGGCCAGAGCGGGCCGATCCCTCCGAACCAAAATCGCCTTGCGGTCCCGGGTGAACGGACCGATCTGTACGAGACCTTCGGTTTCGCGCAGCCAGATCGGGGCTTCCAGGGTGTCGGTCACTGCGGCGTGGACGTTTCCCGCCAGGAGTGCCTTCCGGACGGCGAGGTTGTCGGGGATCGAGATCAGTACCGCTCGGGAGAACCGCTCGCGAGCCACGCGCTCGAGATGCCCGCCGGCGTTGACGCCGATACGGACGTCCCCGCGATCGAGATCCTCGGGTCGGGTCCAGCGTTCGGGCTGTCGGGCCAGCAGCACAGCACCGGTTTCGACCACCGGAACCGTGAAGCGACCCGCCGCCGACCGCTCGGGGCGGACGGTCACACCGGACATCGCCACGTCGAATCGACTCGAATCGAGGTCCGAGATCAGATCGGGCCAGCGAAATCGAACGAACTCCACGGCCAGGCCGCGCTGCTCGGCGTAGGCCCGTGCCATCGCTACCGAGAATCCCTCGAACGAACCCGACTCCCCGCCGATCGAGCTGCTGAACGGGGCATAGTCGCCGGAGGTCCCGACACGAAGGGTCTGGGGCTCGCGCGCGCGGGCCGCCGTTGCAGCGAGCGCGAGAAGCACGAGGATCAGACTCCAGCATCGCCGGCCCACGGTGGCAGAGCATACAGGGGCGGCAATCGCCCATTTGACCCCATGCGGGCGATCGTGTAACCTCCGGTGGTTATTAGGTTTCTGGCCGCTCTGCGTCAGGAACAGCCCCCGCAAGATTCCCGTTCCGCGATCGGTCGATGACCATCCCGACGGGCATGACGCTGGACGGGGAAGCCCGCTGCGAGGTGACGCGCCATGTTGTCGA
This sequence comes from Myxococcota bacterium, assembly GCA_036447375.1. Classification (GTDB taxonomy): domain Bacteria; phylum Myxococcota_A; class UBA9160; order UBA9160; family SMWR01; genus JACZXC01. The sequence continues at coordinate 29,263 of JAZFUU010000039.1, forward strand.
TGGAAGAAATCGAGCAAGGAATTCGAGTCACCCACCGGAATACGGCGCTCCGCTACTCCGTCGTCGACGCCGGCGATGATGAAGTGCTGCTGAGCCCCGAGTCCGACGGAATGAAGGATCTCGTGGTCCCGGTCAAGCTGTTCCGCGAAGAGTTTGTGCTCACCGATCGGTTCAGTCTGGGCCGCAACCGCAGTCGGAGTCGCAGTCGCAGTCGGGGCCGTGGCCGTCGCCAGGCCCCGGCCGTCGCGAGCGGACCCAAGGTCAAGGGGAAGATCAAGAAGCTCGTGCGCGATCGAGGTTTCGGATTCGTTCGCGGTGACGATGGCAAAGAGGTCTTCTTTCACCGCTCGGGGCTGGGAGCGACCGACTACGACTCTCTCTCCGAGGGAGACATCGTCGAATACGTGGTTCAGGAGGGTCCCCGGGGCGCCCGAGCCGAGAACGTCCGAGCGGTTGCCGAGCCGACGGCCATCACCACTGTCACCACCTGATCCCGATCCCGAATACAGCGAGGAAGGCCCCCGACGCGAAGCCGCGTCGGCTAAGCCGAGTATCGGTTTACGATCGGTAGCCGGCGCCCCGACCCGAAGGCTTTTCGCGAGGTACGCAGTACCAGGGGCCCCTGGCGGCGTTTGTATTCGTTGCGATCGACCCGTGCCACCACGTCGCGAACCGTCTGCGCATCTGCACCGGGGGGCGCTTCGATTTCCGAGCTGCCCAGGCCGCCCTCGATCGCCCGCTCGAGGATGGCGTCGAGCACGTCGTAGGGCGGCAGGTCGTCGCTGTCGAGCTGACCCGGGGCGAGTTCGGCGGAGGGCGGCTTCTCCAGAATGCTCGTCGGTATGCGCTCGCCGGCGGTATTTGCCCGGCGGGCCAGCTGGTAGACGTCGCGCTTGAAAACATCGCCGAGCACCGCGAGCCCTCCCACCGTGTCGCCGTAGAGGGTGCAGTACCCCACCGATAGCTCGCTCTTGTTTCCCGTGGCCAGAACGAGCCGACCCTCGGCATTCGACACCGCCATCAGGACCGCACCGCGGATGCGCGACTGGATGTTCTGCTGTGCGATGCCGTAGTCATCGCTCGGGCCGAAGAGGTCCCGGAAAACGGAGAGGTAGGATTCGTAAATTGGAGAAATGTCGACGCGACGTGTTTCGATTCCGAGGTTTCTTCCGAGGGCCTCGGCGTCGCGAACGCTGTGATCCGACGAGTAGGGGCCGGGCATGGCGATGCCGAGGACCCGATCAGGTCCCAGGGCTTCGACGGCCAGGTGCGCCGTCACCGCCGAGTCGATGCCTCCGGAGAGCCCGACCACGGCGCCGGGCGGGAGCCCCTGCTTCCGGAAATAGTCGCGAATGCCGAGGACCAACCCAGCCTCCAGCTGGCCGACCGCGTCCGGGTCGCGAATTTCATCCAGGGCTCGGGTCTCTGCGGATTCCAGATCCACGATCTCGAAGGCGGATTCGAACAACGGCAGCGACGCCAGCACGCGCCCGGCGGCGTCGACGGCAAAGGAGCCGCCGTCGAAGATGAGCTCGTCGTTGCCCCCTACCTGGTTGACGAAGATGATGGGGACGCGGTTTCGAGCGGCGAGTTCGGAGATCATTCGGCGGCGCTCGGCGGGCTTCCCGACGTTCCAGGGGGAGGCCGACAGGTTCACCACGAAGTCTGCACCGGCGCTCGACAGCTCGTCGATGGGATCGAGCGGGTATCGGAGTTCATCCCCCCAAGCGTCCTCGCAGACGGTGAGCCCCAGGGCCGGGCCGCCACCGGGGAGCGACGCCGGTTCCCGCTTTCCCCCTCCGAGAAAATATCGGGTCTCGTCGAAGACGTCGTAGCTCGGCAGTAGCGACTTGGGTCGCACCGCCACGCGCGATCCGCCTGCCAGCAGGACCGCTGCGTTGTGAAGATGGCGGGGACCCGAATCCCGGGTGGGGATCACGGCGCCGAGCGCGATCGCCACGTGTTCCGACGCGGGCAGCAGGGCGTCGAGTTCGCGAAGTTGATCCCGGACGAATCCATCGCGTTCGACCAGATCCATGGGCGGGTAGCCGGTGAGGACCAGTTCGGGAAGGACGACCAGGTCGGCCCCTTCGGCGGCGGCCGCGGCCGCGGCTGCTTCCACAAGGCGCCGATTTCCCGTCAGATCTCCGACGGTGGGATTCACCTGTGCCAGCGCGATGCGCATGGTCGCAGGATCGGCGGCAGTGAAGGCGGCGTCAAGCGGCCGTCCTCAGGGCAGGTAGACGTAGTTGACCCTCGCCGTGCACGCGTGCTTGGCGTTTCCCTCGACCTCGACGCGCACTCCGAAGGTCACACGGACGCCACGGCTCGGAAGTGACCGCACTCTCTCGATCTCCGCATGCAGTCGAACCCGGGAACCCGCCGGGACCGGCGCGGAGAGTCGCATCTTGTCGATTCCCGTATTGATCGCGGCGGACCAACCGTCGATCCGGAGGAGTTGATCCATCAGGTCCGGTACCAGGGCGATGGTGAGATAGCCGTGGGCGACGGTCTGCTTCCACGGCGACTCGCGGCGAGCGCGTTCGACATCGCAGTGGATCCACTGATGGTCCCCCGTCACCTCGGCGAACGCATCGATCCGTTCCTGGTCGACCGTGACCCAGTCGCTGACTCCGAGGTGTGTTCCCTCGTAGTCTTTCAATGCCATCAGGCTCGGAATGACGATCGGCATCCGTACGTCCGTCCCCACTTTTCTGCGCCAAACCTACGTCAGTCGCGTTCGATGTCCAGAACCTCGTGCCAGTGCTCCGTCTCGGTGCGGTGGCGGACGATCGAGGCCCGTTCGAATCGGACGGGGAAGCGCGCATGTCGTTGGTGGACCAGGTACGCGTCCTCGAGTTCCTGCACATCCAGCACGTCATCCAGGGTCTCGACGCCCCGATCCGTCCAGACCCGGAAGCGGAGCCGGATGCGCGGGCGCACCTCGAGGCGGAGTGCCGTGCCCACGGCCCGGGCCAGCAGGCCAGCCGCCTGGCTCTCGCGTCCGACCAGCTCGAGGGGATCGGGCGGGGTCGCGATCCGCGCCGCTCTCAGAATACGAAGCACTTTTCCCAGGCCGCGCACGGCGGGGAGGGTCAAGGCCGGGCCCAGGTCAGCGTAGTCCTCGACGGTGTCGACCCCGAGGGTCCGGCTCAAGGGTCGAAAGCGGAGCAGAACACCCACACCGTCTTTGGAACTCTGTGCCGTCGCATCGGAGAAACGGGCGCGAACGCGATACTGCCTCGGCACGGCGGAAGAGTAGCCGGCAGGCTGGGCCGCCTCGATCCGGGGGTGGGTCCGCATCCGCGCCGCTCGCGCACGGTTGTCTATACTGGCAACTCTGGCAATTCTGGTGACTCGCCGGAAAGGCGTCCGAAGAGCCGCAGGAGACTACCCACCATGATTATCCGACCCCGCAACGCCGCGCTCGTGTGCGTTTTTATCGCTCTGATCGCCGGTTTTCTCTGGACCGGCCATCTTTTGTACCAGCTGCCGATCGGACTCGACCCGAGCGCCTTCGTTCTCGGCGAAACCATCCAGTCCATCGCCCGGACCTTCTCTCCGGATCTCACCCTGAACGTCGCGGGCCTCGTCTGGTTGGTCGTCTCGCTCCTCGTGATTGCCACCATCGCATTCTTTGCGATGCGCACCTCGCTGCGCGCCGAAGCCGCGTCGGCGGACGCGAGCCGACGTCGGTTCCTTGCGGGCGCCTGGGGAGTGGCCTTCGGATCGCTGGTGACGGCGGCGGCCGGCGCCGCGGCCCGAGGAATGTACGGCGTCGGACACGGAGGTCGCGGTTGGCTCGGCATCAACAAGAGCATCCAGGCACCGGTGGTCAAGACCCATCCGGAGTGGATGGATGCCTGGAAGAACAGCCGGGTGCGCAGCTACCGGCGCCTGGGCCGCACCGAGTGGAAGGTCTCGGATATCGTGCTGGGCACCGGCCAGATCAGCCGGGAAAACGGTGAGGACATCGCACGTCTCGCGATCGATCGAGGCGTCAACTACTTCGACACATCCCCCGACTACGCGGGCTCGGGAAGCGAGCAAGTCATGGGTCGCGCCATCAAGGGAGTGCGCGATCGGCTCTTCATCGCCACGAAATTCTGTACGCCGACCGGGCATCTACCGGCGGGAACTCCCGTGACGAAATACAAGACCGCCGTGGAGGAGAGCCTTCGGCGACTGGGGACCGACTATGTCGACCTGTGCCACATCCACTCCTGTGACAGCGTTGAGCGGCTCATGGATCCCTACGTTCATGAGGCGTTCGACCAGCTCAAGGAAGAGGGCAAGGTCCGATTTCTGGGCTTCTCGACCCACACGCCGAATCTGGTCGAGGTAGCCAACACCGGCATCGACTCGGGCCGCTTCGACGTGATGATGCTGGCCTACCACCACGGGCAGTGGGCGCCGATGGCCGAGATCGTCGAGCGCGGCGCGCGCGAGAAGGATATGGGCGTGGTGGCCATGAAGACGCTCAAGGGAGCCAAGCACAACGGGCTCATCGGCTTCCGCGAGCACGCCGACGCCTATTCCCAGGCCGCCCTCAAGTGGGTGCTGTCGAACCCGAACGTTTCCTGCGCCGTGATCTCATTCTTCGAGCTTCAGCACGTCGACGAGTACCTGTATGCGTCGGGCCGTGGCGTCAATCCCCGCGACGTTTCGATCTTGCAGGAGTACGACCGCCAGATCCTCGGAAGCTATTGCTCTCCCCATTGCGGAGCTTGTCTCGACTCCTGCCCGGAGAAGCTTCAGATCCACGACGTTCTGCGACACCGGATGTACTTCGAGGACTACGGCTGGCAGAAGGAGGCGATGCGCCTGTATTCCAGTCTGGAGAAACAGGCGTCGGTCTGTGTCTCGTGCAGCGCGCCGTGCACCGGCACCTGCCCGGTGGGCATCTCGATTCAGGAGCGCACGATCGGCGCCCACAATCTACTGACATAGGCGGGCCGAGCCCGCCTGCGCGTTTACTCCGTGCCGTGGATGGCCTTCACGAAGGCGTCGTGAAGGGCGACGCGAATTCGCTCTCGAGACGCGCCGCCGTAGACGTTGCGGAAGGCCTTGAGCGGAATGATTCCCTTGGCCATCGAGCGGTGGCCGCCGCCGACGCCCAGCCCCTCGACGACGGCGCGCACCACTTCGCCGGCGGCGCGGACGTAGCCGACGTTTCGCACCGAGAACACGAGATCCGACCCGACGATACCCGCCGCGATCGACCACTCTGCTCCCTCGGCCTGAAGAGCGAGGTCGGCGACCTGGGGAATCACGTCCTCGCGGACACGACCCAGGACCAACAGATGAACGCCGTCTTCGACCCGAGAGTCGGCGAGTCCTCGACCCAGGGCTCGCAGTCCCGCGGCGGGGAGTGCGGGCCGTTCGATTCGCCGCAGCAGCGCCGGGCTGTGATGGGCGTGCAGGAACGCGAACGCCGCCATGTCGTGCCGGCTGGTCTCGCGTCCGAGCAGCTGGGTGTCTGTCTTGATTCCGTAGACGAGGGCTGTGGCCAGACGCGGTCGCAGCTCCATGTCCGAGGCGCGGATGTATTCGGTGAGGATCGTCGCGGTGGCTCCGTAGCTGGGGCGTATGTCCTTCAGGACCGCGTCATAGCCGGATCGCTCGGGGTGATGGTCGATCACGATATCGACGGAGCGCACCCGTGCCGGAGGGCTGTCGCCGAACACGCTGGGTTGGACGTCGACGAGGGCGATGCCGTCGAACTCGTCGAGTTCTTCGGGCGTGACGGTCCGCACGTCCAGTCCCAGGGCCTGGATCATGGCGAGATTCTCGGGGCGTTGAACTTCTCCGAAGGAAATCAGGGGCGCCTTGGGGCTCTTGCGTCCGAGCAGGGCGCGCAAGGCCATACCGCAGGCGATGCCGTCCGGGTCGGGATCCGGCTGTAGCAGGATCCCGACCTTCTCGCGGGGTTCCACCAGTGCCCGCATGTCGACGACACGCCTCAGGTTGGAGAGATGCGTGAATTCCTCGTCGATGTCGTCGCGAATGAGGGAGCGCAGCCCCGTGCGCAACAGGCACGGATGGTCGGGAAGATCCTCGGAGTCGACGCGGTCGGAGAGCACCAGCACCGGCGCTTCGGGCGCCGCTTTGCCGATTGCGGAGACAGCGGTTCGCAGAAAGGCGGTCTCCTCGCTCACGACGGCAAACTCGTTGCCGGGCTTGGGGTCGAGCCTGCCGATGGCCTCGGGGTTGAGGCCTCCCTGGAGGGTTCGGAATCCGTTCGGTCGCGCCCGCGGCTCGTCTTCCCGGGGGATCCAGGTCAGATCCTCGTTCTCACCGGCGCCGATCCGGCTCCAGAGGCGTGCCAGCTCGGCTCCGTCACAGACGATGATGCGGCGTGCCACCCGGCCCCTCCAGATCGTGGCTCTGTCACCCGCCGGACCTGCGTAGAGGTGCGCTGCGGCCAACGAGCCGGGGAGTGTAGCTGTATCGACCAACCGGGATGCGAATGTTGACCCCACGGGGACCCAAGCGTGGCACGGGGGTGTCCTGACCGAGCCGCGACGAAGATCCGTTTTCCCGCGACGAAGACAACGTTTCCCGACCTCACGCCGAACGCCGACAGGTCGTATCGGCATGGGACTTTGCATGACCCCAGGTCCCGCCCCGTCGGAGGAGCGGGAAGCCCGCCGCCGCCTCGAAGTATTGCGTTCGAGTCCGTCCGGATTTTCAGTCCGGACGCTCCGTTTGGCGAATCTCGCGTGACCCGCGCACATCCAAAATAGAATCGCCCGCCAGCATCCGGCCGAGAAGCGACACGTAGCGACGGTCGGTTACACTGACGTGTCCCAACCGAGGACGTCCAACATGCCGCGGGTCAAGATCCCCCCGCCCTATCGGGGGCCCACCGAGGGGCGAG
>JAZFUU010000040.1:0-5022 GCA_036447375.1 Myxococcota bacterium
CCGGGGCAGCTTCCGACGATTGACGGCGCCCGCCGCTGCCTCCCTCACCCGATTCTGCTCAATTCTACCGCTTCGTTGCGCATCGGTTTCCGCCCGGCGTTGCGTTCTGCACGTCGAGTGCGTAGGGGAGATGCCTCGAAGTTTCTACGCGATCAAGGCCGCCTTCTAGCCAGCCGATAAATCAACAAGAGCTCGGTGAAACCGGTATCCCCCGGGCCGATCCGAAGAAGGAGCGCTCGATGTCCGAATCGAGCACAGACAGAAAGCGCTGGGCCCGATGGCGCCGCCGAATCGTCCCGCTGCTGCTCCTCTTGCTCCCGGCTGCGGTGATTGCGGGTTTCCTGACCCCGGGAGTGGTGCGCATCGAGCTCGCCGAGCGAAGCGAGCGCGTCGATACCGTGGAACCGGTCGACGTGGCGGCGTCACGAACGACAATCCAAACTCCCCATCACACGCGTCGCGTGTTTTCTCTGGGCAAGGTTCGGAACCGCGTGTACATCGAGCCGCCTCGGATGCAGTCGGTTCCCTTCCACCTGACCCCATCGCCCCGGGCAAGAGCCCTCGCGAAACTACTCAGCTTCTCACGCAACCGCGGAGACACCATCGTTCTCGACGACGTGGATCAGTTCGTACGAACCGTCGTCTTCAAGGACATACTCGCTGCCTCTCTCGTGGAGCCGTCCGTCGCAGGAGACGATTTCTTTGCGCTCCACCCGCTCCTGAACCCGATTCCTTTCGGCAACGGCATCCGCGACGACGACCTCGTCGGGGGCTCTGGATCCGGGGGTACCGGGCCGGTGGTTCCCGAGCCGGGAACGATTGCGTTGATGGGCCTGGGCCTCGCCAGTCTGGCCTTCTTCTCCCGGCGCCGGAATCAGCGCCAGCCGATCGGCTCGTAGCCCACTTCGCGCAGACATCGATTGACGTAGGTGCGATAGGCTGCATCGGGCTCGCGGCTCCGGAGCAGGCCGCGCACGAAGCCGCCGGCGGCAGCGGCCGCGCCGCCCACGGCGGCCCCTCTCCCAGCCCTTCCGACAACAGCACCCCCGGCAGCGCCCGCCGCCGCTCCGGCGGCACCGCCTGTCGCAGCGCCTACGATGGGCCCGCCCCGGTTCCCGCGACCTATGTCGGCCTCTGCTCGCTCCATGCAGTCGCTGACGTCTCGCCGTGCCTGTGCCTCACCCACGGCGTACAGCTGATCGTTGGGGTACAGGACCGGGCGCTTGGCTGAGCATCCGGCGAGCCCGACAAGTGCGAGGATCAACACCGGAACCGTCCGGGCAAAACACGACATTCGACCCAGGCTAGCTCTCACTGGCGAATCCGGGGAGAGGTCGCTACGTGCTCGGGTCATGGGTTCCCGGTTTTCGCAGAAGACGTGGATAGCCATCTTCCTCACGCTGGCAACCCTCGCGGCCTATCTCCCGGTGCTCCAGAATTCGTTCGTCAACTACGACGATGACCTCTATATCACCAACAACCACTTCGTCAGCTCGGGTCTGAGTCTCGAGAGCCTGATCTGGGCGTTCACCGAGTTTCACGGTGCGAATTGGTTCCCCCTGACCCGCCTTTCGTGGATGCTCGACGTGGATCTCTTCGGACTCGAGCCGTGGGGATTCCATCTCACGAATCTGATTTTCCACTGTGCGAACGGAGTGTTGGTCTTTCTGTTGTTCGCGCGCATGACCCGAGCCATCTGGGCGTCGGCGTTCGTGGCGGCGGTCTTTTTGCTTCACCCCCTACACGTCGAATCCGTCGCCTGGGCGGCCGCTCGAAAAGACGTTCTCAGTGGGCTGTTTGCACTGTTGGCGTTGCTCGCCTATGAGCGATCGATGCGTGCTCCCCGGGCGAGGCGCTACGCGGTCGCGGTTTTCGCCTGGCTCGCCCTCGGCCTCATGGCAAAGCCGACCCTCGTGACACTGCCCTTTGCCATGCTGCTTATCGACGAGTGGCCCGGCGGCCGGCTGCGGCGCCCGGGGGAGCCCGAGCGCTGGGATCCCGGGCGCATCCGTCGCGCTGTTGTCGAGAAGCTCCCGCTCTTCGGTCTGGTGGGGGTCGCATCTGCGGTCACCTACGCCGCCCAGCAGAGCGGTGGGACGGTTCAGCCCTTCGAGCTGTATTCGCTGGGCGTGAGAGTGGAGAATGCGCTGGTTTCCGGGGTCGCATACCTCGGGAAGGCGTTCTGGCCGCGGGGACTCTCCGTCTTCTATCCGCATCCGGGTGGCTCCCTCAGCTCGGGGCAGGTCGTCACCTCGGCGTTCGTACTCCTGGCGATCTCGCTGGGCGCGATGGCGGCGCTTCGTCGCCGGCCCTATTGGGCCGTGGGTTGGTTCTGGTTTCTCGGCGGACTCGTTCCGGTGATCGGTCTGATTCAAATCGGGCAGGCCTCGATGGCCGATCGATATACCTATCTCCCCCTGATCGGGCTGGCCGCGTCAGTGGCTTGGGGTGCCCGTGAGATCGCCGCCCGGGGGCGCGGATTCGCTCGGGCCGTCGCGGGTCTGGGCATTGCTGTGGTTCTCGCGCTGGCCATCGGAACGACCGCGCAGGTCCGGTTCTGGAGGAACAGCACGACACTTTTCGAGCACTCTCTGCGCCTGACCGAGCGCAACCACGTAGCTCACACCAATCTCGGCCTGGCGTTCGCTTCCGCCGATCGCCTCGAGGAAGCCGCCGCCCACCTGTTGGCCGCTGTGCGCATAGCGCCCCGGGCCCCCATCGCGAACGGCCTGTTGGGCGACGTTCGCTCGGCACAGAAAAGGCCCCGGGATGCTCTGGTCTACTACCGAGCCGCGGTCGCAGGCGAGCCCGAGTCGGTGCGGTGGCTCACGGCGCTGGCCCGCGTTCTGGTGCAGCTCGACCAGTTCGATCGGGCGGCCGTCAAGTACCGGGCGCTGATTCGGCTCCGACCCGGGTCGGCGGATCTGCACAGCGCACTCGGATTCACACTTCTCCGGGCGGGAAGACCCGAGGCGGCAGTCGCGAGCTATCGCCAATCCATTCGCCTCGACTCGGACCGCGCGGAAGTGCACGGTCAGCTCGGAACCGCACTCGTCCGCGTCGGCGACAGCGACGGCGCGGTCGACGCGCTCCGGCGGGCTCTGGCGCTCGAGGCGAATCTGTCGTGGGTTCACGCGGAACTCGGGCGCGCCCTGCTGGCCTCGGACCGCCACGACGAAGCGATCCGTGCCTTGCGCGAGGCGGCCCGCCTGGGTCAACGCGACTCCACGTTGTTGAACAACCTGGCCTGGCTGTTGGTCACCCGTGAGCCGGAGTCCCAGAGCAGCGTCGAGGAAGCGATCGCATTGGCCAGCGAGGCTGCCGCGGCCACCGAACGGCGGATCCCGTCGATCCTCCATACACTGGCGGTGGCCTACGCGGCCGCAGGTCGCGGCGAAGACGCCCTCGACACGGCTCGCGAGGCGCTGAGCCGAGCCGACGCTCTGGACGATGCGGTCCTGATCGAGCGCCTGCGAATCCGGGTTCGCGAGTTCTCCGAAGCGCGATAGCCCGCCAGATGAGATCGCTAGAGCGGGCCGAGGGTCTTCTCGGCGCGGGCGCGAGCCCGACGACAGCGCTGAGCCTGCGCCGAAGCGTTTTCGCACCGCCTCCACGTCTGCGCCAGCTGCTCGCGATCGAAGGGAGCGGAGTGGTGGTAGTAACGGATGAAGCGATCGGTGGCCTCGTTCGCGGCCTTCAGTGGGTTCAGCGATTCCTCGGCATCGTCGCCATACAGGCGCGACAGGGGTTCGAGCAGGGAGAGTCGGGTTCGATCCAACAGAAGCGGGTTCTCCCGGATGTTGGCGATGATCCGCCGCCGGGCACTCGATTCGGGCATTCGAACCTTCCACTCGGCCAGAAGCGTGAGGCATTGATCGCCGCGGTACTGGCACGTCTCCGCAACCAGTTGTTGCCACTGCGCGTCGCTGAGTCCTCCCTGCAGTCGGCCGAACCGGCGCACCAGCGAGTGATTTTTTCCGGCGGACAGCGCCTTCGGGTTCAGCAGCGTCGGTATCGCACCACCTCCGCCCCGGAAGAACGCCTTGGCTGCGAAATAGCTGAGGCGGGGGTGGAGCAGCGAGTGAACGGGACCGGGAAGAGGAGCCGCGTGAATCACTCCCAGCGGCAGCAGTTCGTGGGCGAGAAGTGCGGCGACGGTCCGAATGCCGCAGCGCCCCAGCCCCATCGCGAAGTCTTTCCGTCGGCTGCGCTTCGCGAGCCGACGCACGTCGAGGGCGAGGTCGGGATCCCGAAATCCCAGCAGCAGCAGATCGGGCGCGACGGCGTACCACACAGCCACGTGGTCGAATACGGCGGCGTAGGTTCGGAATACCATCGAGACCGTGTCGGCGTCGGTTTCGTAGAGATGAAACCACTGGGCGTAGACGCCTCCGGGAGTGAGGCGGCTGCGGGCGATTTCGAGAAACTCGCGACTGAAGAGCATCTCGGTGCCGGTGACCCAGGGGTTGCTGGGCTCCGAGGCGATGACGTCGAACGCGGCTCCGCTGCGACGAAGCGTTCGATAGGCGTCGCCGTGAACGATCCGAATCTTCGGATTCCGCGTGACGTTCTGATTTCCGAAATCGAAGAAGGGTGCCGATTCGATCACGCCATCGGAGATCTCCGCGACAACGACCTCTCGCATCTCGTCCAGGGCCCCGAGTTCCCCGGCGGTGACGCCGGTTCCGAGGCCGATCACGAACGCGCGTTCGGCCCGGGCCGCGAACAGGGCCGGGAGCAGGCCCGCGAGTCCCATGGTTACGTAGTCGCCGGGCAGATCGCCGTCCGACTTCCCGTTGTTCAATATGGAGCGGTGGAGGGTTCCATCGCCATCCCGGGACTCGTGCACGGCCACGGAAGCGGTCGGGTCGTCGGTGTAGAATTTGATGTTCCCGAGGCCATCGAAGATGGCCCCGGGTCCCCGATAGGTTCCCTGTTGAGGCGCGCGGTGCCGAAACAGCCCGGAGGAAAGCCGCTCCGGGGACCAGTCCGGCATCCACGCAATGGCCAAGAGGCCGGGCA
>JAZFUU010000041.1:0-11584 GCA_036447375.1 Myxococcota bacterium
TACCTCGCCGATCCGGACGTCTTCTGGGTTCCCAAGAACTACCGGGAGCGGCTGGACGCGATGCATTCGGGCCGGCCGGACATCGTATTCCTGGGCGATTCATGCACGGAATTCGGTTCGTATCCGCGATGGTTTCGCGAACGGATCGAAGAGGAGCACCCGGGTCTCGAACTCGCGGTCGAGAAGCTCGGAGTGGCGGGCTGGACCTCCTATCAGGGCCTTCAGCAGCTGAAGCGCGACGTCCTGCCGCTTCGACCTCGGTTGGTGAGCTTCTATTTCGGGTGGAACGATCACTGGGTCGGTTTCGGACTCGACGATCGATCGGTTCACGCGATGCGATCCGATGGCCTTCCGATCGTCGGGCGGTTTCGAGTGGCGCAGCTTTTCCATCGACTTCGGTTGGCCTGGCTCGCGGATCGTCGGCTCGAGCGGCCCCGGCGGGTCTCTCCCGAAGATTTCCGGAACAATCTTCGGAGCATGGCCGGATTGACCCGCGAAATGGGTGCGGTCCCGCTGGTGCTTACCGCGCCCACATCCCACGAGTTCGGGCGGGAGCCCAGGTACCTGGCCGAGCGCTGGCTCACCGACCTGCGGGACCTGGTCCCCCTGCATCAGCGCTATGTCTCGATCGCGCGCGAGGTCGCGGCGGAAGACGACATTCCGCTCTGCGATCTCGCCGCCGATTTCGCGGCCCTGCCCCAGGCCGACCTGACCCACCGCTACTTCAAGAGAGACGGCATGCATCTCGTGCGCGCGGGATACGAGAAGCTGGCCGAGTTTCTCTACGCGTGCTTCGAACGCGAGCCGGAACTCCGCGGCATCTGGACTCCGGCGGTTTCGGCGGGGGGCTGAGACACCGACTTCGACGCGGTCTCGCAGAGGCGACGAAGCGGACATCCCCCGGGGGGCGCCATTTCCAGCTTCGCCTTGCGCGCCACGTGGGAACGTGGAGACTCGGCTCGGCTCGAGTCGACCCGTGCCAGTGCGCGGCCGTCGGCGAGCTTCGGCGAAAAAAGGGGGGGGTGGCCGTGCAGAGAACAGTGGGAAGAGTCCGAGTGGCGGCGGGTCTGGCGTTCGGGATGCTTTTTCTCGCGACCGAGGCGGGCGCTCAGAACGCCGCGGGCCTCTGGACGATCGGAGGGGGGCTCGGATTCAGCGCCACCCCGACGACCTTTGTGCTGGATGCGGATGCGGCCTACGCCCTGGATGAGCACATGAGTATCGGGCCCCGAATTCAACTCGGTTTCTCGGACGACACCACTCTCGTGACTCCCACGCTGAACTTCCGGTACGCCTTCGACCTGAATCTCTCACCGGACGCAGCCGCGCGAAAGCTGACTCCGTTTCTTCAGGCGGGGATCGGGCTCGGTTACATTCGCAAGGAGACGGGGTCTGGCCACTTTGATGACACGGGCTTTCTCTTCAATCTCGGTGGTGGCATCGAGTGGTCTCTGGGTGGGGCGACGCTGGGCAGCAACCTGATGTTCAACATCTTGCCCTCAGAAACGGCCGGCGAGAATTTCTACTTCAGCTGGCAGCTCATCACCCTGCGCTTCAGTCTCTAACTCGCATCGAATTCCAGGGGCAGATTCAGCACCTGCCGAATTCCGGGGGAGTACACCAGCTCGGCGCCTTCCTGCAGACAGTAGTCGGGTATGCGCTTGTGAAATTCCTCGAGCGCGATGCAGAGTTCGAGGCGTGCCAGGTGGGAACCCAGGCAGCGATGCGGCCCCGCCCCGAAGGCCACGTGCCGGTTGCTCCGGCGCTCGAAATCGACCTCCTCGCTGCCCTCGAAGAAGCGCTCATCGGTGTCGGCGGCGCCCAGGAGAAGAGCGGCGTTCTCTCCCTTCTTCAACTGGACACCGCTCAAGATGCAGTCCTGCTTGATTTGGCGAACGACCATCATGACCGGCGTTTCCGTGCGCAGCATCTCTTCCACCGCGCTCTCGATCACCTTGGGATTCTCGACGAGCCGCTTCCGGCGGTCTGGATTCGCTGCGAGATACGCGGTGAAGCAATCCAGCGTCGCCGTCACCGTATCGAGCCCCGCCAGTAGCAGCAGGTAGCAGATGTCGAGGATCTGATCGCGGGTGAGCTTCTCTCCGTCGACCTCGGCGCGAAGCATCCAGCTCAGAATGTCCTCCCTTGGGCTGCGCTCGCGCTCGTCGAGGATCTTGTCGAAGTAGTCGTAGCTGCGTTGGCCGGCGCGATCGCGCAGGGTCAAGGCCTCGGCGAAGTCATCGGTCTGTACCTGAGGCCGCAGGATGGCGTCCTTGATTTCGAGGAAAGCGTCCAGGTCTTCATAGGGGAGCCCGATCAGCGCCAAGAAGATCGCCGACGGTAGCGGGACTGCGAACTCAGCGTTGTAGTCGCAGCGGCCGCGTTTGGCGAAGGCATCGATCAGCTTGATCGCCCGCTCGCGCATATCGGACTCGAGAACGCGCATCTTTCTCCGCGAAAAGAGGGGGTCGAGAATTTTGCGATACCGGGATTGTTCGGGCGGATCCAGCTGGAGCGGAATCATCGGGCGCTTCTGGCCGATGGAAAGCGACTCCACCGCACTCGAGAAGACCTCGGGGTGCTTGAGTGCCCACATGACGTCGTCGTAGCGGGCGATCAAGACACCGCCCGTCAGCGGGTTGCGACTCACCGGACACGTATCCCTCAGGCTCTTGTACGCCGCGTGGGGGCAGGCGACGACGCGGGGATCGAAGAGCTGCACGTCGGTTCCGGCCGGCGCGTCCGAGCCGTCGGTAGGGGAAGGTGTCTGTTCTGCCACGTCGCCTCCCCGTGTCTTCGAAGGTCGTCGCAGAATACCGAATCTGACGGTTCCCGGGTCCTGTACCCTGGGCAGCCCATGGCGAGGCGGGATCCGAGAGCAGCCCTGCGACTGCCGGCCTACCCCAGGTCGGCGGCCTACGAACCCGAGTGGATGTTCGAGACCGGCATGGGCCCGAACGCGCTGTGGCTTACCGAGGCCCTGTGCGAGGGACTGGAACTCGCCCCGGGCATGCGCGTGCTCGACCTCGGCTGCGGTCGGGCGGCGAGCTCCATCTTCCTGGCGCGCGAGTTCGACGTGCGCGTGTGGGCGGCGGACCTCTGGATAGAGCCCGCCGAGAACTGGACGCGCATCGTGGAAGCCGGACTGCACGAGCGCGTGATGCCGATTCACACCGAGGCGCACTCCCTGCCGTTCGCACGGGGCTACTTCGACGCCGTCGTGAGCGTCGACGCCTACCACTACTTCGGCACCGACGACCTCTACATCGGCTACCTGGCGCCCTTCCTTCGGCCCGGCGGTCAGCTCGGGATTGTGGTGCCGGGCCTGGTGGCTGAGCTCGACGGCAAGCTGCCCGATCACCTGCGTCCTCACTGGGACTGGCAGTTTGGCTCGTTCCACTCGGCAGACTGGTGGCGACGGCACCTCGAGCGGCACCCCGAGATCACCTGCGATCGTGCGGACCTGCTGCCCGACGGCTGGCAGCACTGGGCGCATTGGAACGAGGTGTGGTGCGAGCACGCACACCCGAATCGCGAGGCCGGTCTCGGCGAGGCCGCCATGCTGCGAGAGGACGCGGGTCGCAACCTGGGCCTGGTGCGCGTCGTGTGCCGGCGCGCGGCCTAGCTACTGCGGTCGGGGACGCTCGCCTCGGATCGCTTCGGCTTGTACCGGCGGGCACCGCACATCGGCGTAGGAGCAGAAAACGCAGCAGTCGCCGCGTTTCGGCTTGAGCCGACTCCCGCAGCCCTCGCAGTCGTAAAAGAATTGACAGGCGTCGACGGGCATCGATTCCCGCTTGCGGTGACCGCACTCCGGACACGTGAGCGTCGCGGAGCGGACCGGGGTCCCAGCCGGTTCGATCACGCGCGCGGGTCCCTCCGCCGGGGGCGTCCGCCGCGAGCCGAGGCGCTCAGGGTATCGATGACGCGGCAGCGCCCCGTGGGCTCGTGCTCCCGGCAGGTCGAGAGCGCGGCCTCGAGCACACGACCGACGTGGCGCAATTCCTTCATCCGGACGGATACTTCTTCCAGTCGCTTTTCGATTCGCCCCTGCACCTTGCGACAATGCGAAGGCTGCAGCAGCTCGGCCACGTCATCGAGTGTGAAGCCGGTGGCCTGCGCTGCTCGGATGAAACGCACCCGGTACACGTCTTCGTCGCTGTAGAGGCGGTAATTCGACGCGCTGCGGGGCGGCCGCCGGAGAAGTCCGGTGCGCTCGTAGTAGCGGAGGGTCGAGGCGGGCACGTCCGCTGTCTTCGCGAGTTCCCCGATGGTGAGCCTGGCGCCCATCGTTCCTAGGGTAGCGGACCGCCTGAATCCGTGGTTCCCGTGCCCCCGAATTCGCCCGCCGCGCTGGCTCCGGCGATATACTCGGACGGAACCAAGCGCGCGAAGTGGTCGACGTTGAAAGACGCCCTCGGAAGAAGGTTGTGTACGTGGCGGGTCGAAACCGTGCTGCCACACGTTCGGGGCCGACTCCTCGACATCGGCTGCGGGACCAATCGGCTGGTTCGGTCCTACCCGGGCGAGGGTCTCGGTGCCGATGTCTTCCAGTGGGGAGACGTGGACATCGTCGCGGAGGACACGGCAGCCCTTCCGCTGGACGACGAGTCCTTCGACACCGTCGCGATCATTGCGGCTCTCAACCACATTCCGAACCGGGGCGCGGTTCTCAGCGAGGCGAACCGTGTCTTGAGACCCGACGGCCGGATCTGCATCACGATGATTCCGCCGCGGTTGTCGACGGTATGGCACCTGTTGAGGCGGCCGTGGGACGCGGATCAAGGCGAACGTGAGATGAAGCCGGGCGAAGTCTACGGATTGACTCCTGATGAGGTGGATCGTCTCCTGTCCGCCGCGGGATTCGGGGCTGTCTATTCGAAACGCTTCATGCTGGGAATCAATCGGCTCACCGTCGCATGCAAGCCGTAATTCGCCGAGCGGTTCCCGGTGCCTCGGTAGGGCGCCGGCGCTAGTAGGCCCGGTAGAGCTCTCGGGCGCGCTCGCGAAGCTCGTCGCGGAAGTCGGGATGTGCGATCTCGACAAGGGCTCGAGCGCGCTCCTTCAGCGTCTTTCCGCGCAGCTCGGAGATTCCGAATTCGGTGACCACATAGTCGACATAGGTGCGCGGAACCGTGACGGGAGTTCCCGGCGCAAGCGTTGCGACGATGCGGGAAACACGTTTGCCCGTTCCCGTCAGAACAGAACTCGATGGCAGGACGCTCACGGATTTTCCACCGGGTGAGTACGCGCCGGCGATCATGAAGACCGTCTGTCCACCGACGCCCGTGAAAGCGCGATGATCGAACGCCTCGGCTGCGACCTGCCCGGTGAGATCGACGACAAGTGCGTTGTTCACCGTAACGAAGTTTTCGATCTGGATGAGCCGCCGCAGATCGTCCGTGTATCCGAAGTCGTAGAGTTCGAAGACGGGATTCTCGTGGATGGCCTCGAGTTCGTCGCGGCCCAGGGCGACGATCGCGCTGCCGACGACCTTCTCCCTGTGGATCGTCTTGTACTTGCCCGTGACGACGCCTTTGTTCACCAGCTCGGCGATGCCGCCGGTGATGAGCTCGGTCTGCACGCCGAGGTCGTTTCGGAAGTCCAGGAACTGGCCCAGCGCCGCCGAGACGGTCCCGACGCCGGTCTGGATCGTGTCGCCGTCGCGAACGAGTTCGACCCCCACCTGCGTGCATATCGCCTCGACGGTCGCGATCTCCTCATCAGAGAGCGGCTGTGCCTGTGGGCTTTCCGTGTCCGGGTCGGCTTCGACGAAGAGATCGATCTGATCGATGTGGATGTAGTTTTCGCCGTGGGTGCGGATGAAGTCCGGGTGGACCTCGGCGATCACGAGCTTGGCGTTCGCCGCCATCGTCCGCGACATCCAAACACCGGGGCCGAAGCTGCAGTAGCCCGCCTCGTTGGGCGGCGAGACCGGCACCAGGAAGGCGTCGGGATGCTCGACCACACCCGGCGGCAGCGAATAGCTCTTCCAGAGACCGATCGGGAGGTACTCCATGCGACCCGCATGGCAGGCGTCGCGATTCGCCGGGGTCGCGTAGTTGTCGTGCAGCTCGAAAGCCCCTTTCAGGTCCTCCGAGGTCCAGCACGCGAGCGAGGCCAGATGGTCCACGCGCACGTTGCTGATCTCTCCGCGCCTGCCGCGCTCGATCAACGCGTTGCAGAGCGTGAAGGGCGTCACCGTGAAGGGCGCCACCGCGATCGTGTCGCCGGAGTTCACCCGGTCGATCGCCTGGCTCACATCGACGAGCTTCGGCCCGCAGCGATCTCTCCAGCTCATGGCTGGAAGTATACGCCTCTATCGGCGCACCCCCGTAGCCCAGTCTTCGGGTGGGACCCAGCCCGGGTGTGGCTTGATGTTCCGCCGAATCCCGGTCGACGGATGAAGTTTTCTCCAGGCGATGAGTCGATGCATCAGGCCGTTCACGATGGCAGGATGCTCGGCGGAGACGTCGTTCGCCTCACTTTCGTCATCCTCGATTTGGAAGAGGTAGTTCTTGGCATCGAGATTGCGTTTGCTCTCGACACGAACCAGCTTCCATTCGCCATGTACGACCGCGAACCAGAAATCCTCGGACTGCTCGACGGCAAAGAACAGGTCTTGGGTGGGAAGGGCCTCCTCGCCCTCGATCTGTGGCCAAACGTTCCGGCCATCAAAGGGCTTCTCGTTCCGCGCAGGCACTCCTGCGATCGCGGCCAGAGTCGGGAAGACGTCGAGGGTGCTGGTAACGTGCGATACCTCCCGACCCCCCTCCAGACCCGCGGGCCAACGCACGATCGCCGGGACGCGGATTCCGCCCTCGAAGACGCTGCCTTTTCCGCCCCGGAGCGGCCCGGTTCGACCCCAGGTCTGATGACTGCCATTGTCACTGAAGAAGAGGACAAGAGTATTGTCGTCG
The DNA here is from genome assembly GCA_036447375.1 of Myxococcota bacterium. GTDB lineage: Bacteria > Myxococcota_A > UBA9160 > UBA9160 > SMWR01 > JACZXC01. The sequence goes on from JAZFUU010000041.1 coordinate 6,921, forward strand.
ATCCCCTCCCGCTCCAGCGCGTCGAGAACGGATCCGATATTGGCGTCGGTCGATTCGACCATTGCCGCGAAAATTCTGCGCTGTGGGTCGTCGATCTCGCCGTAGGAATCGATCAGGTCCTGTGGTGCCTGGAGTGGTGAGTGAACCGCGTTGAACGCGAGGTAGAGCAGGAGTGGTCGGCCCCGATCCCTCGTCTCGATCAGGCGGATCGCCTCCCCGGCCAGTAGATCGGTGGCGTAGCCGTCCTCGTAGACGGTACGGCCGTTTCGCTGCCAGTCGAGCGCCCCGGTGACTGTCGGTCCGAAACCCACGACGTGAGTGAAGTAATCGATGGGCCCGTGCACCAGCCCGTAGAAGTGATCGAATCCGCGATTGAAGGGGAGCTGTCGCACGTGATCATGGCCAAGCTGCCACTTGCCGACCATGGCCGTCGCATATCCTGCCGCTTGGAAAGACTCGGGCAGAATATGCTCGTCCAATGGCAGACCGAAATTGGTCCAGAGCTGGATTACCGAGTAGATCAGGCCGTAGCGCATCGGGGACCGCCCGGTCAGGAATCCAGCCCGAGTCGGAGTACAGATCGGGGTAACGTAGAAACGGCCGAGCCGAACTCCTTCGCGGGCGAGGCGGTCGATTCGCGGCGTTCGGATCTCGCTCCCGTGGTACCCGACGTCGTTCCAACCCAGATCGTCGACCAGGAAAATCAAGATGTTGGGACGCGGGTCCGGAACGGGCGGCTCGGAGTCCTCACGCGACCGACACCCGGCCAGTGCGATGGCGACAAGGGCGATCGCCACCCGATACACCGTAGGTTCGCCGAGTGCATTTTCGACCCCGTCCGGGCCCACCGTCTTCCCCCTCGAGTGGCGTCTGAGGATACATGAGGGCGCTGCGCGGTCGCCCGATAGGATTTTCGTTCTGATACCCTCAGGTCGTTGCTGCCAACCATTCCGGAGCGGACTGACATGATGCGATTTCTTCGGGTCGTCGGACTCCTGCTTGGCGCGGTCATCGTGCTGCCACCGCTCTGGTATGTCGTTTTCCCCGCCGATCCGCCGCCGGAATTGCCGCCGGCGGGAAAGCGCGTCGACCTCGGGAATGGGGTTGCGGTGAACGTATTGGAAGAGGGCACCGGTTCGGCAGTGGTGCTGATCCACGGGCTACCGGGCAGCGCCTATGACTGGCGCGTGCTCATGCCCGAGCTCGCGAGTCGCGGCTACCGAGCGATCGCGTACGATCGCGTCGGCTACGGCCGCTCCGACCCGAGATCGGACGGCGACTTCACGCCCGAGGCGAACGCCGAGGAACTGTTGGCTCTTCTCGAGCGACTCGAGCTCGAAGACGCGACGGTCGTTGGCTGGTCCTACGGCGGGGTCACCGCGATGTTCGGGGCGATGCGCGATTCGTCGCGGATGGCGCGGCTCGTGCTCGTTGGCACGGGCGGCCCCGATTCGGCCGACGCACAGCCGCCCGAGCCATCCGCGGTAGCCGCGTTCTTCTATTCGGATCCCGTGTTGCGCTGGCGCGTGGCGGTTCCGTCGACCGGTGTCGCCCTGATGAAATTGCTATCCGGCGTCGCATTCAGTGGCGGGCCGCAGCCGGACTGGTGGCTCGAAGGCCTGCGCGCGAACTTTGCGCGTATGGAGACGCTGTTGACGTATCGCTCGGAGATGTCGGGGATCTTCGATGAGAGTTCGGAGGCGGGTTCGGGCGGGTTCGGGGCGGATACGATCGCGCTACCCACGCTGATCCTCCACGGGGACGACGACCGTCTGGCCCCGGTGTCGATCGCCCGCTACCTCCACACGCAGATCCCGAATTCCACGTTGCACGAGGTCGAGGGCGGAAGCCACATGCTCCCGGTGACCCACGCGGGCGAGCTGGCCGCTCAGATTGCCGCGTTCTAGCGGGACCCCCTGGCCGAACGAGCCGGTCAGTTCAGCGATCTCGGTCGCTCCTGCCAGCGGCCGCTGCGGCCCTGAAAAACGAGTATGCGCTGCGACGTCGTCACCGTGGCGATGCTTGCGAGGGCGCTCACAGCCTCGAGCTGTTCGTGAATCCGGAGATCGATGTCGAAAAAGGCGCCCGAGTCGGGTGAGAAGCCGATGGCTCGATGCTCCGTGACCACGACCATGGCGCTGTCGGACGTGCGTACGGCGCGCACCTCCTCGGACACGCCGATCGGGTGCTCGCGCCAGAGTCCGGCCCGGCCGTCAAAGCCGAGCAGTCGCTGTGAGGTGACTACGAGAGCCAGGCGCGAACCGATCAGAGCGTGTTCGGGCCTGGACTCGGCGAGGCGAAAACGGCTCTCGTGCCAGCCGCCGACGTCGGCGCTGCGCGCGAGTCCGCGACGGTCGGTCAGCAAAATCGCGACGCGACCCTTCGCGCCTTTCCAGACGACCCGCTCGTTTCTCTCGAGCCGGAGCACCGGACTGGCACCGCCCGCGACGTCGTAGGCGACGATCTCGCGGTCGAGCACGGAGAGCCCGATCGCGTCCTCGAGTTCGACGGAGTCGGCGAATAGCGGGAGGTCGCTCGCCGAGGCCGTGAGCGCAAACAGGGCGGGACAGAGAGCGAGGGCTCGTATGACGAGGTTCCGCATCGAGCCCATCACTCTGTCGGTTCCGGTGGGTTGAAGATCACCTGACGCCAGCGGCGGACCTCGATCCTCTCGAAGAGCTCAGCCTTTACGTACGGGTCGTTCCCCAGGAACGCGTCCACCGCGCCGCGGTCCGGCATGGCGACCATGAAGAAGCTGCCCGTCATGGTCTCTCCGTCTTCGCTGAGCGTTGCGCCGGCCGCGACGATGCGCTTTCCGAATCCCCGTATGTAATCCAGATGCGCAGGCCGGGTCTCCTGTCGGGTCCGCGCCGAGTTCGGCTTGTCGCTCGTCAGGATGATGAAGTTCATCGTAGATCCTCCTCCGGGTCGTTCAAGCGGAACGCCACCGGTACTCGACGTCGGGCTCGTTCTCCGGCGGTGGACTCATCCCAAAACGCGCGGGACGAAATCTCTGCTTTTCGTAGAAGGCGCGCGCCCGCAGGTTCGCCCGATGCGTGTGAAGCTCGAGGCCGGCGGGCGAAAGCTCCCGGACCTTCGCCAGCAGCGCCGTGCCCACTCCGCATCCCTGGTCGCCGGGATTCACATACATCCGATCGATGTACGAACCGCAAAGGGCCACGAATCCGACAACGTCGCCATTCCGTTCGGCGACCCAGATCTGGCAGCGCGAGGCGATGTGCTCCCGGAAGATCCGGCGGCTGTCGTCGAGGGTCACGTCTCGTTCTGCATCGAGCTTCATGGCGGTGTGCGTCTGTTTCCGAGTGTCGTGCCACACCGCAATGACCCTTTCGAGTTCGTCGTCTCGAAGCAATCGCACCATCCATGGAACGCTCGCGCACTGTCGGTGCACTTGCCAGTCTTCGGGGCGCACTATCCAACAACCCCCGCCACTTGCGACGAGGCACATAGAGACGGTGTATGATGAATCCGTTGGCAAGAGTTGGTAGGAGATCGGGAGACGCGATGGCTGCAGGGCTGCTGCGCAAAATCGTGGGCGCACTGGGAGCGCGAACGGAGGTCCGGGTCGAGAGCGCGATCCGGAACGAGCCGGCACAGCCGGATACTCCTGCCGTCTCTGCGATCATCTCGCGCCTGCGTGAGATCGTCGTACAGCACGGTGATGGCGTGGTGTTGGCCGAGAACGTTGGGCCGGGAGACCACCTGTTCGACTCTGGTCACGTCGATTCGATGAGCGGAATCGCCCTTCTCACGTTCGTCGAGGATCACTACGACGTGGTCATCGAGGGCTTCGAGCTGGTGGACTCGTTGAGTAGCCTTCGCGCGCTGGCGCAGCACATCGATCAACAGCAGCCCACACCGCAATCCGCCTGAACCGTGAGCCGCAACTTGTGGATCTGAAGAGCGTCGCGCGTCCCGCCAGTCATCGAGTTTCCCCGAGCCTGCTCGATCGAGCGAAGACCCTGCCGGGCGCCCTGGCTGCACTGGCAGAGCACTACCCCGACTTCGAATGTCTCTTCATTCTGGACCGCGAGCGCCGAGAACGGCGCTACACCACGGCTGAACTCTGGGCTGAGACGAGCTGTACGGCTCGTCGGCTCATCGCCCACGGATTGAAGGCCGGCCAGACGGTCGTCGTCGTGTTGCCCACCGGGCCCGAACTGATCAGCGCCTACTTCGGCGCGATGCTCGCCGGCGGGATACCGGCGCTTGCTTCGATGCCGCTCAATCGCGTGGCCGATGCAGCCGTGTACCGGGCGCGTCTGGGTCAGCTTCTCGACAACGCGGACGCACGCATTTTCTACTGTACGGATCAGGTGGCGGCATTCTTCGGCGGCGACCCCAGCTCACTTCCCAGGGGGTTGAAAATCATCACCTCAGCGACGGATTCCCCAGCAACGACCCTCAGGTCGGTTGCGGCACTCAGCGCATTCCCCTCTCTCAGCGATCTGGACGTTGCCACGATTCAGTACTCCTCGGGTTCAACGGGAACGCCGAACGGAGTGCTCCTTACCCACCGTGCGATTCTGAACAACGTTCGTGCGATTCGCGAAGCGTTCGAGCTCTCCAGCGACGATGTCAGCGTGAACTGGATTCCGCTCTATCACGACATGGGCCTGATAGATGGGTTTCTACTGCCGGTG
>JAZFUU010000042.1:0-13304 GCA_036447375.1 Myxococcota bacterium
ATCGGATCACCTGGCGTACGTGCGACGCGCCCAGGACAAATGCAACAAGGGCAACAACACGGGCCACCTCTATATCACCCATACGAGCAGCGAGACGCAGATCGTCGACTGCAGCAACGTCACGCGTTGGTGATGCCCCGATTCTTCACCTCTGCGGGTCGGCGGCTCTCGAGGCGCCGGTAGACGGATCGCGACGTCGCCCTCGCTGGCCTAGGCTCCGGCCATGATCTGGTTTTCGGCGCTTCTGGTGTTCGGCACAGTGGGTTTGATCGTCGCGAACCTCGGCGAAAGCGGCGAGCCGCTGCTGGGAATCCAGCAGATGATTCACGCTCGCATTCCCTGGTTACTGCTGGCCCCACTGTGGGCGGGATGCGCCCTGGGGATTGCATCGGTCGTGCAGAAGCGGACGGGGCCCAAGGTCGCCGTGCTCGGCCTCGAAGGCGCCCTCGCCGCGTTCATTTCCTGGTATGCCGTATCGCTGAGCTTCCTCCCGCCCAGCGAATTGAAGATTCGGGTCGGCGACGCCTTTCCCGCCTACGCCTTGCTGGATCAGGAGGGCGCGCTCCATTCCGTCGAATCGGCGGCTCTCGGGACTTCGGCTCTCTACATCTTCTATCGCGGACACTGGTGACCCTTCTGCCGAATCGAGCTGGTTCAGCTCGATCGCTACTACGACCGGATATCGAAACGCGGTGTCCTGCTCTTCGCGGTGAGCGTCGACCCGCCCGAAGCCTCGAAGCAGCTTCGGAAACGGCTCGAGAGTCGCTTCACGTTCTTGTCGGACCCGGAGGGAGTGTTGTTGGATGCTCTGGGCATTCGCCACCGCGCGGGCCGAAACGACGGCCGGGATATCGCCTATCCCACCGCAATGCTGGTGGACGCTGCCGGTATCGTGCGCTGGACCTTCCAGTCCGACACCTACCGCGAGCGCGCGCGACCCGAAGACATCTTCGCGGCGGTCGACGCGCTGGACGGCTCCGGCTAGGAGCCCGATTCTCCTGCCTGGCGAGTCCAGAATCGTTACTCTCGTCAATGGCCGCGGCGGCGGCCGTTTCGGGGGTACCGGGTGACTGAGCAGCTCTCCGTGATCATGCCCGTGTACAACGAGCGCTATCTCGTCAAGACGGCCATCGAGCGCGTGCTGCGGGTGGAGAGTCCGCTCATCTCCCGACTCGAGCTCATCGTCGTGGACGACGGATCGACCGACGGTAGTCGCGAGCTGTTGCGGGAATTCGCTCACGAGCGTCCCGGAGCTTTTCTGCTGCTGGAACACGAGCGCAACCTCGGAAAAGGCGCCGCCGTGCGCACCGGCATCGAGCGTGCGACGGGGACGGTCACGGTGATCCAGGACGCGGATCTCGAATACGATCCTCAGGATCTGCCTCGGCTTCTCGTCCCCTTCATAGAGCACGGTGCCGACGCCGTCTTCGGATCCCGATTCCTCACCTCCGATTACCGCCGGGTCCTCTATTTTCGGCACTCCCTCGGAAATACGCTGCTGACCCTTCTGGCCAGCCTGATCACCGACCTGAACCTGTCGGACATGGAAACCTGCTACAAGGCCGTTCGAACCGAGTTGCTCAAGTCGATTCCAATTCGGAGCCGGGACTTCCGTATGGAGCCGGAGCTCACCATCAAGCTGGCCAAGCGCGGGGCTCGCCTCTTCGAGGTGCCGATCTCGTACGCGGGAAGGACCTACGACGAGGGAAAGAAGATCGGCATCCGCGACGGCTTCCTTGCGGTCGTCGCGATGCTCCGCTGGTGGATCGTCGACGATATCTACCAGTCCGACGAATACGGCTCGCAGATCCTGACCGACATGGCTTCGACCCCCCACTTCAACCGCTGGATGGCCGATACCGTGAGGCCTTTCGTGGGAGCACGGGTGCTGGAGGTGGGGGCGGGAATCGGAAACCTGAGCCGACATCTGGCTCCCCGCGAGCGCTACACGGCGACCGACGTGAATCCGCACTACCTCCGCTTCTTGCGCAATCTATCGGAGGGCAGGCCGTACATGGATGTCCAGCCCTTTGACCTCGCGTCAGCGGCGGACGCTCGTCGTCTTCTCGGAGAGTACGACACGGTTTTGTGTCTCAATGTGCTCGAACACGTTCCGGACGAGAACCGCGCCCTGTTGAACCTCCACGCAGTGCTCGCAGAGGACGGGCGCGCGGTGGTCCTGGTTCCACAGAATCAGAAGCTCTACGGGACCCTCGATGAGATGCTGGGGCACGTCAAACGCTACTCCCGCCTCGAGCTGCGTGAAGCGCTGGAGAAGAACGGCTTTCGCGTCGAGCAGATTCTCGACTTCAACCGGCTCACGACGCCGGCGTGGTGGATCAACGGGAGGCTGCTGCGACGCAGGCACTTCAGCCGGGTCCAGCTGAAGTTCGTGAACCACCTGACCTGGCTGATCCGGTTGCTGGATCGCGTTCTGCCCTGGCACGGCATCTCGCTGATTGCGGTGGCTCGCCGCGGCCCCGAGCCGGAGACGGACTCGGTCGTCGCGTCATCCTAGCCCCGCGCGGGGCTTGAGAATTCTTCGACGCTGTAGCGATTGAAACGGAGGGTCGCGGACCAATAGTCCGTGGGAAGCTCCGCCTTGCGCTTGAGCTCCTCGAGAAATCGCTCCGGCGAGGGCATGGCCTCCCAGACCGAGGGAAGGAAGGTGCTGCGGGCCGACCCCTCGCGAAGGACGAGGCCGTCGACTCCGGGGCGAAGCGCCGCCAGGAGTTGCGTCTGTGAAATCACTTCCAGCGGTTGCAGGGGGCCCAGAATGGATAGGTGGAAATCCAGGCGCGAGAATTCAGCGTCCTCGAGGGGGCGGAATCGCGGGTCTCTGAAGGCGGATCGATGGGCGTTGTTCGCCACGTCCACGACCAGCGGGTTCATGGCCTCCAGGCTCCCGGTGCAGCCTCGCAGGGACCCCCCGATCCGTAGGGTGACGAAGCTGGCGCCCGGGGTCCGCAACTCCGGCGCGTAGTCCTCGGGGCGGATTGCCGGCGCGATGCCGGTGCGCACACCGTGGCCCACCGAATCCCGCGCTACGCCGAGGAGAATCTGGCCCCGCTGGTACCGCTGATCGATCGCTCCGGTTTCAAGCGAGGGCATAGGCTCCGTACCCCACGACCGAATCGCGGGGCCCGGCCGTGTCTCCAGAGTTCCGCACATCGATCGCCCGCGCCTGCATGCCGCGGCGCTGGGCCACCCGCAACAGGCCCTGAACCGGGATTCGACCGCAGGCGTGATCGGTTTCGATGCGATCCAGTGCGAGGGCTTCGATCGCCTCGCTGGTGGCGGCGTCCAGGCGCTGCGCCGTCGCGTACTCGTTGTAGTGGCTGAGATCGGTGCTCACCACGATCAGGGTCTCTTCGCCACCCCAGAGGCGATCGAGGACCTCGGCCACCGCCTCCGGGCTCGCGTCGCCGACCACCAGGGGCACCAGGACGAAGTCGTCGAGAATCGACTGAAGGAACGGCAGGTGAACCTCGAGGCTGTGTTCGAGGGCGTGGGCCGCGTCGAAGACCCGAACCTGGGGAAGCTCGAGGGCCCGCTGCAGGGAGTCGCGGTCCAGCGGCACCTCGCCCATCGGTGTGGCGAACGCGTCGGCCTCGGGGGCCGCCAGGCCCGGAACGGCAACGCGGTGGGCCGGGCCCAACAACACCACCCGCCGGATCGCGCCGGGTGCCCGAGCGATGCGCGCGTATGCCGAGGCGGCGATGGGGCCCGAGTAGATGTAGCCGGCGTGGGGGGCGATCACCGCCTTCGGCGCCGAGCCCGCTTCGACCGCGGCGTCTGCTCCCCCCCCGGCTTCCACAGCCGGCACTTTCACGGCCGGCACTTTCACAGCCGACAGGTAGCCGCGGACCGCGGCCTCCAGCTCCGCGCGGTCGCCGGGGTAGAATCTTCCAGCGACTGCCGGCGGTCGAACCCGCTTCATGAACACGGCCCCCCGCGATTCCGACGCTTCCATTCTGGCCGCAGCTTCGGAGATTTCAAGCGGCGCCGCCCGCTGTTCACGCGAGCCGCCCTCCAGGACCGCTACTCTTGCCGGAGGTGCCGCACCTCTGACCGGCGACATCGCGGCCCGAGCTTTCGGAGGCCCAAGCGCTGCGCGACGTGATCCAGACCGTCGTCTTCTCGCTGATTCCCCTGTGTGCGCTGATCGCGGTGGCCGAGACCGTGCTGCGCCTGGGCGGCTGGGGCGATTCCCCCATCACCCCGTACGTGCTGCCCGGGGAACCCGAGGGACTGGTGCAGCTCGACGAGAACCTCTTTTGGTCGCTGCGCCCGGACCAGGAGGTGGTCTTCTTCGGCGTTCCCACCCGTACCAATAGCCTCGGGCTGCGCGGTCCCGAGGTGAGAAGGCGCCGGGACCGCGAGTTCCGCATCCTGTCCCTGGGCGAGAGTTCCGCCTTCGGCAATGGCGTGGGCGACGCGGAAACCTACGCCGCCCTGCTCGAGGCGCACCTGAATCGCGCCGCCGGGGAAGACCGTTTTACGGTGATCAACGGCGGGGTGCCCGCCTACACCTCGTTCCAGAGCCTCGTTTATCTCAAGGAACGCGGACTCGCCCTCGAACCGCAGATGCTGCTCTTCTACCACGAGGCCAACGACCTGCTCCCCAGCTACCTGCGGGCGTCGGACAGCTCGGTGGTGGGCATGAATCTGTCGGACCCCGAGCGCCACGCCGACCGCCTGCGCCGCACCCACCGACGCCTGCTGGCGTGGTCGGCGATCTACCGTTTCATTCGCTATCGACTGGCGCTCTCCCAGATCGAGCAATTCCAGCAGACCGTGGGCGAGGAGTTTCGCCCCGCCTGGCCGGTGCAGGTGGGCGAGGAGCGGCGGAGCCTGAAGTTTCCGTTTCGCGTGCGGCTGGAGGAGCGGATCGAGATCCTGAAAGAGTTTCTCAGGTTATCCCGCGAGCACGCCTTCGAGTTCGTGCTGATTCATCCCTCCTACCGCGACTCGAAGCCTCACTCGTGCGTGTTCACCGAGTTCAGCCGCGCGAACCGGGTGCCGCTGTTCGAGGTGCATCCGCTGCTGCACCCGGAAGACGGACCCCATCACTTCCTCGACGCCATGCACCCCACCCGTCGTGGCCACGAGCGGATCGCCGACGCGTTGTTCAACTTCCTGGTCGAGAAGCGACTGGTACCGCTGAAGCGGAACTCGGGCCAGAAGGCTCCGGGGAACGCGTGAGCTTCGGAACAACGCGCGATGGGGTCGTCAGCGGCCGCTACTGGCACGCCCTGGACGACGGTAAACTCCAGTGCGACGTGTGTCCGCGCCGTTGCCAGCTCTCCGACGGCCAGCGCGGTCTCTGCTTTGTTCGCGCCCGACAGGGCGACGAAGTCGTACTCACGACCTTCGGCCGCTCGAGCGGGTACTGCGTCGATCCCATCGAGAAGAAACCGCTCAATCACTTTCTGCCGGGTACGCCCGTGCTCTCGTTTGGGACCGCCGGATGCAACCTGACCTGCCGCTTCTGCCAGAACTGGGACATCAGCAAGTCGCGGGAGGTGGACACACTCGCCGACGCGGCGCCCCCAGCGACGATCGCCCGCGCGGCGCGCGAGCTGGGCTGCCGCAGTGTCGCGTTTACCTACAACGATCCCGTTATCTTTCTGGAGTACGCCGTCGAGACGGCGCGGGCGTGCCACGAGCTCGGCATCCGCACCGTCGCGGTCACCGCCGGCTACATCTGCCAGGAAGCTCGACGGGAGTTGTTCGACTCCATGGACGCGGCGAATGTCGACCTGAAGGCCTTCAGTCCCAGCTTCTATCGGAAGATCTGCGGCGCCGAACTGGATGCGGTTCTGGAGACTCTCGTGTATCTGCGCCACGAGACCGACGTGTGGTTTGAGATCACGACGCTGCTGATACCCGGCGAGAACGACTCGGAAGCGGAGATCGAAGCCGCGAGCCGATGGGTGGTCGAGAACCTCGGCCTCGAGGTTCCGTGGCATTTCACCGCGTTCCACCCGGACTACCGGATGCTCGACAAACCGCACACCCCGCCGCCGATTCTCACCCGAGCGCGGGAGATCGCTATGCGCCATGGTGTCCGGCACGTCTACACGGGCAATGTTCGCGATGTCGCCGGACAGAGCACCTATTGCCACGCTTGCGCTGCCGTCCTGATCGGTCGTGACCGCTACGAACTGGGCGAATGGAATCTCGATGACAGGGGCTGTTGCCGGCGCTGTGGTGAGCGCTGCGCCGGTGTCTTCGACGGCGCCCCGGGAACCTGGGGAGCACGGCGACGTCCGGTTCGCCTCGCCGACTTCATCCCCTAGCCGTAGACGAGGAAGCGAGCGCGCTTGCCCCGGGCTTCGGCGTTTCTCAGCGCGGAGGCCAGGAAGCGGCGAGCGGCTTCGACAGCGGGAAGCACCGATTCGCCCCGGGCCAGGCCCGCCGCGATGGCCGAGGCCAGCGCGCAGCCGGTTCCGTGAACCGGGGCGCCGCCGATGCGTTCTCCCTTGAGCCAATGGAAGACCACTCCACCGCCCTCGCGCACCGCCAGCAGATCGTTCGGCGGTCCGTCTCGATGGCCGCCGGTCACGAGGGCGGCCCCGGCCCCGAGATTGACCACCAGTCCGGAGGCGGCGGCCTCTACCCCCTCCTCTGTCGATACATCGCTGCCCGAAAGCGCCTCCGCCTCGGGCAGGTTGGGCGTGATGATCGCCGCCCGTCCCATCAGCAACTCGAGGCTTCCCCACGCCCGGCGCTCGAGCAGGGTCGTCCCATCGCTCGACCAGAGCACGGGATCGACCACGATCGGTATCCGTCGCGGCGGTTTTTCGTCGAGCTCGTTCAGGCCGAGTTCGACGTTGCGAGCCACATCGTCGGTGGCGAGCATTCCGATCTTGATCGCGTCCGGGGTGATGTCGCGCAAAAGGACACGCAGCTGCTCGAGCACCACCGAGGGGAACGCCGGCAGAACCCGATGGACGCGTTCGGTGTCTTGAACGGTGATTGCGGTGACGACTCCGGCTCCATGAACGCCCAGCGCTCGAAAAACCTGAAGATCCGCCTGGAGACCCGCGCCTCCCGTGGGGTCCGAACCCGCGATGCTCAATGCGACTCGCACGGTCACCGATGGTAAGGTCGCGCACCGTGCTGCGCATCCCGTGGTGTGTCCACCTGGGCGGACTCGCCCTCGTCTCGGCCCTTGCATGCCCATCGCTCGGCACTTCGCCGGCCGCTGAAGCCAAGGCTCGGGCGCCGAGCGTGATCCTGATTTCGTTCGATGGCACCCGCTGGGATCACGTTCCCAACCCCGAGCGCGCAGCATTCCCCGAGCTCCCAGCATTTTCGGACGTGGCTCGGCACGGGGTGGCCGCCGAGCGCCTGATTCCCGTGTTTCCGACCAACACGTTTCCCAATCACGTGACCCTGGTCACGGGCGTCTCCCCCGAGATCCACGGCATCGTGTCCAACGTCTTCGTCGACCCCGAGCGTGGCTTGTTCCGATACCGAGACGACCCGAGCTGGATCGAGGTCGAACCGATCTGGTCGATCGCGGCGCGGCAGGGGGTCACCTCGGCGTCTTTCCACTGGGTGGGTTCGGAGGGGGTCTGGCGAAACCGGGGCGGCCCGCGGTACTGGAAGCCCTTCGACGGCAGCACGCCGGAGCGCGAGAAGGTCGACCAGATCCTGGCATGGCTCGATCTTCCTCGCGAACGTCCGCGTTTGATCACCAGCTGGTTTCACGGCGCCGACAAGCCCGGCCACGCCAACGGTCCCGACTCGGCGTCCGTACGTGGGGCGTTACGCGGACAGGACCGGGCTCTGGCTCGGCTGCTGAAGGGGTTGCGGGATCGCGACGCCCTCGCCCACACCACCTTGATCCTGGTGTCGGATCACGGCATGGCCGCGGTGGACAAGCACGTCGATCTCGCAGCGGCACTCCGGAACGCGCAGGTCGGGGCCCGGGTTCTGGGCGCAGGTGGCTTCGCGATCCTCTCCCTCGCGCCGGGCGCCTCGGATCTGAAGCCGGCGCTCGCCGTGGCCCGTCGCCTGGGCCTCGAGGCCCATTCGAGGGAGCAAGCGCCGGCTTCGCTGCGCCTGGGTCATCCCCGTTTCGGGAGCGGAGTGGTACTCGCCCCGATCGGCACGGCGATCCAATCCTCGGGTGGATCGAAACCTGCCATGGCTGGATCCCACGGCTACCGTCCCGAGGTGACCGAAATGGGCGGGCTCTTTCTCGGCTTGGGGCGTGGTGCGCGACCGGGCCACCAGCTCGGCGAGGTCCACGCGGTGGATGTGGCGCCCACGGTGCTCGCGCTCCTGGGCCTTTCCGTGCCGCAATGGATGGAGGGAACGCCGATCGCCGAAATGATTCCATCCGGCGTTCAACCCGCAGGCCCGGCGATCGAGGGAGGCGCGCGGTGAAAAGAATCGGCGGAGTCGGCTTCGCCATGGCTCTGGGCGCCGGGCTCGCCGGGGGGGCCGTGGGCGCCCAGGAAGCGAAGCAGCCCGTGACCTGGTACGCCCAGGCCCTGATCCGAAGCGAAGGAGCTCTTCAGGTGACCTACTACTGGTCGAAGGGTCGGAATCTGCGCGTCGAGACGGTGATCGGATGGCATCGGGTGGTGAACCTCGTCAACGGAAACACCTATTATGCCTATGACGTTCCGATGCGAAGAGGGGTTGCGATCGAGCGCTCAAAGGCGGCGCTGGCGGACGACGCTTCCGGGGAGCGTCCCTTTGGCCAGGAGCTCCAGATCCTGCTGGCTCAGGGTGCCGAGAATGTGGGGAGCGAGATGGTCATGGGGGCGGCCTGCGATCTCTACCGCGTGACCGACAGAGCCGGGAAACGCGAGGTCTGCGTCTCGCCCGACGAGCATCGGCTTCCCCGGCGTACCGAGAGCTACCTGCGCGGCAAAGGGATCCGATTTTACACCGACTACGTCGACTGGCTGCGCGACGTACCGATACCGGATTCGTTCTTCGAACCCGAGGCGGATATCCAGTTCGAACGATACACCCTCGAGGAGTTCCTGATCCGGTCGGCTCGAGAGGGGGCGCGGAGTCCGGCGCCGCTGATGTTCAACGATCTACTGCACGGAAAGGCCGGGGTCACCGAACGCGATTGAGTCAGTTCGGGCTAGACCCAGTTGATGTTGGCATCGGCGAGGGGCTTGCTGCTCTCGGCGAGCACCGCGAGCTTGCGGGCCACCTGGCCCGCAAGGTTTCGGAAGGCCTCGGCCGCGGGTGATTCAGGAGCGCACACGAGAATCGGCTTGCCCGCATCGCCCCCCTCGACGATTCTCGGGTCGATGGGCACCTCGCCCAGGAAATCGACTCCCATTTCATCCGCGGTGCGGCGACCTCCGCCCTCTCCGAAGATGTAGTACTTGCGATCCGGAAGATCCGGCGGGGTGAAGAACGACATGTTCTCCAGGATGCCGAGTATGGGCACCTCGACCTTCTGGAACATCTTCAGACCCTTGCGGGCATCCACCAAGGAGAGGTCATTGGCGGTGGTCACGATGATCGCACCGGAGAGAGGGGCCTTCTGGGTCAGCGTCAGGGCCGCATCGCCGGTCCCCGGCGGCATGTCGATCACCAGATAGTCGAGTTCCCCCCACTCGACGTCGGTCAGGAACTGCTGGATCAGACCGTGCACCATGGGTCCCCGCCAGATCACCGGCGAGTTGTCGCTGACGAAGTAACCCATGGACATGAGCTTGAGGCCGTACCCCTCGAGCGGGAAGATGCGCTTGTCCTCGGACCGCGGGCGCCCGCTGGTCCCGCTCAGCAGGGGCAGTGAGGGCCCGTAGACGTCCGCGTCCATCACACCCACCGTGGCGCCGGCATCGCGCAGCGCCAGGGCCAGGTTGAGGGCTGTCGTGCTCTTGCCCACGCCTCCCTTGCCGGACGCGACGGCGATCGCGTTGCGGACACCGGGCAGAACCTCCGCCTGGGGTGCTCCGGCGCTGAGATTTCGGCCCCGGGTGTTCGAGGTCATGCGGACGCGCACGTTCTCGACGCCATCGAGACCGCTGACACGATCTCGCGCTTCGCGTTCAAATTGCTCCTTGACCGGACAGGCCGGGGTGGTGAGTTCGATCGCGAAGGAGACCTCGGAACCGTCGATTTTGAGATCCTTGACGAAGCCAAGATCCACGATGCTCTTTCCGAAATCCGGATCGATGATCGGACGCAGAGCCTCGAGGACTGCGGACTCGGAAGGCGGGGGCATATGGGATCCTCGCGGGGTCGATGGGGGGCCGGGGTTGGGTGCCTAGGACAGAGAAACTAGCGCGAGGGGGCCGAATTCGCTGGCTGAGGCCGCACCCGAGGCGAGTCGATGCGAACCGATTCCGCGCTCACGCCGGCGGCGCGATGAATTCGATCACGTTGCCGTCGGGATCCCGAACCCACATCTGGCCCCGTTCGGCGTTGGTTTCCATGACCTCCAGCCCACTCGATTTCAGGTGGTCCAGCACCTTTGCGTAGTCATCGATGGCGAATGCGCTGTGGTTGGCCAGCGGCGTGAGCGTGGGAGGGTGGCCGCCGACATCCGCACCCTCGGGCGTGGCGATCAGATGGATCTCGGCTTCGCCCGCGCGGTACCAGATCCCCGCCAGTCCCAGGTCCGGCCGGGGAATCGACTGAAGACCCAGAACGTTCCCGTAGAAGTGCCGGGAACGTTCGAGGTCGGCCACGGCAAAGGAAACGTGGTGAACGCGTTTCGCGATCATGGGGGGTCTCCTCGCAATTTCACGACAGTCTAGTTCGATTTATCATGATCCCGCGCGCTTTATTCATGATCCCTCGGGCTGGACGACGGCGCCCGGTTCCGGTGCGAATTCGTCGGTCAGGTGCGGGACGAAGCGAGTTCCAGCACTCCCCGGTAACCGGTGGTCACCAGCGCATCGTCGAGGACTCCCCGCTCCGAGAGGATCCGGTGCAGTCGGGGCAGGTTGTAGTGGGGGACGGTCATCCACAAGTGGTGCTCGAGGTGAAAATTGACGCGGTTGGGTGCGATCAGCAGCCGCTCCCACCAGCGCGCCCGGGTCGTTCGCGTGTTGTGCAGATCGCTCGCGGGATCCGACACCATCGAATGTTCGGCGATGGAACGAATCCGCATGGCCAGGCTATAGCTGGTCAGCCAGGCCGCGATCCACAAGAGGTAGAGCGCGGGGTGACCGAAGGCAGCCAGGATCCCGAACAGGATCCCGTTGGTTGCGATCACGCCGAGCAGGCGGCGCATCCCCGCTCCATCGCGACGGCGGACACGTCCTTGACTCCAACCCAGGTCGCGCTTCAGCGTGAACTTCGCGCGCTTCCATCCGGTCTGTCCCGACAGGTCGCGCCAGACCTTACGGCGCAGACTGGCACGCGTGATGGGAAAGGGTTGCACGAGTCCCAGATCGGGGTCGTGGTCGGTCCAGGTCCGTCCGTGGTGCTGCAGGTGGTACGGGCGATAGGGATGAAGATCGCCCCAAACGGGATAGGCGCTCAGCCAGTTTCCGAAGCGGTCGTTCCAGACCGGGTTGCGGAAGAGCGTGCGGTGGGCCGCCTCGTGCATGAGCACGGCGAAGCCGAGCTGCCGCGCCCCGATCACGAAGATGGCGAGGACGATGCTCAGGGGATTCGGCCAGATCGCCACGAGCGTGAACGATGCCGCCACCAGGCCCCAGTTGATCGCCAAGGATCCCCAGGAGCGAATGTCGCGAAGCTCGAGCAGCGATCGCAGCTCGGCCGGGGTCAGAGCGGTGCGCCAGGGCGCGCGCTCGCTGACAGCGTCGCTCGCAGTACTCATCGAATCCCTCCCTCCGGTCCGTTCATCGCGGCCGGACGTTCAGCGTGACCGGGTTGCCGGTCGTCTCCAGCAGCCGCATGTCGGCCGGAGTCCTGAGATGGGGAAGACCGAAGCTCGCCAAGAAGTCGGCCCAGCATTCACGCCCGAGGGCGTCGTAGCGTCGCATGGCCTCCACGACCCGGTGGCGGGGTTCGGCGGGGGCGATCGGCTCCGGGAGCAACGGGTCGAGTACGAGCTGGCGGATGATCTGCCCTCCCAGCAGAAACGATTCGACCATGGCTCGATCTCGGGACAGCTCGCGCAGCCGGTCCTCGCTGGCGATGAGGGCCCGATGACTCTCGTCGTAGCCCCGGGCCAGGGCCGCGGCGTCCCACAACGCCACGGCGCGGGCTTCGGTCGTCGCACTCAACTCGCCCACGGAAAAAATCAGAACCTTCGGCTCCAGCCCGAGCTGCCACAGCTGTTCTCGGACGCCCGTGATTCCGCCCCGAAGGTTGGCTGGGCGCAGGGCGAGATCGGTCTCGAGCCATCGAAACCCCAGCAAACGCAGCGCGCGGGCGTCGGCCTGTCGCGAGCGAGGGGGCCGAACGCCGGCCACCGGCCGGGCGACCCCGTGGGCGCCGATCCAGTCTCCCTGCCAGGGGATCTGGGCAGCCTCGATCCGGCGCCAGGATCGGATCCGCTCGTTCGTGGCCTGAGCGCCGGGTCCGAGGCGATAGCGCCCGCGTTCGTCGCGCTCCACCAGTCCGGCTGCCAGGAGACGCGCCAAGGCGACTCGGACACTGTTCCCGGCGATCCCGAACAGATCTCCGGCCGCCACCAGGGCCCGAACCGGCATGGACCCGCGTCGCAAGCTGGAGAGGAGGTCGAGGATCAGATTCTTGGGTCGCGGGCTCACGATCAAATATTACTGAATATTATAACGAGTTCAATAATTTGTAATATACTGAAAGGCACGCCGCGAAAAGGCCCCCACGGGGAACTCCGACCGCGGGTGACGCACACGAGTAACGGTCGGTGGAATCTTGTCTTCCATTATGAGAAATCTGTTTCCACGGGACGGCAAGTCCGATGCGGGGTTCACCGTATCTATTTGAATTCAAATGAGATTTTCGTCCTGGATTCTTGGCACCGGTCTTGCTTTCGTTCTTTTCAGGCTTTCTTCTAGTTTTGCTCGGTTTGCTGCGTTGAGTGGACCACTGGGGCGGGGATGAATCGACATACTTGCGACTTGCGTCGGCTGCTGTCCTTCACCGAAATTTCCGCGGCGGGCCGATCTCGACTCAGGCGGCTCATCTTCGCTATCGGGCTTGCCCTCGCAGCGCCCGCAGGAGCTCTGACGACCCAGACCTTCGGCTTCAGCGGCGATCCCATCCTGGGGGGCGACGATCCGCTGTATTTCCCGGATGTGACGATCGAGTTCTCATTCGACGAAACGTGCATTGCGGCGAGCTGCTCGCTCGACATCACGCTCACCTACAACGACTCGGGCGGCCTCTCGACCATCGGTCAGGCGCTCGCGGGC
>JAZFUU010000043.1:0-17116 GCA_036447375.1 Myxococcota bacterium
GCCCTGGGCTGGCTGAGTGGTGTCCTGGCGGTGCTCGTGGCTCAACTGGGTCGTGGTCTGCTGAACGCCGCGGCAGGGGCTCGACACGGAGTCCTCGAAGTCGCTGCCGGGGTCCGAAGCGGCGTGACGGCGGTGGGCGTCTGGCGAGAGCGCCGGGCACGGCGGAGCCGTGTCGCCGCTGCGCGGGCCCCGCTGGAATCCGACGATCTGCCCATCGCATCGGGTGGAGGCAACGGCGAACTGCCGCGCCGGCGTTTCCGAGCTGGGGAACCGGCCATCGTCGATCACGCCGTCGAGCGCGAGAGTTCGAAGGGCCGGCAGGGGTCCTTCAATTTTTCCGAAGCCGGAGACACGGGCCCTTACACCTTGCCCGATATCTCGGTCTTCGAATCGCCACCGTCCGGAACCCGAAGCTACGACCGCGACAGCCTGATCATGAACTCTCGCATTCTCGAGAAGAAGCTCCTCGACTTCACCGTGGGCGGCCGGGTGGTCACCGTGCACCCGGGCCCCGTGGTCACCATGTACGAGTTCGAGCCGGCCTCGGGCGTCAAGGTAAACCGGATCGTGAGCCTGGCCGACGATCTCGCGCTCGCGTTACGGGCTCTCTCGGTGCGCATCATCGCGCCGCTTCCCGGAAAGTCCGTCGTTGGGATCGAGGTGGCCAACCCGGAACGCGAGCTCGTCTACCTTCGCGAGGTTCTCGAAGCGGAATCCTTCCGGTCCGAGACCTCCAAGCTCACGATCGCGATCGGCAAGGATATCTTCGGCAATCCGGCCTTCGCCGATCTCGGGCGGATGCCCCATCTATTGGTCGCGGGGGCCACGGGCACGGGCAAGAGCGTCTTTCTCAATACCCTGCTGAGCTCGCTCCTGTGCCGTACGACTCCGGCCGAGCTGAGACTCCTGCTGATCGATCCGAAGCTCCTCGAATTGTCGGTGTACGAGGGCATTCCGCACCTCATTGCCGACGTGGTCACCAATCCGAAGCGCGCCGCCGCCGCACTCCGGGGCATCGTCCACAAGATGGAGGAGCGGTATCAGATGATGGCTGCGATCGGGGTGCGCAGCATCGAGCAGTTCAACCATCGCGTCGATGCGGCGGTCGCCGAGGGAGAGACCAGCTTTCGGCTTCGGGCCAAGCACGGGGAAGAGGAGGGCGAAGAGATCGAGTACTGCCGACTTCCCTACATCGTCGTGGTCATCGACGAGCTGGCCGACCTCATGGTCGTGTCCTCCCGTGACGTCGAAGAGTCGTTGCAGCGGCTGGCCCAGATGGCGCGCGCGGCGGGGATCCATCTGGTGCTGGCGACTCAGCGACCGAGCGTCGATGTCCTCACCGGAATCATCAAGGCGAACTTTCCCGCGCGAATATCGTTTCAGGTTTCCTCGCGGACCGACTCCCGGACGATCCTCGACCAGAATGGGGCCGACCATCTACTCGGCCAGGGCGACATGCTGTACCTCCCGCCCGGCACCTCCAAGTTGCAGAGGTTGCACGGCGCCTACGTGTCCGAGCAGGAGGTGAGCAAGCTCGTGGCCTTGCTGCGCGAGCAGGGGGAGCCGAAATTCGATGAGACGCTCATCCGTCTGGGCGAAGAGTCCGACGCGAGCCAGGCCCTGGGCGAGGACGTCGATGAGATGTATGACCGTGCGCTCGAGATCGTGGCGGACACGCGCAACGCGTCGATCTCGTTCCTCCAGCGCCGCCTCAAGGTGGGGTACAACCGGGCGGCGCGAATGATCGAGCAGATGGAGGAGCAGGGAGTCATCGGACCCCAGGTGGGCACGAAGTCGCGGGAGGTCTTCGTGAGTGCGCTCGAGCCCTGAATGAACGGGCCCTCGATCGCGTCGAAACCGATGCTGCTGTGTCTCTCTCTGGTGGCTCTGGTGCTCGGACCTTCCCGAGCTTCGCTGGGGATGGGGAATGGGGGTCCGCCCGAGTCTCCGACCGCCAGCGTGGCAGCCTGTGCCGAGCGCGCCGTCGATGCCGTGCAGCGTCGCTACCGGTCGATTCGCGACATGCGCGCGCGTTTCACCCAGTCCACGCGAACGGTGGCGCTGGGCCATCGCCCGTCGTCGCCCGCCCTCGAATCGAGCGGCAGCGTCGTTTTCGCAAAGCCCGGGAAGATGCGTTGGGCCTACGAGAAACCCGACGAGAGTCTCGTGGTGAGCGACGGGCAGACCCTCTGGCTCTACGATCCCGTGCGCCGCGAGGCCCAGAAACTGACCGTGTCCGGCAGCGGGTACATGTCTGGAGCGGCTATCCAATTTCTGTTGGGGGAAGGCGACATCCGCGGCGAATTCAGGATCAAAGCAGAATCCTGCGACGGCGAAGATGCGTGGCTGGAACTACTCCCGCGAAGGCCCGCCAGCTACGAGAAGCTTCGCATTCGCGCGGATCCCCGAAGCGGCGAGTTGCTGGCGACGACGGTGGTGGACCTGTTGGGCAACGTCACCGACGTCACGTTTTCCGAGATTCGATCGAACCTCGCCCCACCGGCAGAGCTGTTTCGCTTCGATCCGCCCCCCGGCGTCCGGGTGATCGACCTGGATGCGATCCGAGGGGTTGGAGAAGCCACGAATTGACCGAAGCTCGCCAGCGGTCTCCCGGGCTCTCTGGGCGTTTCGGAGATTGCCAGAAGCGCGGCTTCGGGCCTGGGACTCCTCCGGAATGCCGTATTTGGGAAGGTTACTTCCGCAAGTTGCGGGGTGCCGCAATCTTCGGCGGGGTCTCGTGGCCCCATGCAAACCGCCGGTACGCCGACGGATCCCCGTCAAAAACGCACCGGTCGGCAGCCTCGCATCTTCCGGATGCAGGGGGTGCGCAACACCCATTCAGGGAGGTGAAGCGCGGCGGCATCGCGACGGCAGCCAGAGCGCAAGTTGCTCTGGTTCGTGCTGGCCGAATTCATGTTTTTCCTTTGGCTCGGGTCGAATGGGCGACCTCGCGTGGCGGGGAAGGCAGGGATGAAGGAGGAGCGAACGCCGCAGCGTCTGAAGACCTCCAGAATAGTTGACACCGGAGGGCCCTGCGGTATTCTCGAAAAGGTTCGAGATTTCGGTAGGTTCGGCGACTTTCAGCATCCCCCTCAAGGACGAAGTGGCGCGTGCGGATCGGGTCTTCGTCTCGGGCGGAGAATACGGACCCGCGCTCGGCGTCTCTTGGCGGTGGGAGCTTGCGCATTCACATGAGCTTATCGGCGCAGCCCCGGGAGTCGCTGAAGGTTTCCAACGTGGCAATGAATGCTTCGAACAACGGCAGATCGAGGCCGCGAGGCGGCAGAGTCCGACCTACTCTCTCTGTATCGGTCAGAGAAATAGTTCCGTTCGCATGCGTGGCGACGATGCGGCATGTGGCTTGCAGGTCCCCTGAGCCTGTGCAGCCGCCGACCCACTTTCGGGTTCGGTGAGCGGAAAGAGGGTGGTATGAGCGAATTCGACTCTGGATCCAGCCGAAAGGGTTTTGTACGCGATGTCATGCGCCGGATCTCCACATCCGGTCCGCGAGACGAAGGCAGCGATGCCGAGAGTCCGGGATCCGAGAGTCCGGGATCCGAGAGCGGCCTCGCTCGTTCGTATCAGGACAACATCGAGGATCTGCGCGACGCGATGCGGATGTTCGGGTCTGACTCGGCCGAGGCGCGGCGCCGGCTCGATCGCCTGCTCGCGGAGTTCGAGGCACTGCGTCGCCGCTACCATCTCACCCGGGAGCAGTGCGCCGACTCGGAGCGTCAGAACGAAAGGCTGGTCGGCGTGCTTCAGGAAGCGAAGCAGCAGATCGAGCTCCTGAAGGAGGAGGTCGACAAGCTGTGCGCGCCTCCCAACAACTACGGAATTTTCCAGCGGGCCAACAAGGACGGCACCGCGGAGATCATGATCGATGGTCGCCCCATGCGGGTGAACGTTCATCCCGACCTCGACGCGTTCCAGTTCGAAGAAGGTCAGCACGTCGTGCTGAACGAGGCCTTCAACGTGGTGGAACCCTCGGGCTACGTCTCACGCGGGGAGGTCTCCTCCATCGTGGACTTCCTCGGTGACCACCGCGTCATCGTCCTGGGTCATACCGACGATGAGCGGGTGGTGACCCTGGCGGAGCCGCTGCGCCAGGAGAAGCTCAAGGTGGGCGATCACATCCTGTACGACCCGCGCACGAACTACGCCTTCGAGAAGCTGCCCAAGTCATCGGTCGAGGAGGTGGTGCTCGAGGAGATTCCCGACATTACCTACGACAAGATCGGTGGGCTGGGAGAGCAGATCGAGACCCTGCGCGATTCCGTCGAGCTGCCGTATCTGTATCCCGAAATCTTCGCCGAGCACAAGCTTTCGCCGCCCAAGGGCATTCTCCTCTACGGGCCGCCGGGGTGCGGAAAGACACTGATCGCAAAGGCCGTTGCGAATAGCCTGGCCCGCAGCGTGGAAAAGCGCACCGGCAAGGCGACGACGCCGTATTTCCTGAATGTGAAGGGGCCCGAGCTCCTCAACAAGTACGTCGGAGAGACGGAGCACAAGCTGCGCGAGGTGTTCAAGAAGGCGCGCGACAAGGCCAGCGAAGACATTCCGGTCGTGATCTTCTTCGATGAGATGGACTCCCTGTTCCGAATGCGCGGCTCGGGGATCTCTTCGGACATGGAGGCGACGGTCGTGGCTCAGTTCCTGTCGGAGATCGACGGAGTCGAGTCGCTCGAGAATGTGATCGTGATCGGTGCCAGCAACCGGCAGGATCTCATCGACCCCGCGGTTCTCCGACCGGGGCGCCTGGATCTCAAGATCAAGGTCAATCGTCCCGATGGCGACGCCGCTCGGGAGATCTTCTCCAAGTACCTGACGCCGGATCTTCCCTTCCACGAGTCCGCGATGAAGGAGTACGGAAACGATCCGGAGAAGATCGTCAGCGGAATGATCGAGAACACGATCACGAAGATGTACGCGACCACCGAAGAGAACAAGTTCCTCGAGGTGACCTACGCCAAGGGCGAGCGCGAGATCTTCTACTTCAAGGACTTCTCGAGCGGCGCGATGATCGAGAACATCGTTGCCCGTGCCAAGAAGAAGGCCGTGAAGCGTTTGATCGAGCATCAGATTCGGGGGATCAAGGTCGACGATATCATCGAGTCGGTGAACGATGAGTTCAAGGAGAACGAGGATCTCCCGAACACGACGAACCCCGACGACTGGGCGCGAATCTCCGGTCGCAAGGGCGAGCGCATCATCAACGTCCGCACTCTGATGACCAAAATCAACCGGAAAGAGCGATCGATTGAAGACGTCAGCTCGGGCCAGTATCTGTAGGGCACGGTGAGAGCGAATGCGGAGAGCGGATGGCCATTCCGAAGGTGATGGGAACAGAGATCGAGTACGGGATCACCGTAAAGGGCGATCCTGACTTCGATCCGATCTCGAGCTGCGTTTTGCTCGTGAACGCCTATCGCGAAGATCACTCGGGGCAGATTCTCTGGGACTACGACCAGGAGAACCCGCTGGCGGATGCCCGCGGTTTCCAGGTCGACGGCGAAAAGTACACGCCGAATCAGCAAGAGAATATCGCCCGCAACAAGACGTTGGTGAACGGCGCCCGTTACTACGTCGATCACGCTCATCCCGAATACTCCTGCCCCGAAGTCACCAATCCGCGGGAACTCGTCATCCACGAGAAGGCCGGCGAGCGCATCCTCGAGGCGAGCCGGCGTGAAGCCAACAGCTTGCTGCCCACTGGCAGCCAGATGTTGCTCTACAAGAACAACAGCGACCGCAAGGGCAATAGCTACGGCTCGCACGAGAACTACCTGATGGATCGGCGGACCTCCTTCAAGCAGATCGTCGAGCACCTCATGCCGTTCTTCGTGACTCGCCAGGTGTACACGGGGGCCGGAAAGGTCGGCAGTGAGAATCGCGGTCATCCCTGCGACTACCAGCTGTCCCAGCGGTCGGACTTCTTCGAGACCGAGGTGGCGCTGGATACGATGGTGAAGCGCCCGATCATCAATACCCGGGACGAGCCCCACGCGAACCGGGAGAAGTATCGGCGACTCCACGTGATCGTCGGGGACGCGAATCTGAGTGAGTACACGATCTATCTGCGGAACGGCGTTACATTGCTGATTCTGTCGATGATCGAGGACGGTGCGATCACCAAGAATCTCTCGCTGCGCGATCCCGTCCGGGCGATCAAGGAGACATCCCGCGATCCGAGCTGCAGGACCGAGCTACAGCTCGAGAACGGGAAGAAGATGACCGCCGTCCAGATGCAGGCCGAGTATCTGGAGATGGCCGCCTCCTACGTCGCCTCGCATTCGGTCGAACCCTTCGTCGCCGACGTCCTCGACAAATGGGAGCACGTCATCGACTGCCTGCAGCGCGACCCGATGGAACTCGACCAGCAGATCGACTGGGTGATGAAGAAGTCGTTGATCGAGACCTTCATGGAGCGTAAGTCGCTGGACTGGAGCTCTTCGCAGGTTCAGATGCTGGATCTGCAGTACCACGACCTCCGACCGGACAAGGGCCTATACTATCTTCTGGAGCGCCAGGGCCGGGCCGAACGAATCGTAACGGACGCGGAGATCAACACTGCAGTTACAAAGCCGCCGGAGAATACGCGGGCGTATTTCCGCGGGGAATGCCTCCGGCGTTACGGACCGTCGGTGTTCGGCGTGAACTGGGACTCGATTTCGTTCAGCGTGGGGGAGCAACCGATCAAACGGATCATGATGGAAGAACCTCTCAAGGGTTCGAAGGTTCACGTGGACGAGCTCCTGAACAACTCACCTACGGCGGGCGACCTGGTGAGAAATCTGCGGGCCTGAGCGGGCCCCGAGTGGGAATGGAATGAAACGAACGGCGAAGAACAAGGCGTGCGCTGCAGTGGGAACCGACCCGTCCTTCTTTCCGGTCTACGCAGCGGCGGATGCGCGGACGAAGCAGGAGCCGAAGCGCGGCGGAGATGAGGGCGCTGGCGGTCGCGAGGGCAGCGGGCCCAAGAAACTCGCCAAGAAGGGCAAAGAGCTCAAGGAAGAGATGGATGCCCTCGTGGACGAGATCGACGAGGTCCTCGAGGAAAACGCAGAAGAATTCGTCAAGAACTACGTGCAGCGAGGCGGTCAATAGCTCGGCACGTACCCGGGGGGGGAGCGTTGCAGATTCCGGGGAACTACCGCGGATCCAGTTTCGTAGAGCTTCTGGAGATGGAGTACCAGCATCTCCGTCCCGAAATCACCCAACTCGCGGAGGGCCAGCGGCCCCTGTCGGTTCCCCACGGAACCACGGTTCTCGCGTTCACGTTTGTCGACGGTGTGATCGTCGCCGGAGACCGCCTCGCCACCGAGGGCCACCGGGTCGCTTCCCGGGATATCGAGAAGGTCTTCCCCACCGACAATTACTCCCTGATGGCCATCGCCGGCGCGGCGGGGCCGTCGATCGAAATGGCGCGGCTGATGCGAGTGGAGCTCGAGCACTACGAGAAGATCGAGGGGGAGTCTCTGGAGCTGGACGGCAAGGTGAACAAGCTGGCGCAGATGGTCCGTTCCAATCTCCCGGCGGCGATGCAGGGTCTCGTGGTCGTCCCCTTGTTTGCGGGCTACGACCTGCGGCGCGGACACGGGCGTTTGTGGAAATTCGACGTGACGGGCGGGCACTACGAGGAAACCGATTTCGAGGCGACGGGGTCCGGGGGACTCTACGCCGCCGAATCGCTCAAGAAGTCCCACCGGAGCGATGCGAACTGGGAGGATGGCCTTCAGATGGCGGTGGAGGCGCTGGTCGACGCGGCAGACGAAGACCGCGCGACCGGGGGCGTGGACCTGGTTCGCGGTATCTTCCCGCTCATCAAGTACTGCACGGCCGAGGGCATCGGAGCCGCCGACGACTCCGAGATCGAGGCGGTCTATCGGGACATCATCGGCAGGCGGGGGAGGAACGCGTCGTGACCATGCCGTTCTATGTCTCGCCCGAACAGATCATGCAGGACAAGGCCGAGTACGCCCGCAAGGGCGTCGGCCGCGGCAAGTCGAGCGTGACCCTCGAATACGCCGAGGGCGTCCTGTTGATGGCGGAAAATCCCTCGAGCCTGTCGAAGATCGGCGAGATCTACGATCGCGTGGCCTTCGCGGGGGTGGGCAAGTTCAGCGAGTTCGACCAGCTGCGCAAAGTGGGCGTCCGCTACGCGGACGTGAAAGGCTTTGCCTACAGTCGCGACGACGTTCGGGCCAGGGCCCTCGCCAATGCCTACTCCCAGGCCATGGGCGACGTCTTCACCCGCGAGCTCAAGCCCCTCGAAGTCGAGGTGATCGTGGTCGAGGTCGGCGACCCCGAATTGGCGGGCCACGAGAAGACCGCCATCTACCGGATTCAGTTCGATGGAAGCATCAGCGATCACTCGTCGTACTGCGTGATCGGAGGGGCCTCCGAAGAGATCACCAGTTTCCTGTCCAGCGAGTACCGCGTCGATATGCCCCTGGGGGAAGCCCTGAGCATGGGCCGCGCCGCGCTACGGCGCGCGACGGAGGGAGAACCCGATGTCGGTCCGGAGAATCTGGAAGCTTGCGTGCTGGAGAGGGCACGCGTTGGACGCAAGTTCCGTCGGCTTCATACCGATGTAGTGAGTGAGCTCCTGGGCACCTAGACTTTCTCAGGTCTATCGGATGGCGCCGTGCAGAAACGCATTTACGGAATCGAAACCGAATACGGAATCATTTTCACTCCGGAGGGGCGCAAGACCCTTCCGGTCGAGAAGGCGATCCGCTTCCTGTTCGAGAAGCTGATCACCACCGAGCACTTCCTCAACGTATTCCTCGAGAACGGCGCACGCTTCTACCAGGACACCGGATGTCATCCGGAATACGCGACACCGGAATGCGCGGCGCCGCGTCAGGTCATTCTCTATGACAAGTCTGGGGAGCGCATTCTCGAAGATCTGCAGATCTACGCCGAAGAGAAGATTCGCGAGGAGCGGATCGCCGGGAAGCTGTCGATCTTCAAGAACAACACGGACTTCGTGGGCAACAGCTACGGCTGCCACGAGAACTATCTGGTCGACCGCGATGTCGACTTCTACTACCTCGCTGAGCAGCTGATTCCGTTTCTGGTCACCCGCCAGATCTACACCGGAGCGGGGAAAGTCTTCCAGACCCAGGACGGAGTGCACTACTGCGTCAGCCAGCGAGCCCAGCACATCTATCAGAAGATCTCCGGCACCACGACGAATGATCGGTCGATCATCAACACGCGCGACGAACCTCATGCCGATCGAGAGAAATACCGGCGCCTGCACGTGATCGTGGGCGACTCGAACATGTCCGAATACACGAACTTCCTGAAGATCGGGACTTGCGCGATTGTTTTGCAGATGATCGAGGACAACTACATCAACAAGGACTTTACGCTGCGCAACCCTGTCAAGGCGATCAAGGACATCTCCTACGACACGACGTGCAAGCGGCGACTTCGACTCGACAACGGTCGTGAATATTCACCGATCCAGATCCAGCGCGAATACTGCGAGATGGCCCAGAAATACAGCGAGCAGTATCCGGTGAGCGACGAGCTGCGCGAGGCCGTCGAGATGTGGCAACACGTCCTGGATTGTCTGGATTCGGATCCGAACCTGCTCGATCGTAAGGTCGATTGGTTGATCAAGCGTCGGATGATCCAGTCGTACATCGACGCTCGGGACACCTCGTGGAACGATCCGCGCGTGTTCATGCTGGACCTGCAATACCACGATATCCGGATGAACCGCGGTATCTACTATCTCCTCGAGCGAAAGGGTCAAGTCGAACGGCTCCTCCAGGACGACGAAATTTTGAAGGGCAAGACCGAGCCGCCGCCGGACACCCGCGCTCGGATGCGCGGCGAGTTCATCAAGCTGGCCCGTCAGAACTCGATCCAGTACGACCTCGACTGGTCGAACATCCGCCTGGGGAACCTCCTCAACGTCCGCGTGATCTGCAACAATCCCTTCGAGACCGACATCGAGAAGGTCGCCGAGCTCGTGCGGACCATTCAGAAGACGAACCTGCGAAAAACGAGCCTCTCGAAGTTGGTGATCCAGAGCTGACGTGCTGGAAGCGAAGGCCCGGCTCGTGGCGGTTTCATCGAAGTCCGCGGGCCCCGAGAGCGCCGGGTCCCGGGAGTCTCGCCCTCCTGCCTGGGCCACCCGCCGGGGGGCCGGTCTGCTGCTGCTGCTGGCCGCTCTTCTCGCCGCGGGCCTGCTGATCCAGACGCTCCGGATCGGCGAGTTTCAAGCGGCGATCCGGGGACTGGGGGCCGAACTCGCGTCCAGTCGAGCCGAGCTTCAGGCCCACGAGCACCGGATGGCTCTCGTCCGGACCTCGGTGGGAGAGCTTCAGACCCGACTCGCGGGTCTCAGCGAGCTGGTGAGCCCCGAAGTCCCGGCGGACGAACCCTCCGTACCCTGATCCCTCCGCGTCCGAGAGCCCACTCTCGGCAAGAATTCGCTGGGCCTTCCCAGCCTTGACTCAACTCCTGCCGTCTACTGCCGATACGAGAAACGATCTACTTCCTCACATCGGAAGGGACGGCAGAAGATGTTTCTCGACAAAATCGCGGGCCTGTTTTCGCACGATCTCGCCATCGATCTGGGCACCGCCAACACGCTCGTATACGTACACGGAAAAGGGTTGGTGTGCTCCGAGCCGAGCGTCGTGGCCGTCGCGCGTGACAAAGACGGGCGTCAGGACAGGATCCTCGCCGTGGGCCGCGACGCCAAGGAGATGTTGGGAAGGACGCCTGCCGACATCCGGGCGATTCGCCCGATCAAGGACGGCGTCATCGCCGACTTCGAGATCACGGAGGCGATGCTTCGCTATTTCCTGCGGCAGGCGCACAACCGCACGACATTGGTGCGACCGCGCGTCGTCATCTGCGTGCCGCCGTGCATCACCAGCGTCGAGAAGCGAGCCGTGCGTGAGACCGCGCTCACCGCGGGATCGCGGGAAGTGTTCCTGATCGAGGAACCCATCGCCGCGGCGATCGGTGCCGGCCTGGACGTCACGGCGCCCACCGGGAATATGGTCGTGGACATCGGCGGCGGAACCACCGACGTCGCGGTGATTTCACTGTCGGGAATCGTGACATCGCGCTCCATTCGGTGCGGCGGTGACACGATGGACGAGGCGATCATCACCTACGTCAAGCGCAAGTACAATATGCTGATCGGCGAGCGCACCGCGGAGCACGTCAAGATGTCGATCGC
The DNA here is from genome assembly GCA_036447375.1 of Myxococcota bacterium. Lineage (GTDB taxonomy): Bacteria > Myxococcota_A > UBA9160 > UBA9160 > SMWR01 > JACZXC01. Next base: position 11,213 of record JAZFUU010000043.1, read on the forward strand.
CACGGCGTCGCCGGATGCCAAAACCGAGACCATGGAGATCAAGGGCCGCGACCTCGTTGCGGGCATTCCGAAGGTCGTGGTCGCCACCAGTGACGAGATTCTCGAGGCGCTGCTCGAGCCGATCCACGCGATCGTCGAAACGGTTCATCGCACTCTCGAGAAGACGCCGCCCGAGCTCGCGGCCGACATCGTGGATCGGGGCATCATGCTGGTGGGCGGGGGATCCCTGTTGCGCGAATTCGATCAGATTCTTCGCAACGAGACCAAACTGCCGATACTTCGCAGCGAAGATCCCTTCACCGCGGTGGTTCAGGGCGCCGGTATGGCCCTGGACAACATGTCTCTCTTGCGCGCAGTCGCCCTGGACTAGAGCCCTTCGCTCTACCGCGGTTCGGTTCGATCGGCCGCGATGGCGGCGAGTGCCAGCTGCATGGCCAATTGCACGTCGCCCTCGATCTGAATCTGGCCGGTCAAGAACGCCGACTGGGCATCGAGTTTGCCCGCCCGTATTTCGCGATACGCCGCCGCATCGACTCGAATCGAGGTATTGGGCTCCTCGGGGAACGGATCCGGGCCGAAGTGGACCTGCAGGCTGAAGCCGTCCTTCCCGGCCACCTCGAAACGGATCAGCCCCCGGACTGCCGCGAGGTTCTCGATGCGGGTCCGCGTCAGCTTGATCTCTCCGGCGAGTCCGGGGAGGCTGCCGGGGAGGGCGAGAGGGGAGTCTCCGGCCTCGGCTGCACGCTGCTCAAAGAGTTGCTCGAAGAGCCGCTCGAAGGTCGCCTGATCCTGCAGCACGGAGAGGAAGGGCGGATGCCGCGGGGTGTCCCCGGTGGTCATGCGCCCGGCTTCGATGTTGAGGAAGAAGGTCCCGGAGCCCGTCACCTCGACCCGCAGGGTGCCGCTGGCGGCGCGCATGTCGTCGAGCACCGGGCGGCCCGCCTCGCCGAGCTGTTCCTGGGCGTCCAGGGCCTTGTTGAACTGGGCTGGAATCGTTTCGGTGAAGAACCTGCGCACGTCGGGGGGGCTCATCGGGAACGTCTCCTCTGGTGTTTGTCCACCGCTTTTTTGTGCTCGCGATACGTGCGTGAAAAGCTGTGCGTGCCGTCATTGCGCGAAACGAAGTAGAGATAGGGCGTCTCGGCCGGCTCGACGGCCGCCCGCAGAGAGTCGGCTCCCGGACTCGCGATGGGCCCCGGCGGAAGTCCGAAGATGCGATACGTGTTGTAGGGATTATCGGCGTTCTCCAGGTCGGATCGGCGAAGGTTGCCGTCGAAGTCGGGAATGCCGTAGATCACCGTGGGATCGGTTTCCAGGCGCATGCCCCGTTCCAGCCGATTGTGAAACACCGAGGCGATGAGCGGTCGCTCGTCGGGATCGCCGGTCTCCTTCTCGATGATCGAGGCCATGGTGACCACCTCCTGCATCGACACTCCCCGCTCCTCCGCGAGTTCCTCGATTTCGCGCCACACCGCGAGGAACTGCGCCACGAAAGTCCGGGCAATGGCCTCGGGCGAAAGCCCGCGCGGGATCCGGTAGGTCTCGGGAAAGAGGTAGCCCTCGAGTCCCGGGCCTTCGACGCCGATCGTATCGGCGAAGTCGGGGTCTCGAGCGGCGCGCAGAAACTCCTGAGGATCGACGAGGCCGGCGGCCCCCAGCCGCAGAGCGATCTGTCGAGCTGTGAAGCCCTCGGGCACGACCACCTCGTAGGTCTTCACCCGGCCCTCGGCGATTCGCATCAGGATCTCGCCGGGCCGGAGTGACGAGGAGAGTACGTACTCCCCCGAGCGCAGTTGCGACGCCAGCCCCCGCCCGCGGGCCAGCCATTCCACGGCCCAGCCGCTTCGGACCAATCCGGCTTGCTCCAGGTGTCGCGCGACGTCGGAGAGCGACTCCCCGGGCGATACCACGAACAGGGCGTTGGGGGCCTCGGCCGCCTCGGCAGCGATGGGGGTGAGCAGCCGTCGAATCGCCAGGCCGCCCACGATGGCGACCAGCAGGCTCGCGAGGGCCGCTGAGACCGCGATCCGGCGAATCACGAGGGATCGGCCTCGCGGGAGAGTTTTTCCAGGTAGCTGCGCAACAGGATCGTCGCCGCTGCCGAGTCGAGTTCGCCGGATCGGGCGGCCTTGGTTCGGCGGCCCCTGGGGTCGCGGAATGCGCGTTCTGCCTCGACCGTCGTCCAGCGTTCATCGATCATTTCGACTGGCAATCCCGTGGCGCGGGCGATGCCGTCGGCGAAGCTCCGGGCCGCTTCGGCCTCGGGCCCGACATCCCCGTTCATGTGAATGGGAAGGCCCACGACGATTCGCCGGATGTCTCGTTCCTCGACCAGAGCGCACAGATTCTGGAGATCCTTTTTCCGACCCTTCGAAATCAGGCAGCCGGCCGGAAACGCAAAGCAGCCGTCCGGGTCGGACACCGCGAGTCCGATGCGCCGAGTGCCGAAGTCGAGCCCCAGAACGCGTCCTCGATCGCTCATCGTGAAGCTAAGCTAGCTCTGCTGGGGCATCGCTCGCCTTCGGAAGAGGGGGGAGCGAACTCGGCCCAGGGGCCGACTTCCACGCCCGCTGAACGCTGTCGCTGAGACCGCTGCGCGGAGGCCTCTCGAGTCGGCCTCTCTTGCAGCGCCTGCGGCGATCTGGGGAGTCAAAAATAAACCTTTTTGTTTCAATAACTTACGGATCGACTTTTCTGTTTTTTTCGCCCGTATTCCATTGACGCCAGCGGTCGGCGAAGCCTACTCTAGGGCCGTTCGCTCGGCCCCCCTGCCGCAGCGTTCGCACGCGCGGTTTCCTCCAACCGCGGTTCCGAGTGGAACGGGCTTCAGTCTCGATCCCGATCGGGTTGGTCATCGAAACACCGGAAAATCGACGGGAAACGGATCCCGTTCGGGAAATCCATCCGATGGAGCGGCGGGTCGCGCTGTTTCTGGCCACCGGTGGCGGGGCGGGCCAGGCACCGATCGCCCCGGGGACCGCGGGATCGGCGGTGGGGGTCCTCGTCTACCTTCCCCTCGCCAGCCTCGGCCTCACGCTCTACGGCTTGACGGTCCTCGGCCTGATCTTTCTGGGGATCTGGGCCGCGGATGTGGCCGAGCGCGTTTTCGAACGCAAGGACGACGGTCGGATCGTCATCGATGAGATCGTGGGTCAGCTTCTCACCTTGGCTCCGCTTGTCATCCTCGCTCCCCGGGTCGACCTGCGGTCTCCTGCTTGGCTCGTGACCGGATTCGTCCTATTCCGGTGGTTAGATATCTGGAAGCCCGGCCCCGCCCGTTGGGCGGAGCAGAACTTTCGCGGAGGTGCCGGTGTGGTACTGGACGACGTCGTGGCCGGAGTGCTGGCGGCGGTTCTCCTGGGCGCGGGCGTGCTCGCTGTCGAGGGGATGCCGGGCGGCTGATGGATGACGAGCGGAGACCTGTGAAGGCAGAGATTCTCACGATCGGCGATGAGCTCCTGCGCGGAGAGATCGTGGACTCCAACAAGGCGTTCCTGTCCGACCGGCTCCTCGGACTGGACGTTCAGACGCGTCATCACGTCTCGGTCTGCGACGATCCCGAAGACATGATCGACACGTTTCGGCGGGCCGATGCGCGCAGCGACATCGTGCTCGTCTCCGGAGGCCTGGGCCCCACGCGAGACGATCTTACTGCCGATGTGCTGGCGCAGACTTTCGGTCGCAAGCTCGTTCTCGACGAGGCGGTCCTCGAGAAGATCCGAGCCTTTTTTCGCGGCGTCGGTCGGGAGATGACCGATAACAATGCCAAGCAGGCCTGGTTCCCCGAAGGCGCCGAGGTGTTGCCCAATCCGATCGGTACCGCGCCCGGGTTCTTCCTCGAGACCGGGGCCGCTGCGTTCTTCTGCATGCCCGGTGTTCCACGCGAGCTCGAACGCATGATGGACGAGCAGGTGCTTCCGCGCATCGCAAAACTTCCGGCCGGAGGCGCGCGAAGTTCGGAGAAAGGCGTAATCGTGCGTGCCGTACTGCTGCGCACCTTCGGCATGGGCGAGTCGACCCTCGACGACGAACTCAAGGACATTGCGGCTTCCGGCGACGTCAGCCTGGGTTTCCGCACTTCGTTCCCCGACAACTATCTGCGCCCGTTGGCCCGCGGGGCCAGCGCCGAGGACGCGGAGGCGAAGCTGGCGCGCGTATGCGATGCGATCCGCGAACGTCTGGGGCCTCTCGTCTACGGCGAGGGCGACGACACGCTCCCGATGGTGGTCGGTCGCCTCCTGCGCGAGCGCGGCCAGACCCTCGCCGTTGCCGAGTCTTGCACGGGCGGGCTCGTGGCCGAGCGCATTACCGAGGTCGCCGGCGCGTCGGATTATTTCGCGGGGGGCGTGGTGGCCTATGCGGACGCCTCCAAGCAGGCACTGCTCGGAGTTCCCGAGGCGATTCTCACGGAGCACGGCGCGGTTTCGGAGCCGGTCGTCCGCTCCATGGCCGAAGGTGTGCGTGAATGCTTCGGATCGGATTTCGGGATCGCCATAACCGGCATTTCCGGACCGGGGGGCGGCAGCTCGGAGAAGCCCGTCGGGCTGGTTCATCTGGCACTCGCTCGCCAGGGCGAAACGCACGCGGATCAGTTCGTGTTTCCCCTGGACCGGGTTCGGCACCGTATGCTGACGGCGCAGATCGCCCTGGACTGGGTGCGTCGAGCTCTTCTCGGTGTGGAGCTCGCGGGCCCGACGTTGATGAGGAGAAGAGGTGGCGCTTCAGCGCCGGGGAAATGAGGGCCATGAGACGGTTCGTGCGTTCTTTGCCATCGAACTCGACGCACCGGTCCGTGAAGCCGCGGCAGAGGTGGTGCGCGCCTTGGGTGAAACTTCCGGGGGGGAGGCGGTGCGCTGGGTGCGACCGGAGGGCCTGCACGTGACGCTGCGATTTCTGGGCGAGATCCCGCTGGATTGCATTCCGGAACTCGTCGGCTGTGTGCGCCGGGAAACAGCCTCACTGGGCTCGTTTCGGGTTCGGCTCGGCGGTGTGCGCCCTTTTCCTTCGGCGCGTCGGCCGCAGGTGATCGTCCTCGACGTGGCGCCGATCGAGCCCCTGGAGGAGTTCGCCGAGGCCGTCGAGCGAGGCGTGGTGGCAGCTGGTTTGGCTCCGGAGTCCCGTCGCTTTCGTGCACATCTCACGTTGGGGCGGGTGCGCAGCCGTCGTTTTCCCTCGGCCCCCTCGGCGATGACTCCGGACCCGGCGGCCTGGAGCGTGAGCGAGGCGGTGCTGTTCCGCAGTGAACTTCGGCGTTCGGGGGCGCGGTACACGCCGCTGGAACGTATTCCCCTGGCAATTTCATCGGTTTCCATCACCCCATAGCTCGCGAGAGGATCGCGAGATCGGAGGATCAGAAATGGCGAGTCATTCGAAGAGTCGAAGCAACGGCGGTGCCGGCGCAGCGCAAAAGACCGTGGCGTTCCACAAAGATGGAATGCTCCCGAAAGACAAAGCGATCGCCCTGGCGGTCTCGACCATCGAGAAGCAGTTCGGGAAGGGAGCGATCCTGTCGATGACCGCAGACGGAATCGATCGGGCAGTGCAGTCCTTCTCGAGCGGATCGGTGAGTCTCGACCTGGCGCTGGGCATCGGTGGCTATCCGCGCGGGCGGGTCCTTGAGATCTTCGGCCCGGAATCGAGCGGAAAGACGACTCTGGCGTTGCACGCGGTTGCCGAAGTGCAGCGCACCGGCGGTGTCGCGGCTTTCATCGATGCCGAGCACGCCCTCGACATCGGGTACGCGCGGCGCCTGGGCGTCAAGGTAGAGGACCTGCTCGTCTCACAGCCCGACACGGGAGAGCAGGCCCTGGAGATCGTCGATGTGCTGCTGCGCTCGGGAGCCATCGCTCTCGTGGTCGTGGACTCCGTTGCGGCGCTGGTGCCTCGCGCCGAGATCGAGGGTGA
>JAZFUU010000044.1:0-9626 GCA_036447375.1 Myxococcota bacterium
CGGCAGTTCGGCGTCGGCGTAGCGACGAATGGCGGACAGAACGCGCCCCAAGGTCGAGACCGCCTGCTCCGGTCCGGCAGCGGAGATGCGCACTCTCGAACGATCGAAGCTGATCCAGCTTCGCCGCAGGGCGGGATCCTCGAAGCCGATCAGCTCGAGAATCTCGGCGTTGGCGCCCAGCGTGTCGCCGGGACGATCGAAGGCCGGGTCGTCGTCGTGGAGCAGGCGGTTCACGCGGCGGATCACGTCCGCGATGCTGGTGACAGTGCTGATCTGTTCCAGTCCCGAGAGGAATTCGGCGAACTGCTCGATCTCCGCCAATGTCTCCGGATCTTCGAGCCGCACCTCTGGCGGCAGCCGGAGCTCGATTTCAAAGGATGAGGTCTGTCCCAGCCGATCTTCCATGAACCGCATGGCCTGGACTACGCGGCTCTTCTCTCCGAGCGACTCTCTCCAGTCGGTGTCGACGCGCAGGTAACCGATCCAGCCGGCGCCACAGACGACCAGCAGCAGCAGGGAGATGAAGAGAATGGGCGCCGCCCGTCGCTCGCTGGCGCGCAGAATGGCGTCGAGCACCGCGCCCCAGGTCTGCGACGCGCGGACCGAACGCGGCCCCGGGGAGGGAAGCGCGTCGATGAGAACCGGAAGCAGCGTGAAGGTCAGCAACAGGCACGCGACCACGCCGAAAGCCGAGATCGAGCCGAAGCGAATAAAAGTGGCGAGGTCGCTGGTGACGAAAGACAGGAAGGCAAGGGCGGTGGTGAGCGTCGTGATCAGACAAGGCGCCCCCAGGTCTCGCCCCACCCGGAGCAGAACGGCATGGCGCTCCTCCCGCGAGCTTCCGACCCCGGTGAGCTCGTCGCCGTAGCGCGACAGCAGATGTACGGCGTCGCAGACGCCCACAACCATGATCACCGGGGCCAGCACCTCGAGGATTCCGTCCTGGGGCCAGTCGAGCCAGCCCAGCAGGCCAAAGGTCCAGAGCAGCGCCGCGCCCATGGTTACCAGCGAGGCGGCGGCGTTCTGCCACGAGCGCGAGAGGGTCAGGAGGATCAGCCCGATCACGAGAACGGTGAAGGGGATGACCCGGGCGGTACTCTCGGCCAGATCGCGACCCACGATGAGGTTTGCAATCGGATCGCCCACGAGATAGAACGTGAACCCCGCCGCTTCGTGCGGTCGCAGCGCCGCCTCGATGGCCTGACTGACCCGAACGCTCGTCTCCTCCCGGGTGTCGACGACCTGAACCACGATGAAGCCGGCGGAAGCATCCGCCGCGATCAGGGAGCCCACCCAGAGGGAATCGTCGAGGGCCCGTGCCGCCAGTCGCTCCGCGTCGTTCACGAAGCGATCGTGCTCGACGAAGCGGCGCACCGCGAAGCCTCCCGTCGACGGCATCAGAAGGGAAGCGCTCGAGGGCCCGACCACCCGCTGGACTCCCGCCGCGGAGGCGAGCTCCCTCTGCACCGCGTGAGCCATTTCCATCGAAGCGCGGTCGAAGACGCTGTCGCAGGGCTGCCCTTCCCCGCAGGCCCAGCCGATCTGAATCGGAAAACCTCCACCGAAGCGCTCGATGAACGCATCGAGAGCCACGATCGACGGATGGTCGTCTCCGATCAGGACGCGATAGCCGTACTCGGAATGGACACGGGGCAAACCCGCGCCAAGAACCACCGTGATCGCGCCCAGGATCGCCAGGGTCGCCCTGGGGCGATTGAGTGAAATTCGCGTGAGCCGGTACAAGACGAGCCGATGATATCAGCCCATCGCCATCAACTCGCGCAAGAATTCCGGTTCCGGTGTCCGGTCGTGTCGGACAGTGTCCGGTCGTGTCCGTGGCGTCAGCCGGGTATTCCCTCGACCAGAATCGCGAAGTGGTTCGAGGTGGCCTCGAGCCGTTTGCCGATGACGGCCTGATAGTCGCCAGACTCGTAGATCCGCTTCGCCTGCTCCTTGGAGTCGAACTTGAGCACGACGGTCTGGTGGCCCGCGGACTCTCCTTCGACCCGCTCGGTCTTCGGATCCAACGCCAGCAGCTCGCAGGCGTCTCCGATCTTCATGGCGGGAACCGCCGCCGCTGCGTATTCGCCATAGAGCTCGGGATTTTCGACGTTGTAGTTGACGATGAGGTAGGTGGGCATTCTCAGCGCGCCACCACGGGAATCACCCGCTCTTCATGAACCAAGCTGGCCTCGGAAGTCCGCTCGGGCAGCACCGAGGGCCGCAGCTGCTGCTTCAACGCCTCGAGCTCCCGCTTGGCTCCCTCGCTGCGAACCTCATCGCGAATCGCGCGAACGCGCTCTTGGATTCCGTCATCCCCGGCGATCTCGCGGTCGAGCTTGCCTTCGGTGGCGATCCGGGCGATGTGCTCGCGAACTCCTTCCAGGGCCTTCATCTCCGCATCGACCGACAGACCCTCCAGAGCCTGCTGAATGCGCCTCCGCGCCTGGGCGTTGGCCAGGGTCGCCAGCATTCGTCCCTTCTCCCGGTTCAGGGACCGGATCTCTTCGCGGAACTGGATGAGATTGGTCTTCGCTTCCTCCGCCTCGGAGCGAACACCTTCGAGCTCGCGATCGGCCCGCTCGAGGTCATCCATCAGCGTCTGCTTGTGGGTGATCAGCGTGAGGGAAACGTCGTCCTCACCCCGTCGTACAGCTCGACGGGTCTCGTCGTGCAGGCGCGCAATCTCGGTGCGTCGATCGGTGATTTCGCCCTCGAGCTTGGTTCGCATGTACAGGATACCGGCGACGGCTTCCTTCAAGTCCCGGTACTGTTTCATGCGCTCGTTGATCGCCTGCTCGTAGATGGCGCGTGGATTCTGTCGCTCCGTATCGCGCAACCAGATTCCGAAGACTCCCCGTATCAGGTTGGTCAGACGGCCGAAGAGGCTTTGCGGTCGTTCGTAGGTCATGACGTCTTCCTATCCTTTCGAGTTTCCGTTCGTCCAGTCTTCGGAGCGAAGACCGAGCTCTCGGATCTTCTGTTGCAGGCTCTGTCTCACCATCCCGATCGACTCGGCCGCTCGGGAGATGTTTCCGTTGTTCGTGCGCAAGGCTCGAAGCAGAAATCTCTTCTCGAATTTCTCGACGGCCTGCTTTTTCGCATCGCCGAACGGGAGGTCGGAATCGCTGGATTCGGGCCTGCGAATCGACGCGTTGTCCCCGGGAAGATTCAGATCCGCTTCCACGAGAGTAGGATCGGGGGCCAGAACCACCGCCTGTTCGATCACGTTGCGCAGCTCGCGCACGTTCCCGGGCCACGGGTACTTCACCAGAGCGGTCATCGCTCCTTCGCCGATCTGCTTCTTTTCCCGTCCGAGCCGCTCGGTTACTTCCTCGACGAAACGCAGGGCCAGCGCGGGCACGTCCTCGGATCGCCCGCGCAGCGACGGCAGATCGATCGCGACGACCTTGAGTCGGTAGTAGAGGTCCTCGCGGAAGTTTCCCTTCGCGACCTCCTCCTCCAGGTTGCGGTGGGTCGCCGCAACCACTCGAACACTCACGTCGATCGGACGGGTTCCCCCCACCCGCTCGAAGGAATGCTCCTCGAGCACCCGGAGGATCTTGGCCTGGGTCTCCGGCGCCATGTCGCCGATCTCGTCGAGGAAGATGGTGCCGCCATCGGCGGCCTCGAAGCGGCCCTGACGGCGAGCGTCGGCGCCTGTGAACGCGCCCTTCTCGTGGCCAAAGAGCTCGCTCTCGACGAGTTCGGAGCTGATCGCCGCACAGTTCACTGCGACAAAAGGCCGATTCTTGCGAGCGCTGCGGTTGTGCAGCGCCTGCGCCACGAGTTCCTTGCCGGTTCCGCTCTCCCCGCGAACGAGCACTGTCAGGTCCGTCTCCGCGACCTTCTGGATCGTCTCAAATACCCGATGCATCGCCGGTCCGGATCCGATGATCTTTCCCAGGCCGAATTGCCGCTGCGCCTGTTCGAGCAACAGGCGATTTTCGCGCTTCAGGCGGGTTCGATCGAGGGCCCGGCGGACGACCAGACGGATCTCGTCGTTGTCGAAGGGCTTGGGGACGTAGTCCTCGGCCCCGCCCTTCATGGCTTCGACAGCGATCTTTTCGGAGCCGTGGGCCGTGATCATCACCACCACACACTCGGGTCGAACTTTCTTCACGCGGTGAAGCACATCCATGCCCGAGAGGCCGCGGCCCAGGGCGAGGTCGGTGAGGACCAGGTCAAAGCTGGCGTCCTCGAACTTCGCGACGGCCTCTTCACCGGTTCCCGCGACGTCTACCTCGTAGCCGTCTCGCCGGAGCAGTCCCGTAAGCGCGATCTGGATCGCGCGCTCGTCCTCCACGATCAAGATTCGGGGTTTCACGAGGGGAGATCCTCCTTGCGCGGGGGCTTGGGCAACGTCACCAGGAACTCTGTGCCGCGACCCGGCTCTGACTCCAACGCGACGGAGCCTCCGTGCGCTTCGACGAGCTTCCGGGTGATGGAAAGTCCGAGCCCCGTTCCCTTCGCCTTCGATGTGTAGAGAGGACTGAAAATCTGATCCCGGGCGTTTCCGTCGATTCCGGGGCCGTTGTCGTGGATCCGCAGCCAGATCTCGGAACCCGCCAGGTTCTCGCCCATCTCGACGTCGACGCGCGGATCCGCGGTTCCGGCCTCTTCCAGAGCGTCGATGGCGTTGCCGATCAGGTTGATCACGACGCGCCGCAATTGTTCGGCGTCGCCGGTCAGGGCGCCGTCGCCCTCGATCCGCGTTTCGAGCTGGATGCCGGCGTGCTCGATACGATCGTCGAAACTCTCGATGGCGGATTCGATCACCTCCGCCATTCGCAGATCAGCCATCCGCATCTCTTCGTCGCGGGCGAAGCGCAGCAGGTGAGAGACCGAACGCTCGACGCGATCCAGCTCCTCCAGGGCGACCTTGGCGTACTCGACGTTCTCGCGAGCGCTCACGTCTTCACCCATCTGCTGCACCAGACTCTTGGCGGCCGTGATGGGGTTGCGGATCTCGTGGGCAATCGACGCCGAGAGCTCCTCCATCGAGCGCGCGTGTCGCCCCTCGAGAGCGCTGCGCTCTTGAGAGAGCGTGGCCTGTACCTGATTCCGGACCTCCTTCGCGATGAACTTCTCGCGGATCCTCGGCTCCAGGACGAGCCGGTAGAACTCCCGTATGCGGCTTCCGCCCCAGCAAAGGATGACCACGGCCGCGATCCAGAGAGACTGGGTGAAGAACAGGACGACGAGGGCAATTGCCCCGAGCCGGATGGCCTCGCCTGTGAGCTTCGTCTTGCGCTCGGCGATCCTTTGTACCTGGCGGTACTGGCGCTCCTCGGGACTTAGATTCGCGTCCTCGATCTCCGTCTGTTCCTGTCGCTTTCGAGCCTGGCGGCGGCGCGAGCGATGGCGGTGCCGCGAGCGGTTTTTTCCATCGTCCCAATCATCGGTCATCGAGAACCCTCGGTTGAACGCTTCGGCGCCGGCTGCGGGCCGAGTAGAGCTGTGGGTTGCTTTTAGACGACGCCTCACGGTGCAATGCTTTCGTTTGTCGTGTTCTTCGGGAACGTGAGCAGGAAGTCGGCACCGCTGCCTTGCTCCGAGTGCGCTTCGAGCGAGCCCCCGTGGGCGTCGACCACCTTCTTCGAGATGGCCAGTCCGAGACCCGTACCTTTTTCCTTCGAGGTATAGAAAGGGCTGAAGATCTTCTGAAGCGTTTCCGGATCGATCCCGGGGCCATTGTCACGCACGCGCACCCAGACCTCGGTCCCCGCCAGATTCTCGCCGGCGATCACTTCGATGCGAGGGTCAGCGGTATCGGACGCCTCGAGCGCGTCAAGGGCGTTTGCCAGAAGATTGATGAGCACGCGTCGCAGCTTTTCGGGATCGCCCCGCATGCGGCCGTCGGTGTCGAGGTCGGTCTCGATACGAACATCGCTGCGCGATAGACGATCGCGGAAGGTCTCAAGCGCAGAATCCACCAGATCGGCGATCCGCAGATCGCGCATCTCGATGTCTTCTTCGCGTGCAAAGCGCAGCAGGTGAGAGATGGAGCGCTCGACCCGGTCGAGCTCCTCGAGAGCAATCTTTGCGTAGCCAACGTTCTCTTGCGACGCGAGATCTTCGCCCATCTGCTGCACCAGACTCTTGGCCGCGGTTATGGGATTTCGGATCTCGTGGGCGATCGACGCCGAGAGCTCTTCCAGGGAGGAAACGTGCTTCTCCTGGATCTCGCGGCGCTCGCGGGACACGTTGCGCTCTACCTCTTGATGGATCTCACTCTCGATGAAACGGCGGCGGAGACCGGGCGCGACAAGTGCTGCGAAATAGTGGCAGACGATCCCGATTCCCCAGGCCAGAGACACGATGAAGGCCGGTCGAAATCCGGTGACGAAGAGCAGAAAAATGCACACCGAGACGTAGGCCACGAAGTGCCAGGCGAACGACATTTTCATGTTGGCCCGGTGCCGGGCCTCGCGATACGCGCGCTGCTCCGGGGTCAATCGCGATCGGCGACGCCCCCGCCGCGGCTCCAAGTCCGCCACCCCTTGCTCCCCATGCTGCTCCATGCCGCTGCTCCCGAAATCGATCTCACCGGGACCCGGGAGATTATGGGTGGCTCGCATTCGGATTCCTATCACGGTCATGCCCCGCGTTAGAGCAAGGCCTGTGCCGAACTTCAAAACCCCGTCTTTTCAAGGACTTACAGAGATGCTTGGGAGCCGAACCCGCAGCGGGAGAGCTGCAGATGCAGTCGCTTGACTGCACCCGCACCGCACCCCATCAGCGAGATCCCGGGTTCAGGGGAGATCCGCGAATCAGGGGAGATCCGCGTAATAGACCAGCGCGTCCGAAATCGATGCCTCGCCGGTAGCGGCCGAAGCCCGCACCGCGCGGAGCCACGCCGGCCAGTCACGAACGCCCTTAACGCCCTTAACGCCGACAGGGCGGCGGCTGGCGGCACACAGGTGGATGGGTCGTTCGAGTCCCGACCCCTGGACCGCCATGTCCACGAATCGCTCGGCGAACTCCGGCGGGCGGACGTCGTTCTCGAGCTCCAGCAGAGCAAAGGGGTCCGGCGGTCCCGGCCGGCTGAGCGGTGACCGCGCCGGTGTGGGCGGGCCGGGCTCCGAACCGCCGCCGGCCAGACCGGGGCCGTCACAGAGAATTGCGCCCCGAACGGCCTTCGACCGAATTCCGCACAACATCAGCGCGGCGTAGGCGCCGATCCCATAGCCGATCACCGTCGCGGCCCCGAGATGGGCCAGCGCCGTATCGGCATCCGCCAGCAACAGCTCCGGCACATAGCCGCCGCCCACCGGAATCGCGGACTCCCCGTGTCCCGTGAAGTCGAGGGCAAAGATCGGACCGGGCCAGTCTGCGAGCTCCGCACTCGGCGCCCGGGGCGAACGCTCGCCCAGACCGTGGAGCCGCAACAGCGCCCTACCGGAACCCGACCGAAGCTGGTGCAGGGCCAGCGTGAGCTTCCCGTGCCGGAGAACGGTCTTCACGACAGAAACTCGAGGACCAGATCCGCCACGCAGCGGGGACGTTCGATGTGGGCAAAGTGTCCGGCGTCTTCGAGGGTCTCGATCCGGGCGCCCGCCGGCAGGTGCGGCGCGAGATTTTCGGGTGTGGCCCCCATGCTCATGGCTTCGATGGCCGACCCGAGAATTCCGAGGAGGGGCCTGGGAAATTCGGGAAGCCAACGCAGCGTCCACGACGGTCGAAAGGGTCCGACTCCGCCAAACCGCAACGCCGGGTCGGTCCGCCAGCGCCAGCCTTCGGCGTCCTGGTGCGCCCCGACACTCACCAGGTATCGCAACCACTCGTGAGAGAGGCGCGGGTTCATTCGCGCACGGCGCCGGGCGAGTCCGTCGAGGGTGTCGGGTCGCCGCTCCTTTCCATGAATTCGCCGACGGTGGTCGAGCCAATCGGACGCGATGCCTTCGGTGAACCGGTTGTGGAATTGCAGGTCCGCCGATTCAGCGTCGGGCTCCGCGGGCAGGCCCTCGATCGCAACGTAGCCGGTGAATCGTTCGGGCAGTGCGTGGACCAGGTTCAGAAGCAACCCGCCCCCTTTCGAGTGACCGACCGCGGCCACGGGCTCGCGGGACGTGGCATCGAGCACAGCCGTGGCATCGCGACAATCGGCCTGCCAGCTGTAGAGCGCGGAGTGCTCGGAGTCGCCGTGTCCGCGCTGATCCCAGGAAACCACCCGCCAACCGCCGTCCGCCAGCATCGGGGCGAACACGTCGAAGGTCTGTGCGAAGTCGAAGCCGCCGTGTGCCAGGAGCAGCGGCGGCGCCGACTCTTCTCCCCACTCGTAGACGGCAAGGGAGATGCCGTCGCTGTCGACCCGGCGGGTCCGGTCCGGGCATCGGACTCCGGGATATGAACCGGCCGCGCCCGGAGACGCGGTCGGGGTCGATTCGGTCACGTGATCCTCTCAGCCCGCATTATTCATGAAACCCCCTGCTGCGGCTATGGTCTGCGCTTCTGTCGGGTCGAATGTCGGGTTGAACGGTGACAGCCATGGACCAGATCGTCGTGATCGGGGCATCTCTCGCCGGGCTTCGATGCGTAGAGGCCCTGAGGCGCCTGGGTTACGACGGGCGCCTGACCTGGGTGGGCGCCGAGACCCATCTTCCCTACGACCGGCCGCCGCTCTCGAAAGACGTGCTGGCCGGAACCCGCGAGCCCGACCGGATCGCGCTGACCCGGGGCGACAGCCTTGAGGCCCTGGATCTGGACCTGCGGCTGGGCCAGTGCGCCACCGAGCTCGACCTGAACGAACGGGTCGTCGAGCTGGAGAGCGGCGCGCGCGTCTCCTACGAAGGGCTGGTCATCGCCACCGGCGCCACACCGAAGTCGCTCCCCGGTATTGGATCCCTCGGAGGGGTCCACACCCTGCGCACCCTCGACGATTGCCTCGCCATCCGCTCAGAACTCGAGCGCGGGCCCCGCGTCGCGGTGGTCGGTGCCGGCTTCATCGGCGCCGAGGTCGCCGCGACCTGTCGCCAGCGGGGACTCGAGGTCTGTCTCATCGAGGCACTCCCCGCTCCGATGGCAGCGGCTCTCGGAACCCAGATCGGCGAGGTGTGTGCCGCCGCGCATCGGGACCACGGCGTAGACCTTCGCTGCGGCGTGGGCGTCGCGGGGCTGGAGGGAGACACCCGGGTCGAACGGGTGCGGTTGAGCGACGGATCCTCCGTCGCCGCCGACGTGGTGGTGGTGGGCATCGGCGTTACCCCGGCGACCGCCTGGCTCGAGACGTCCGGGCTCACCGTCGACGATGGCGTCGTCTGCGACGAGACGACCGCGGCGGCACCGGGAGTCGTCGCCGCCGGGGACGTGGCTCGCTGGACCAACCCCCTCTTCGGAGAGTCGATGCGGGTCGAGCACTGGACCAACGCCGTCGAACAGGGCGAGGCGGCCGCCGCGCGATTGCTGTCCGGCCCCGACGGAGCAGTGCCCTTTGCTCCGGTTCCCTTTGTGTGGTCCGACCAGTACGACCTGAAAATTCAATCCGCAGGCCTCATGAAACCCGACGACGAGATTCACATCGCCCACGGTTCCCTGGAAGAGCGCCGCTTCGTCGCGCTGTTCGGACGCAAGGGACGCCTCACCGGTGCCCTTGCCTTCGGGCGGGCGCGTCTGCTCATGGGCTA
>JAZFUU010000045.1:0-7965 GCA_036447375.1 Myxococcota bacterium
GCATCATGGAGGCCGCCAATCGAGGGGCCCAGAAGGGGACCGGTACCTCCATCGGACTGCCGATTCGTCTGCCGGCGGAGCAGTCGCCAAACGCCTACGCGGATCGCGTGATCCATTTCAATTATTTTTTCGCCCGCAAGGTGATGTTCGTGAAGTACGCCTGCGCATTCGTGGCCCTGCCCGGTGGATTCGGCACGCTCGACGAAATCTTTGAAGCGCTCACACTCAAGCAGACGGGCAAGATTCACGATTTCCCGGTGATCCTCTTCGGGCGCAGTTATTGGGAAGGACTGGTACGCTGGCTCGAAGAGCAGGCGTTGGGCGATCGGATGGTTTCGCGAAGGGATATGGCGCTCTTCCAGGTGACCGACGAGGTGGACGAGGTCGTTCAAATCATCGAGAGCCACTATGCCCAGCGGAAGCGCGAACGCGGCCCCAAGGGCGCCGACGGGCGCGAGACGCCCTGATTTTGCATTTACGAAGGGATCGAGTCACAATCGGCCGCCTCGGAACGGATTGAATGAGAAAGAAGCGCGTTCTCGTTGCCGGCGGCGCCGGGTTCCTCGGCTCGCACCTGTGTGATCGACTGATCGAGGCCGGTCACAACGTCATCTGCGTGGACAACTACTTCACCGGAACCCGCGCCAACATCGCACACCTGCTTTCGGATCCGCGCTTCGAGGCGATTCGGCATGACGTGACCGAGCCGATCCTTATCGAGGTCGATTGGGTATTCAATCTCGCCTGCCCGGCATCGCCGATTCACTATCAGTACAACCCGATCAAGACCATCAAGACCTCGATCCTGGGATCGATCCATCTATTGGGCCTCGCCAAGCGCGTGGGCGCGCGCATTCTTCAGGCCAGCACCAGCGAGGTCTACGGCGATCCCGAAATCCACCCTCAGCCCGAGTCCTATTGGGGGCGTGTGAATCCCATCGGAATTCGCTCCTGCTATGACGAGGGAAAGCGCTGTGCCGAGACGCTGTTTACCGACTACCGGCGCTCCCACGGCATGGACATCCGCATCGCGCGCATCTTCAATACCTACGGCCCGCGGATGGCGTTCGACGACGGAAGGGTGATCAGCAATTTCGTGATCCAGGCCCTGAGAGGGGAGTCGCTGACGGTCTATGGAGAAGGTCGTCAGACCCGATCCTTCTGCTACGTGGACGATCTGGTCGAGGGATTGCTCCGGCTCATGTCCTATGAGGGCTCCGATGACGCCGAGCCGTGCAACCTCGGAAACCCCGGTGAGTACTCGATGTTGGAGTTGGCCGAGATCGTTCAGGAAGTGACGGGGACGGAGCTTCCGCTGGAATTTCGACCGCTGCCTCAGGACGACCCGGTGCAGCGCAGACCCGACATCCAGCGCGCTCGGCAGAACCTCGACTGGGAACCGTCCACCAAGCTGCGGGAGGGCCTTGCCCGCACCATCGAAGACTTTCGCCTCCGGATGAAGGACGGCGAACCCCTCCCGTAGTAGCCCCTGCGCTGACGCTGAGTCCGCTGTCGTCGAGACCGGATCAGTCTTCGTGGGTCAGGAATCGAAAGTGGGTCTTGCCGACCTGGAGGTCATCGCCATGGGCGAGACGCTGCGAGCGGACACGCTTGCCGTTGACCTTGGTGCTGTTGGTCGACTGCAGATCCTCGATCGTGTAGGTGCCTGACGCCGCGTCGTAGGAGATGATCGCATGTTCGCGGCTGATGCTCTCGTCGAGGAGGGTGACATCGGTGGTCGGGTTCCGTCCGATGATCGTTTCGCCGGTGGAGAGCTCGTAGCGCATGCCATCGAAGCCCCCATCGGAGATGATGAGAACCGCTCCCGTGGTAGCGGGAGTCTCAGAATCGGCCATGGGACATTCCTCCCCCGGCCCGTTTTTCGGCTGTTTCCGGTGCGTGCTTGAATCCAGAGCCGGCGATGGCGCTCTAGAGCCGCCGGTGGCGTTCTAGATCCGGCGATGGGTCAGGGCGGGGAGGGCGACTCGCGCGCGCTCCAGTTCGGCCGGGTCGCAGTCCGCGACGATGACCCCGGGTCGATCTCCGGCCTGAGCCCGGACCCGCCCCCATGGGTCGATGATCATCGAGCGACCGTAGCTGGCCCGATCCGGGCCGTGCCGCCCGCATTGCGCCGGAGCCAGGACGAAGGCCAGGTTCTCGATGGCGCGAGCCCGCAACAACACTTCCCAGTGATCTCGGCCGGTCTCGGGGGCGAAGGCACTGGGAACCGCGATCCATCGGGCGTCGCGGGTTGCCATGGCTCGAAAGAGCTCGGGGAAGCGCAGGTCGTAGCAGACCGACAGACCCAGGGCGCCGAAGGGGGTCGAAGCGACGACCACCTCGTCGCCGGGTGCGATCGCCGCGGATTCCCGATAGACCCCCCCACCGCTGGAGCTCAGATCGACATCGAACAGGTGGATCTTGCGGTAGACGGCTGCGATCTCTCCGGTCGGAGAGATCAACACACTCGTGTTATAGACCCGCGCATCCCGGTCGGTCGATTCCGGAAATGTACCCCCCAGGATCCAGACCCCGTGTTCGCGGGCCCACTCGCGCACGCATCCGATGATCTCGCCATCGATGGACTGGGCGCACGGAAACGGGATGCCTTCGCGGCGCAGGTAGGCGAAATTCTCCGGAAGGCCGACCCACTCGGCACCCCGAGCGACCGCCGCGCGAACCCAACTGCGCGCCGATTCAAGATTCGCCGCGAGGTCATCGGTCGAGGTCATCTGAACGACACCGACACGCATGGAGCGGTTGCCCGAGGCGGGAGAGTCCTAGCGGAAGTCGGCGGGGTCGACGCCGGTGCGACGGATCACGTCGTAGAAATCCTTGCGGTCCTTCTTGGCGAGTCGCGCGGCGCGGCTGATGTTTCCGCTGCAGCGGCGCAACAATCCCACCACGTATCGCGTTTCGAATGCGCGCTTCGCTTCCTTGAAAGAGGGAACCTGCTCTCCGGCGGTCGCCAACATCAGCGACTCCGCCGAGATGGCGCCGTTGCCCGCGAGCCGCACCGCCATTCGAATCCGCTCGCCAAGCTCACGAACGTTGCCGGGCCACGCCTCTCCGAGCAAGGATTCCCGAGCGTCGGCGGTGAAACCGACGGGGGCAACGCCGACTTCTTCGGCGTGCAGCCGAAGGAAATGGGCCGCCAGGGGCAACACGTCTTCACGACGATCCTTCAGGGGAAGCAGCCGGATCGTGAGCTGCGGGAGATCGCCAAAGGGCAGTGTGTTCGCCTCGGACGAAGCGATCAGGCGCGCGCCCAGGGCGACGCTGGTGCCGTCCCCCTCACGCTGAAACCGCCGCTCCACGAGTGCCTTTGCCAGTGCCTGCCGCTGCGAATCCGCCAGCCGATCTACAGACTCGAGATACAGCGTGCCGGTCGCAGCGCGGGAGAGGGCACCCGGGTATTCCTCGGGAAGGTGCGCGTAGGTCGATTCCGCACAACCAAAAATTTCACGTCCCACGAGAGACTCGGCCAACGCAGAACACGAGACCATCACGAACGGCCCGCTCGCGCGAGCCCCCCACGAGTGAATGGCGCG
The DNA here is from genome assembly GCA_036447375.1 of Myxococcota bacterium. Lineage (GTDB taxonomy): Bacteria > Myxococcota_A > UBA9160 > UBA9160 > SMWR01 > JACZXC01. Next base: position 3,552 of record JAZFUU010000045.1, read on the forward strand.
AGCGATGTGTTGCCGGCCGCTGCCCTCGGGCCCCTGCACGCGCACGGGAAGGGATGCATTCGCCGCCGCCAGGGCCTGATCGACGACTTCCTGCATTGCGCCGCCAGAGCCCACGATGCGATCACTGCGGCGTCGCCCCGAAGGCCGGTCGACGGAAGGCAGGATCTCGGAGCTCGCGGTGTCTCGGTGCACTCCGGATTCGTTCATCTGCCCCCCACCCCGAATCGCTTCTCGAGGAAATCCCAGATTCTCATACGCTCGCCACGCCCGCCCGATCGAAAACCGAAGTTCCAGCTCTGCAACCCGTGAACCGTATGGGCAGGCCGGGATGCTTGTCAATGTGTTTGCGAGTGTCAACCGACGAGAAAAACTCGCCCCCGTGGTATCGGTGCAGGATACTGAGGCCCGGGGGGGGAAATCCGTGAGTATCGGCAATCTGACGCCGCAACGGCCGGCGCGCCCGATCCGGCGCCTGCCCGACGCCCTGGTCGACCAGATCGCCGCGGGCGAGGTCGTGGAGCGACCGGCATCGGTGGTCAAGGAGCTGGTCGAAAACGCCTTGGATGCCGATGCGCACCGCATTCGCGTGGAGGTGCGAGCGGGCGGGCGCGACTGGATCGCCGTGACCGACGACGGCTGGGGCATGGGCGCCGACGACGCTCGGCTGGCCCTGAGCCGCCATGCGACAAGCAAGATAGGGGCCGTGGAGGACCTCGACCGAATCCATACCTACGGTTTTCGGGGCGAGGCGCTACCCGCGATCGCCTCGGTCTCGCGACTTCGGCTCCGCACCCGGCCGCGCGGGGCCCCCGCGGCCTTCGAGCTTCGCGGAGAGGTGGGTCGGGTGGTCGAGGAGAGCGCCGTAGCGGGACCCGAGGGGACGCGGGTCGAGGTGGCGGATCTTTTCGCGGGAGTTCCCGCGCGGCGAAAGTTTCTCAAGAAAATGCCAACCGAATGGGGCCACGTGGCCGACTGGCTGGCCCGGTCCGCCCTCGCTCGGCCCGACGTCCATTTCGACATTCGCCGGGACGACCGGCCCGCCTGGGTCTGGCCCGCCGTCAGCGAGCCCCTGGACCGGGTGGCGGCCGTGATCAGCGAGGACGACGCCGCCGCTTTCGTCGCCGTGAACCACGCGGACGCAGGATTGGCCCTTCAGGGCTTCGTCTCGCGACCCGACCGACACCGAGGCACCCTCGGCGGCGTCTACTGGTTCGTCAATCGACGTCCGGTTCGCGACCGGTTGCTCCAGCACGCCCTGGTCGAAATCTATCGCGACCTGCTGCCCCGGGGACGCTTCCCCCTCGCCGTGCTGTTCCTCGAAATCGATCCCGCCGCCGTGGATGTAAACGTGCACCCGGCCAAGTGGGAGGTTCGATTTCGCGATCCACAGGCGATTCACCGACTCGTGCGCCGCGGTGTCCGCGCCGCGATCGAGACGCGCAGCTGGGCCTCGCCGGCCGCCCCCCAGCTGCCGGGAGCGCCGGGGCTGAGCGAAGGCGGGGGCGGTCTCAGCGACAGCGTTCAGCCGGCGTCGGCCCCGGGGCCGACTTCGCTCCCCTTTCTTCCGGAGGCAACCCCGTCCCTCGATGCCACCCGCCCCGGCGAACCCGTCGCGGCTTCTCGCGTCCACTTCGGAGAGCTGCGCCTGCTGGGGCAAGTCATGGCCACCTATCTCGTGGTGGAGGCCCGTCAGGGTCTCCTGCTGGTGGATCAGCACGCGGCCCACGAACGCGTGCTCTACGAACGACTCCGCGAGCAGTGGCTGGGGCGGGGGGTCGAAAGCCAGGGCCTGCTGGTGCCGGCCAGTGTGCCGCTGGATCCCACCCGCTTCACGACTCTGACCGCGGCGACCCAGCTCGCCGAAAGGCTGGGCTTCGAGCTCGAGCCCTTTGGCGCGGACACCGTGGCCGTCCGCAGCGTCCCCGCCATCCTGTCGGGGCGCGATCCGGCGCTCCTGGTGAGCGATCTGGCCGACGAACTCGCAGCCGCGGGAATGGACGCGGAGACGCCGCCGGATGCGGCCCGGGTGCCGGATTCCGCCGACCGCGTATTTGCGTCCCTGGCTTGCCACAGCGCGCGGCGAAAGGGCGACGTTCTGATGCCACGCGAGCAACAGGCGCTCCTCGCCGCGGTGGATGCCATTCCCTGGGCGCCCACATGCCCTCACGGCCGTCCCGTCTTCATCCCCATCGATCTCGCCGAGATCGAGCGACGCTTCGGGCGTCGCTAGCCTGCGCAGATGCCCTCGGCACCCCCCGATTTGCGTCCCCCCGTTATTGTGGTGACGGGACCCACCGCATCGGGGAAGACCGAACTCGCCGTCGAATTGGCCGAACGCTTCGACGGAGAAATCGTCAACGCCGATTCCGTTCAGGTCTATCGCTACCTGAATATCGGAACCGCGAAACCCGGCCCGGAGCTGCGTGCCCGGGTGCCACACCACCTGTTGGACGTGGTGAATCCAGACGCCTCCTACAGTGCCGGCGCCTATTTGTCGGCCGCCCGCGAGGCCGCCGAGGCGATTCGGAAGCGGGGCCGGCGGGTCATCCTGACCGGAGGCACCGGTCTCTACATCCGTGCCTTCCTCGAGGGTTTGCTGGCGGATGGGGCCGCCGACGCGGAGCTGCGCGACGCCCTGGAGGAGGAGCACCGAACCGCCGTCGCGGCCGGGGACCCCCACCGCCTGCACCGGCAGCTCGCGGAATGCGATCCGACCGCGGCGGATCGCATCCATCCCAACGATGTGCGGCGGATCATCCGGGCTCTGGAGATCAGCCGGCGATCCGGAATTCCGGCGTCATCGCTGCGTCGCGAGCACCACTTCCGCGATCGTCCCTTTGCCGCGCTGCATCTCGCCATCGATCCGGGCCGCGAGATCGTCAACCGCCAGATCGACGCCCGCTGTCACGCCATGATCGAAGCCGGGCTCTTGCAGGAAGTACGCGACCTGCGCAGACGCGGTTTCGGCGCCGAGCTGCGTTCCATGCAGGCCATCGGCTATCGGCACCTGGGCCCAGTGGTCGATGGCACGGACACCCTGGCGAATGCCGTGGAGGCCATGTGCCGAGACACTCGCCGCTTCGCGCGACGCCAGCGCACCTGGCTGCGCGCCGTGCCCGAGGCCGTCTGGCTCGATCCCGTGGATCGGGAGCTCATCTTCGAGCGAGTCGGCGCCTTCCTGAAAGCGTCGACTCAGCCAACCCGTCCGACCAGTCCGACTGAATCTGAATCGACGGAACCGACTCAGGGATCGACGTAGTTGATGCCGAACTTCACGTACAGGACCGGAAGATCGATGTCGACGATCCCGTCCTGTCGTTCGGAGATGGCGTAGATGGGATTGAGGTCGGCTTCGAAGGGGAGCAGCAGCAATCCCGGGACGAACTCGAGGAGACCCGAGAGCAACCGGAAGGCGCTGCCGAAGCCCTGCTGTCCGACGTTCCAGACGAGCCCGGGCAGAAAGTAGGCGACCCGAACCCCCGTGGTGTCATCGATCTCTCGCAGGTTGACGAAGATCGACTTGATGCCCACATACGGCGAACAAACCATGTCGAGGGGTGCCATCAGGATGTTGCTGACGGAGCGCTTGAGCGTCTCGGGGCTGGCGCCGGCCGGGCTCGCGATCCACAGGACCAGAACGAGCGCGGCAGCCAAGTTCCCAGTACCGCGTCGGAACCAGAGCCCGCGTCGGAGCGAGAAGCCGCGTCGGTACGAAAACACGATCGATCCTCCCCACACACTCCGGTGGCAGCGAGAGGCCTGTCTGGCCGTCGCACGCCTGAGGCCACCCTACGAGCCGACAGCCACTCCTGTCAAGCAACGACCCCGGCAGATGCTTGCGCATGGGTTGCGTGTTGCCCGTCGGTGCGCGCGCGATATGCTGCGTTTTTCCGGGCAGGGAAGGGCACCCCGGTCTCGATTCCATGTCTCCTGATTCCAATCTTCCGATCGTCGCGATCGTCGGTCGACCCAACGTCGGAAAGTCGACGCTCTTCAATCGCTATGCCGGACGCCGTCGCGCCCTCGTCGGAGACCGCCCCGGGATCACCCGCGATCGCATCGCAGAGGAAACCGAGGTCGCCGATCGGCGGGTTCTGATCGTCGACACCGCCGGACTCGACCCGGACGCCGAGGCGGGGCTGCCGACGGCGATCCAGGCCCAGGCCCAGGCGGCGCTGGCCAATGCCGACGCGATCCTGTTCCTCGTGGACGGAAAAGCCGGTGTGGTTCCGGACGACGAAGTATTGGCGCGGGCCCTTCACCGCGCCGCCAAACCGCTGGTGTTGGCGGTGAACAAGATCGACGTTCCGAGCCACGAGAGTCGCGTCGCCGAGTTTCACCGACTCGGCTTCGAGCGGGTGTGGGGAATCTCGGCCGAACACGGCCGCAGTGCCTGGGAAGCGCTGGAAGATCT
>JAZFUU010000046.1:0-4532 GCA_036447375.1 Myxococcota bacterium
AGCCCGGACTTTCCTCCCGCGAACGATGGTTGTTCGCCGGCGATCCTCTATCCACCTCCGGCACCCGAAGGCTAGTTCGCTCGGGAGCGATTCGCTGGAAGAACCGGGCGTTGCGATTTCCCACGGGGAAATTCGACCGGATCGGGAATGCCTTGGTATCCATTGAATACTTATTAAGTATCTGTTAGATACCACCATTGTAATGCCTCAGATAGCTGACTTTCCCCCGGTGTCCCGGATTCCCAAGCCTCAGGGCATTTTCGATCCCGTGGCCCGGGCCCTCGAGGTGGTGGGTGATCGCTGGACCCTGGTCCTGGTGAGGCAATTGCTGCCTTCGCCACGCGGCTTCCAGGAGCTGAGGATCCGCACCGGTATCGCACCGCGGGTCCTCTCCAGTCGCCTGCGCGCGCTGGTCGCCTCGGGATTCGTCCGCTCGATCGCGGAGGGGTCCCGCTCGGTCTACGACCTCACCGAACAGGGCCGGTCTCTCGAGCCCATGGTCCACGCCATTGGGCGCTGGTGGATCCAACGGGGGGTCGATGATCTCGGGATCGATGCGCGTCGCTTCACCGAGACTTCGGCCCAGTCGGTGCTCGAGGCGCTGCCGTTCATGGTGCGCGAGGAGCGCGCCTGCGACGTCGACGTGACCTTCGAGATTCGCCTGAAGGGTCCCGGTGGCGGAGTCTGGTCCGTCCGCCTGCGTGACGGACAGTGCGAAGTGACGCCGGGCTTCGCCGAGCGGGCCGACGTTCGCTACACGGCCGACGCGTCGCTCTGGTGCGGTATCGCTCTGGGCCTCGTGGATGCCAGCGATGCCTTTCGCCGCGGCCTCCTGACGAAGGAAGGGGGGCGCGACGCCATGGATCACTATTTCCATCAGGTTTCAACGCCAAAGAAACCCCGAGCCGGTTCGGATCGCGCGGCCGGGGAATAGGAGACTGCAGTGATTTCATTCCAGCTGACCGACGAGCAGGAGGTGGTGCGAGACGCGATGCGCGATTTCGCCGCCGAAGCCCTGCGCCCAATCGCGCGCGAGTGCGACGAGGAATCGAAGCTTTCCGAGGAGGCCCTGGCCCAGACCTGGGAGCTCGGACTCGTCTCTACGCAGCTTCCTGAGGAATTCGGCGGTGCCGGGGAGCCGCGCTCACCGATTACCCAGGCGCTGCTACTCGAGGAGCTGGCCTGGGGTGACGCGACCCTCGCCCTGGCGGCCCTTGCGCCGGCGGCCTTCGCCTTTGCGATCGCCGACTACGGGACGGACGCACAAAAGCGCGAGTACCTGCCTCTCTTCTGCGGTGCGAACTATTCCGCGGCTTCCCTGGCGGTCGTCGAGGCCGGCCCAACCTTCGACGTTCTGCGTCCGGCTACGGTGGCGGAGCCCCAGCCGGGCGGTTTCACGCTCTCCGGTGCGAAGTGCTTCGTGCCGATGGCGGACCGAGCCAGCCACTTTCTGGTGGTTGCGCGGAGCGGGGACGGCCTCGACGCATTCATCGTTCCGCGGGAAGCCAAGGGCTTGCAGGTTTCGGAGCCCGAGAAGAATCTCGGACTGCGCGCGCTGCCCACCGCCAGCCTCGAGTTGGACCGGGTCGAAGTGGCGGCTTCGGATCGGCTGGGAGGCGAATCGGGAGCCGATGTTTTGCGGCTGCTCGCGGCTTCGCGCACCGCCCTTGGCGCCGTCCTGGTCGGTCTCGCGCGCTCGGCGGTGGAATACGCGGTGCCCTATGCCAAGGACCGCGTCGCCTTCGGACAGGCGATCGCCCAGAAGCAGGGCATTGCCTTCAAGGTCGCCGATATGCACATCGAAACCGAGGCGTCGCGTTGGCTGGTGTGGAAGGCGGCGAGCCAGCTCGAACAGGGGGTCGATGCGACGCGTTCCGCGCATTTTGCGCACAGCTACGCCGCGCGGGGATGCCTGGCGATTGCCGATGCGGGAATTCAGGTGCTCGGAGGCCACGGCTTTGTCCGCGAGCACCCCGTCGAAATGTGGTACCGCAACGCACGCACCCTGGGCGTCCTCGAAGGCACCCTGGCGGTCTGAGGAGTCAAACCATGATCAACTTCGAACTCAGCGAAAATGACCGAAAAGTCGTCGACGGGCTGCGCGCACAGGCCCTCGTAGCCAGGCAGTACGCCCGCTACTACGACGAGAACGAGCACGAGTTTCCCCCGGACGAGCTGGAAGAGGCGTCGAAGTTTCCGGCTCTCGGCGAGCTTCTGGAGGGGCGCACGGATCAGGACAGCCCCATGAGCGTGCTCGGCATGTTGATCGTGGCGGGTCAGACCTGGGGCGACTACTCCGTGCGGATGCGTCGGGAAAAAGGCGGCCTCGGCAATGCGGCGCTCCGGGCCGCGGGCACCCCCGAGCAGGTCGCGAAGTGGCAGGGTCTGACCCTCGCCATGGCCATCACCGAGCCCGGCTGCGGTTCGGACCCGTCGATGGTTCAGATGACCGCGGTCCTCGACGGAGACGAGTGGGTTCTGAACGGCGAGAAGATCTTTGTGACCACGGGTTGCCGTGCGGAAGGCGTCATCGTCTGGGCCACGCTCGACAAGTCCGCGGGCCGCGCCGGAATCAAGTCCTTCCTGGTCGAGAAGGGGACCCCCGGCTTCGTCGTAGCCCACAAGGAGAAGAAGCTCGGGATCCGCGCCGACGACACCGCGGCCTACGTCTTCAAGGATTGCCGCATTCCGCGGGCGAATCTGATCGGGCTCAAGGAAGAGATTCCCAAGGGGAGCTCCGGGGGATTCCGGAAGGTCATGAAGACCTTCAACATGACACGCCCGGGCGTTGCGGCCATCGGCATCGGAATGGCCGAGGCGGCGCTGGACTTCACCCGCGATCAACTCCGCGACGCCGGTATCGAGATCGAATACGGCGGCGGCATCCACGGCATGTCGGCGGTGGTGGCGAAGTTCCTTCACCTCGAAGCCCTCTTCGAGGCCGCTCAGCTCACGATCCTGCGCGCTGCCTGGCTCTCCGGCGAGGGTCAGCCCAACAACATAGAGGCTTCGGTCTGCAAGGCGAAGGCGGGCGCGGTGGTTCGTGAGATTACCCAGGGCTGCATCGAGATCCTCGGGCCGATGGGAGTGTCGCGGGACCACCTGCTCGAAAAGTGGTTCCGCGATGTGCGCATCACCGACATCTACGAAGGCACCGGCGAGATCCAACGCATGATCATCGCGCGCGGCCTGTTCGACTATACGCGGGCAGACCTGAACTAGCGCAGGCGGGTCAGAGGCGACGCGGGAATCGGCGGGCTAGGCTTCGCCGCCGGGGGGTCTCCTTTGAAAATTCGTCCCGGGCCGCTGTGGGCTCGGCCGCTCGGGTTGTTGGGATCGGTGGCATTTGCCGTGCTCTGGGCGGGTGTGGACGCCCGGGGAGCGTCCGCCAGTGCGCCCGAGCCCGAATCTGTTTCCAGCTCCGAATCCGACCCGGCTGCGGAGCCGGAAGCCGAATCGCCTCCTCTTCCTTCCCAGGAAGACGACCCGGGTAACATCGAGACGCCGATCTTTCCGCAGGCGCGTTATCGCGACGCGTTGCGCGTGCGCCTGGAATCGAGCTTCCTGCCCAACAGCGATTTTGGTGCCGTGGACGTTTCGCTCTACGCCCCCGATGCGCGGCTCCGACTCACGATACCCCTCAGTGACCGCGCGGTCCTGCAGCTCAGGGGTCGGATCGGATACAGCCACTACGACTTCAGCGGAACCAGTGATCTCTTTGGCACTGGCCCCACCACGGGCGATCCCCTGGACCCGCTCTACCGGTCCGGGCTGAGCGCCCAGGGAGCCTATCGCCTGAACGAAGAGCGGAGCTTCTTCGTCGCCGGGGAGTCCTGGTCGCTGCTCGCGAACGCCTTTGCGCGCTCGAGCTGGGAGGCCGGCCAGTTCGCCCAGGGGCTGAGCGGCGGGGGGAGCCTCGCCTTCGGATACCAGAACGAGAAGATTCGGATCGCCCTGGGCATACGACTGGAGAGCGAATCGACGGGGGGTGGGGTCGACGTCGATCCCGTCGCTACGATTCGCTGGGATCCGACCCCGCGCATCACCGTGCGCAATCGGGGCACGGGTGGCCAGATCGAATATCGGCTGACTCCATCCGTCGAGACCTTCGTTGCCGGCTACGTGAGCTCCCAATCCTATCGACTCGCGGATCGGGCGGGGGCCTCCGACGATTTGAAGCTACGCGATCGCCTGGTTCTGGTCGGTACCGGCTTCGAGTGGCGGATCAACCGTCATTTTCGCCTAAACCTGGAGGGAGGGGTGGTGGTGTCCCGTAAGCTTCAGGTCCGCTCGGACAACACGACCCTCTCGTCAATGACGGCGGACACCGGCGGCTACCTCACGCTTCGGGTGATCGTCCGACCCTGACATCGTCGCGTCGACTCGAGCAGATTCACCGAACTCTAAGGCCGCGCAAGCAGACGGCCGAATCGGGAAGCGGGGCACTCGAACCGCGGGGACCGCGTGGAATCATTCGGAAAATTTCTCGCCCAGAAGGGCGTTCTCTCCAAAGAGCAACTCTACGAGGCGAC
>JAZFUU010000047.1:0-23938 GCA_036447375.1 Myxococcota bacterium
CAAAGAGATCCGGAACCACACCATCGGGCTCCAATACCGACCCCTTTCCAATGTCGTGATCAAGGCGGACGTTCGACTCCGGGACGCGAAGGGCGGAGAAGTGGCTGACGAGTTCAACCTGGGAATGGGCTTTGCGTTCTAAAAGGGCCGGGCTTTGCGTTCTGAGGTGATCGGCGCCGCCCTGTCCGTTCTGTGGTGGGGCTGCGGTCTCCTGGGCTCGCTCATCGGTGCGGCCGAAACCGCCGAAGCCAAGGTCTTCTACAGTCGCTCGGAAGCGCTCGAGCTGGCCTTTCCCGACGCCGACCGGATCGAGGACCACACCTTCGTCCTCTCCGAAACTCAGGTCGCTCGCATCGAAGTTCTGGCGCGATCCACGCTGCCGTCGAAGCTCGTGAAGCTGTACACGGGATGGAAGGGCGATCGAGTCACTGGCTACGCATTCATCGATCTGCACACCGTGCGGACCCAGTCCGAAGCCCTCCTGGTGGTTCTCAGCCCGGAAGGCGTGTTGCGCACGCTCCGCGTCCTGGCCTTCCACGAACCCGTCGACTACCTCCCGAATGCTCGCTGGTATGCTCAATTCGACCACAAGACCCTCGGAGACCCGCTTCGCGTTGGGGGCGACATCCACGGGATCGTCGGCGCGACGCTCTCCGCGCGCGCCGCCACTCGCGGCGTCCGTCGAGCGCTGGCGTTCTACGAGGTCCTGGTCGAGAAAGGGAAATAATCGTTGCGGTTCATGGTGACAGGTGTCTGGTCCCGTAATGGTCTGCTGCAGATGATCGTGGTTCTCTACGCGTTCTATGTCGCCGCCCTCTGGTTGACGAACGGGCTGTTGTATTTCAACAAGATGAACCTCGGCTACGACTCCGTCGTAGCCTACTACCTGGGCTCTCCCGAGCGTTTCCTCTCGCCGCGCAGCTATTTGGGCATGCTCGAGGTCTCCCATTTCCACCTGTTCGCCATGGGTATGCTGCTGCTGGTCCTGACGCACCTCATGCTCTTTGTTCCCCTCGGCAACCGGCTCAAGGCCTGGCTGATCGCGGTGCCTTTTCTCGCGGGTTTTCTCGACGAGGGAGCGGGGTGGCTGGTGCGCTTCGCGCACCCGGGATTCGCGTATCTGAAGATCGCCGGCTTCCTCCTGCTCCAGACGAGTCTGGCGTTGCTCATCGGGATTTCCCTTTGGGCCGTCTTCGCGGGAACTCAGGACAACTTCGACGACGACGAATTCGACCCCGATCCCGACGCCGAGCCTTGAAGCTCCGCGCCGCGTTCGTCCCGATCTTCGCAGCCGCGATCGGATGCACTGCACCGGCTCCGGTAGTGCCGGGCCCGGGAGTTCCGGGCCGGGGAGCGCCGGTCATGGCGAGCGACGGGCGCTTGGCGATGGGGACCGTTCTCGAGATCGCCCTGGTCGGCGACGATGAAGACGACCTTCGCGGTATTCTGGACGATCTCTTCGAGCTGGCCCGTCGCCTCGATGGGCTGATGACGGGGCACGACCCGGACAGCGATCTGAGCCGGCTCAATCGCAGCGCGGGGCGTGGGGCCGCAACGGTGGATCCGGAGCTCGCCGAGATATTGCGGCTGGCCATCGAGTACTCGCGACTGACCGGGGGCAGCTTCGATGTCACGGTCGGGCCGCTGATCGCACTCTGGACCGAAGCGGCGGCTTCGGGCTCACCGCCCGTGCGGGCCGACCTCGAGGAGACCCGGCAGCTGGTGGGATCGCGTCAGCTTCGGGTGGGTAACGATGGCGGCGTGGAACTCGCGCGGGCCGGGGTATCGATCGACCTGGGGGGTATCGCCAAGGGCTATGCCCTCGACCGCATGCTGCCGTTGCTGCGCGCGCGCGGCGTCGACGCCGCACTGCTCAATTTCGGTCAGAGCAGCACCTGGGCGGTCGGGTCGCCGCCCGATGGGCCTGGCTGGCGACTGCTGGTGCGGGGTCCCGCCGACGATCTCCTGGGGGTGATTCGGCTGCGCGATCGGGCGCTGTCGGTTTCGGGAAGCCTCGCTCAACAGGTCGAGATCGGAGGGGTTCGCTACGGGCACGTCCTCGACCCGCGCACGGGGCGGCCGCTGACCCGCCGCCTCCAGGCCCTCGTGGTGGCGCCGAGTGCGGCGCTTGCCGAAGCGCTGAGCACGGCCCTGCTGATTCTCGGTGAAGAGCGGGGGTTGGCCCTGGTGGCGGGGCAGCCGGAGTGCGAGGGCCTGCTGGCCGACGCCGCCGGGGGGATCTGGACGACGCCGGGCTGGGCAAAGAGCGTCGCCTTCGAGCCCCGGGGGCCCGGAGGCGAGCGCCAGCACCAGCCCTGACCGTCTTGGGCTGGAGACCTGAACTGGCTTTGGGCGAGAGACCTCGACCTCGGGCCAGAAACCGGCGGCGGGCTAAAGACCGCCGCAGCGCCCTCCGATCGAATACCTGTGAGACGACGCAACGAAGTGACGTGCCCCGTCTGCAACGCCGACATCCCCCTCGGCGGTGACGAAAAGGGCGGTGACGAGATCTACTGCACCTACTGCGGCGCTCCCTGCAAGCTGAAGGCCCCGGACGATGACGGTGCCGACATGGACGCCGAAGAGGATTTCTAGCGTCGCGCGACCTCGGTCAAGGTCGATACGCGATCAGTCGGTCTCCGACCTCGCGCAGCGGCGGGGCGCCCCGGTCTTTCTTCGAGAGCACCGGATCCGCGACGGGCCAGGGAATGCCGAGTTCCGGGTCGTTCCAGGCGACGCTGAATTCGTCGTCCGGGCGATAGATCTCCGAGCACTTGTATTCCACCTGAGCGACGTCGCTCGTCACACAGAAGCCATGGACGAATCCGGGCGGGATGTAGAGCTGAAGGTGATTGTCCGCCGACAAGATCACCGCGACGAACTTTCCGAAGCTCGGAGAGTTCAGACGCGCGTCGACGGCCACATCGTAGATCTCGCCTTCGATGGCGCGGACGAGCTTTGCCTGAGTGTGCGGAAACTGACCGTGGAGGCCGCGCAGGGTTCCCCCCGCCGAACGGGAGTGGTTGTCCTGGACGAAGTGATCCCGGATTCCACCGCTGCGATAACGGGGTTCGTGATACGCCTCCAGCAGGAAGCCGCGCTCGTCGCCGTGGACATCGGGCTCAACGAGGATCACTCCCGGAATCTCGGTCTCGAGAAACTGCACGCGTCAGCCTTCCCGATTGGCGATTTCCAACAGGTACTCGCCATAGCTCGACTTCTCCATCTCCTTGCCGCTCCGAAGCAAGTCCTCCCGCGTAATCGTGCCATTGCGGTAGGCGATCTCTTCCAGGCACGCGATTTTCAGGCCCTGCCGCTCCTGGATCGTCTCGACGAAACTACTGGCCTGCATCAGGGATTCGTGGGTACCGGTATCGAGCCAGGCGACGCCGCGTCCCAGCAGCTCGACGTGCAGGTCGCCCATCGACAGGTAGGCGAGGTTCACGTCGGTGATTTCGATCTCGCCCCGAGCCGAAGGTGCGAGGTCCGCGGCGATGTCGAGGACGCGGTTGTCGTAGAAGTAGATTCCGGTCACGGCGAAATTCGACCGCGGTGAAGCCGGTTTTTCTTCGATCCCCACGACCCGCTGATCCTCCGAGAACTCGACCACCCCGTATCGCCCCGGATCGCGAACCCAGTAGCCGAAGACGGTCGCTCCCGACTGTGCCGATGCGGCGGATTGCAGTACCTCGGGTAGCCCGTGTCCGTAGAAAATGTTGTCGCCGAGCGCCAGCGCCACTCGGTCTCCGCCTACGAATGCGCGCCCGATGATGAAGGCCTCGGCCAACCCGCCCGGTCGGGGCTGTTCGGCGTACTCGATCTCGAGACCGAACTGCCGGCCGTCCCCGAGCAGGCGCCGGTAGGCCGACAGGTCTTCGGGAGTGGAGATCAGAAGCACCTCGCGAATCCCGGCGTGCATCAGGGTGGCCAGCGGATAGTACACCATGGGCTTGTCGTAGATCGGCAAGAGCTGCTTGCTCACGCCCTTGGTGATCGGATGCAGCCGGGTTCCCGAGCCCCCTGCCAACACGATGCCCTTCATGCCATGGCCTCTCCGCTGTCGACCCGACGCAGAGAATAGGTCTAGGGGAGGAAGCTCGCCGTCTTCCGGAGTTTCTGGGGAAGGTATTCATCGATCACGTAGTTCAGCCCCCACTTGGCCAGCGCCTGCTGCTCGGCGCGCACCTTCATTTTCAGCATCTGTTGGATGGCCTTCTGCCAGGGCTTGTGGGTTCGGAAGAACGGGTCGTTCTTGAGTGCGTCTTTCGCGCGCTTGATGTCCACGTCCAGTAGGGGGTGCGTGGGCAGGCGGTAGTCGATGATGTCCTGCGGGGTTACGCCCAGATAGCGAGCCTGGGGAACGCAGAAGAACTGGGACAGGTGGGCCGCGTTTCCCGAGCCCACCTTGAGGGTGCGGTAGATATTCGAGATTCCGTAGGGGTCGCAGTCCACGAAGGCATAGACCGGCAACTTGCACTCATCGGACAACTTGCGGATGAAACGGCGGGTGGCCCGCGTGGGGACGCCCGCCATGGAGATCAGGATGCAGTTGGCGGTCTGCCAGTACTTGTGGCTCTGGAGTCGCTGGAACACACCACCGGTCTCGATGGCCAGGATGAATTTCGCATCGGTTTCGAAGGAGAGGTGTTCGACACTGGAGGGAATCGAGTAGGCGCCGGACCCGAAGCGGGTACAGTCGATGCGTTCGATTTCGCCCGTCTCGCGGTCCGGATCCAGCACGATGAGCTGTCCCGCGACGGCGCCGCCGTGTTCGTCCGGGATGTACCGAAGCTGCTCTCGCGACGCGCCGCGCATCGAGAAGAGCGCCTCGATGTCGTCCATGACCGTGTCGGACTCGCTCTGCTCGTCGAATTTGGCCTCGTCCCAGTTCTTGCTCTGGTAGTAGGCATCCCGCTTGGTGGCGAAGTCGTTGGTCTCGATGAGTTCCTTCGAGAGCCCCATCATCCGCAGGGTCTGGGCGAAGGTCTTGACCGTGTTGACCGTGAGCGTGCGAATCTTCTTCTGTTTTCCGATCTCGAAGTATCCCTTCTTGGGGGAATACAGCACGTTCTTCAGCGAACGGATCGGGAACGCGAGATCGGGTTTCTGGTGTTTGAGGATGGCGCTGTGAACGTCCTTGGCGGTTTCGCTGATCAGCCCGAGGGTCAACTCGTTCAGTCGTCGGTTGCGGGCGACCACGTCCGTCGCCCGCGCCGGAGTGCTTTTCGCCTGGGTCTTCTTGCTCTTTTTTCTTGCGGCCACGGTTACATCTTCCGGCTTCGTTCGAGGACGTCGGTCAGGGACGCCACGACTTTGTCGCGAGCTCCGTCGTTGAATCCCAGAATCTGCTGGAGGCCGACGGCGACCTGGGGAATGTACTTCTCGATGTACGCGCGCTTCTTGGATTCATCGGCTTCTCGCCTCTGCTTGCGGATGTGGGTCGCCACCTTGCGGCCGCATTCTTGCAGCGCGAGCCGGATCTCCTTGATGATCTCGGGGTAGTGGGCGATCGACTCTTTGCTCTCGGACGTGAATGGGACCCAGACGCTCGCCATGTGAACCATCAGCAGCATGGGGCCGATCGGCGGCGAACCCCGCGGCTGTTGGAGCTTGTATTTCTTCCAGTCGGTACCGGAGACCGCCTTGGTGATGGCGCAAGCGCCCTGCTGATACTGGAGGGGGACGCGGTTCGCATAGCGGTAGACGGTGATCGGTTCTTCGGCGGATTGGTTGCCACCGTAGGCCAGGCCCACCTCGATCAGGAAGGGATTGCCACGGTAGACCATCGGGCGGCGCGAAACCGAGGCGTAGAAGTCGGCCTTCACCTCGGCGCGGAGCGCCGCCTCGATCAGCGCATCGCCGATGGGCGCGATGCAATCGGTCGGCGGCGCCATGATCTTCGTCTTCTGGATGGTCTCGTGGATCTTTTCCGCCTCGTCGCGGTGCATGTCCGCGGGTCGGCGCGTGGGCGGGACCCCCGCTCTCTCGCAGATACCCGTCGCGGCTCGCGAGGAGAGCCGACTGAAGTCATTCGACAGGCAGGAACGCAGATTCCGGGCCTTCGTGTCCCGGAACATCTGCATCAACACCCCCAGCTCGACGCCGTAGGGATGGGGCTGGATTTCGGCAGTCTCGGGGGGGATCTCGTCGGTAACCCGGGGGAACAGGTGCTCGGCTCCGTGTTCCTCCGCCCGGGGCGGGACGTAGGTGATCTGCGCGTGGGGGTTGGCGAGGGAAATCTGTCGGATGTAGGCGTCGACGGAGTGTTGCCCGCCCCGGTAAGAGGCTTCGAGTTCGATCTCGACCCGCGTACCATGGTCCTTCTTCCATTCGACCTCATCGTCCCGCTTCACCTTGGGCTCGTTTCGCTTGGTATCCATCGCGAGCTCGAAGTGGTGCGCCTTTTTGTCGGGGCCGGTGCGGGTGGTGATGATCACGGGCTTGCCCGTGGTCAGGAGTCCGTACATGCCGGCGGCGCTGATTCCGATTCCCTGCTGGCCGCGACTCTGGCGCAGGCGGTGGAACTTCGAGCCGTACAGGAGGCTCCCGAAGATCTTCGGCACCTGGCTCTTCACGATACCCGGACCGTTGTCCTCGATCGCCACTCGGAAACGGGTCTCGCTGACCTGAGAGATCTCCACCCGAACGTCCGGCAGGATGCCCCCCTCCTCGCAGGCATCGAGTGAGTTGTCGACGCCCTCCTTCACCGTGGTCAGAAGGGCCTTCGAGGGGTTGTCGAAGCCGAGGAGATGCCGGTTCTTCGCGAAGAACTCGGAGACGGAAATGTCGCGTTGTTTCTTGGCGAGGTCGGCGGCGGTGGCGCGCTGGCCGGTCGGGGGTCGCGACCCTCCACCCGATGTCGATCCACCCCCGCTCGTCGCCCCGGATTCGCCGCTTCCGCGGGAGGCAGCCGCCTGTTTTCGGGTCGATCGCTTCCGAGTCGGTTGGGAGGGCTTTCGGCGGGTCGATTTGCGGCGACCTCCCGAGCCCGGTTTCATTTTCCCACGGGCGGGTTTTCTCCCCGCGGGGGTTGATCTATTGAGCTTCGGTGCAGCCCCGAAACCAAAGGACTCCTGCTCGGCCATTCCCCCGATACCCCCCTAAGAGCCCGAGTCTCCACACGGAATTCTGGCCCGCAAGAGTCGCCGGGAGCGAAGCCTCGGCGGGTCGGGACGGCGGGTCGCCCCTCGGTCGTGTGAGTCAGGAGAAGTCGCTTGCAGAGCTGCCGCGGAAATTGCCTCGCAGCCTGATCTTTCCGCTGACGAGGAGGGACAACACCGTTGCAACCACTTCGTGGTCATTGTCCGTGACGTCTCCCACGGCGCGGACGACTTCCAGGAGTGTGACCGACATCGGCTCGGAGGCCGGAGTCTCGATCGATTGCGGCGTTGCGGTTCGCATGGTTTCTCTTTTTCCCCCCTTGCATGGACTAAGCAGGAAACGTGCCAGCCCGCCCGTGAATCGATCGGGTTCGTCGAACCCTTTAATTTCCACGAGTTAGAAATCGGACTGCGTCATTTTGTGGCGACCCGGGGCTGCTGGAGTGACGATTTTCGTACGGCGGGTGTCGGGATTCGGTCGTTTTAACGCCGCATGTCGTCGCGGTAGCCCAGGGCCTCGGCCACGGCCGCCGGGGCCGTGTCGGCCTCATTCCCCAGATCTGCGATGGTCCGGGCGACCTTCAGGACCCTTCGGGCCGATCGGGCCGTGAGCCCGAGTCGTTCGACGGCCTGGCCCAAGAGCCGGCGCGCGTCCGGGGTTGCCGCCACCAGGGTGTCGATGGCCTCATCGGGGATCTCCGAGTTTGTGCGGACGCCGCGGTCTCGTTGGTGCCTCCGCGCGGTCGCCACGCGGTTCTGGAGCACGCGGCTGGTGGGTCCGGTGCTCGGCGTGTCGAGGTCTTTCCACGGCGTTGGGCTCATGGCGACGTGCAGGTCGATGCGATCCAACAGGGGGCCCGACATCCGGGCGGCATAGCGAGCGATCGCGCCATCGTCGCAGCGGCAGTCGTGACGCGGCGTGAGTCGCCAGCCGCAGGGGCAGGGATTGGACGCGGCGATGAACTGGAATCGAGCGGGGAATAGACTCGAATGGCGTGCGCGCGAGATCACGATCTGGTGCTGCTCCAGCACCTGCCGCAGCGCCTCGAGGCTGCGGCGATCGAACTCGGGGAGTTCGTCCAGGAAGAGAACACCGCGATGGGCCAGGGATACTTCACCGGGCCGCGGCGGATTTCCTCCGCCCAGCAGGCCCGCGGTGCTCGCGGTGTGGTGGGGAGCTCGGAATGGCCGCGCCGTGACGATCGGATGTCCCTCGGGGAGCTGACCCGCCGCGCTGTGGATGCGCGTAACCTCAAGGGACTCTTCGAAATCCAGCGGCGGGAGCAGTCCGGGGAGCCGGCGCGCCAGCATGGTCTTGCCACAACCGGGGGCGCCCCGCAGCAGGACGCCGTGGCCTCCAGCCGCGGCGATTTCGAGAGCGCGCTTGGCGTGCTCTTGTCCCCGAACCTCGGCCAGATCCAGGGTTCTCGCCGAAGGCCCTTCCTCGGGGACGAGTCGAGCCGGATCCAGCGCCCGGCCGCTCAGAAGGAAGCCCAGCACTTCTTCGAGGTGGGTCGCCGTGAGCACCTCCAGGTTCGGCGTCAATGCCGCCTCGCTTCCATTGGCGGCCGGGACAACCACCCGATCGCAGCCCGCGTCCCGCATCGCCAAGCTGAGGGCCAAGGCGCCACGCACCCGGCGCAAGCGTCCGTCCAGGGCCAGCTCCCCGATCAGCCCCAGCCCCTGCAGCCGAGATCCCTCGACCGCACCCGAGGCGGCGAGAATGCCCACCGCAATCGGGAGGTCGAGTCCGGGGCCGCTTTTTCGGAGTCCCGCAGGGGCCAGGTTGACGGTGACCCGTCGCTCGGGGAAGCGCTGGCCGACGCTGGAAATCGCCGCACGGACCCGTGCCGCACTCTCGCGGACTGCCGCTTCGGGCAGGCCCACGATGTCGATTCGCGGCAGCAACGAGCTGATCCGGACCTCGACCTCGATGGCAATGCCATCGACTCCCCGCAGAATGGCGCCCAGAACGCGCGACATCGGCGCCTTTCGCGGGACCTGGGATCGGGGGGAGGTTGGGGAGTGATGAAGGCAGGACCCCGAAAAATCGGAGCCCTGCCTTCCACTTTTGAAAAGCCCGCCAGGTGGGCTCTCCGATAGAAAGTGGAGATGAGATGCGAAAAGTGTCGGGCCGAGAGTCAGGCAGCAGCCGAGCGGGGCGGCGGAGCCCAACCCGGCCGCAGGGTCGCGGATTCGTGCGGTACCATGGCTTGGATGGAGCATCGTCGGCTGCAGAACCGCAGGGTTCTGATTCTGAATAGGAATTTGGTTTGGATCGCGTTGGCTCTCCTGGTGGGGCTCGGCGCTTCGTCCTGCCAGCCCGATCCGGTTCCGTGGCAGCCGAGCGGCTTCAGCGCCTCGAATCCGTTGGGGGCCCGCTTCTCGTCGACACTCGCCTGGCAGCACCTCGAGGCCCTGGTGGCGATCGGACCGCGTGTCATCGGGACCGAGGGCCTCGACCGGGCCCGAGACTACATCGAGGGCGAGCTGCGGAAGCTCCAGCTGCGCGTCGAGACCCACACCGGATATATCCCGATCCCTCCGGAAGGAGAACGGGGATTCCTGGTGAAGAGCTTGATCGCGGTGGTGCCGGGGGCCTCGGAGGATCTCGTCGTTCTAGCGGCCCCTTTCGACACACGGGCATCCGAGAGCGACGCGTTCATGGGGGCCAACGAAGGCGCTTCCGGGGCCGCCGTCCTGCTCGAACTGGCAAGGGTACTCAGCGAGAAACCGCTGCCTTACACGACCTGGCTCGTCTTCCTGGGTGGGGAAGCGGCCGGCGAGACCGGCGTGGGAGTGCCCAGCAACGGCCAGCTCGGCAGCGCTGCATTGGCGGAGAGCTTCGTTCAAGACGACCTGAATCGTCGGGTGCTGATCCTGACGGTATTGACCCGGGTGGGCGCCGCCGATCTCCAGATCGCGCGCGATCTGAGATCGATTCGGAAATATCGCAACGAATTCTTCCTGGCCGCGAATCGCCTTGGACACGGCGAGGTCTTTCGCAGCGACCAGCCCTTCGAATCTCCGGTCGGCAGCCATCACCCGTTTCTGTCCCGCGGACTGAGTCGCGTCGTGTTGTTGAGCGACTCTGTTGTTTCCAACGAAGTGGACGCAGAGACCGAGGACGGCGAAAACGCGATCGAAACAGACACCCTCGAGGATTGTTCTCCCGAGAGCCTCGGGATCGTGGGCGCCGTGACCCTCGAGGCGTTGCGAACGATCACAAAGCAGCTCGTCCGGATCGCCCGGGTGATGGGCCAGGAGTCGGGAGAGCCGATCGAGGTGCCGCTCGGCTTCTCGAAAGCCGCCGAGTCCGAGGAAGCGGCGCCGCCGGTCGAACCCGCACCGGAAGCGGAGTCCCCCGCGGAGGCCCCCAGCGAGCGGCAAGAGAACCCCGAAACGGCAGCTTCCTCGACGGGATCCGCCGAATCCGATTCGGCCGAAGACGGAGACCGCTGACCGAAATTCGCACACCGCGAACGGTTCTCGGCCTGCTCGGATGTCCGCTCTCCTATAATGGAATGGAGCGGGTCCCTCACCTCGATAGGAGAGTTCGTTGCTGTCGCGTTGCATGCTGTTCCTGATTCCGTTTCTGCTGTCCGCGCCCGCACTCGGAACTTCCCCAGCCAGCGCTGCCGTGCCGGCGGTGCGGATTCTTATCGACTCCCCCCAACCGGGCGACATCGTGCGCAACCGGGTCCATCAGGCTCCGATTCGAGGGAACGCGAGCGCCGACGGCGAGCGTCCTTCCGAATTCGATGTGATTATCGCCATCGACGTGTCGGGTTCGACGAAGGAAGCGAGTGGATCCGATGTCGACGGGGATGGGGAGATCGGATTCAATCCGCAGCTCGAGCTCGTCGAGCCCGGGCGATATCCGGCGACCATGCGCTCCACGGATCCGGAAGACACGATCCTCGCCGCCGAGATCGCGGCCGCCGATGGACTGATCGCGAGTCTCGATGCCAGTCGCGTTCGCGTCGGCATCATCACCTTTTCCGGGGAAATGGATGCCAGAACCGGAAAGAGGGCGCGCTCGGATCAGCAGGATGCCTGGGTCGAGGTGCCGCTGACGGACGACCTGAATCGGGCGAGATCGGCTCTTCCGGCGATTCTCGCCCGCGGCCCGTACGGCGGGACGAATTTTGCAGCCGGCATTCGGCTGTCGATCACCGAACTCGTGGGAATGTCGGGCGCCATGAGCCGTCCGCGAAAGGACGCGAAGAAGGTGGTGCTGTTCCTGACCGATGGGGTTCCGAGCTTTCCCTTCGGGCGGGGAAATGCGGTTGACCCCGGAGACGTGGAGGCGGCCATCAACGCCGCGCGGGTGGCCCAGAAAGCGGGGATTACCATCAATACCTACGCCTTGGGGCCGAATGCGCTGTCGAGTCCGGTGGCCGCCATCGAGCTCGCCCGGACCACGAACGGGACGTTTCTCCCGGTTCAGAACCCGGGCGACATCATCTCCTTTCTCCAGGGGGTTTCGTTTGCGAGTGTCGATGATGTGGTCTTCACGAATCTGACCACCAGCGAGGTGTCCTTCGACGTGAGTCTCAGCCCCGACGGCGGCTTTTCCGGGTTCGTTCCCGTCAAGGAGGGATTGAATCGGGTTCGGATCACCGCGCTTACCTCGGGCGGCGCCAGTGCCAGCGTTGAGCTGGATCTGAATTTCGAAAGGGCGGGTCTTTCGGGTCGCGAACTCGAGTTGGAGCTCGAGCGGATTCGCGAGCGCAACAAGCACCTGCTGCTCTTGATCGAAAGCGAGCGCATCCAACGCTTCCGCGAAGAGCAGCGAAAGGTTCTCGAACTCGAAGTCGAGGATTAGAGCGGGACCAGCGACGGATCCGCGATCTCACGCCTCACCAGCTTTCCGTTTTCGTAGATCGAGGTGATGTCGATTTTTCCGTCGCCGGTGACGTCCTCTTCCCGCATCACCAGAACGGACTGCTCACCGTCCGTTTCGTAGGTTTCAAATACGTCGGGCTTTCCCCTGTATTTGCTGTCGCGTTCGATCCGGGAGACGAGCTCGACCCGGCCCGCAGCTCGAAAAGTAATCCAGGTGTCCATCTGCCCGTCGTGGTTGCGATCTTCCTCGGCGCTGACGCGGCGGCGCTGCTCGTATCGGATCGCGCGATCGATCTTGCCGTCGTTGTTCGTGTCGTGGAGCTCCTCCACGAGAGAGTCGCCCGTGTATCTGTAGAAGGCGTCCCTGACCTGATCGGCGTCGCGGTCGATGGTCCGGCTCGTCATTCGGTCCTGTTCGTATTCCTCCCAGATATCGGCACGTCCGTCGCCGTCTGAATCGAGGATCCGATGGCTGAGTCGGTTGTTCCGGTAGGTGTGCCAGGCGTCGATGTTGCCGTCGTAGTCTCGGTCCAGCTCCTTGCGAACCATCTCGTTGGTCTTCGCGTCGAAGTAGCGCACTTGTTCGGGCTTCCCATCACGGTCGGCGTCGAGACTGAGCTTGAGCAGTTCCAGATCGTGGCTGTTGTCCCAGGTCCCACCCTTGATGCGGACGCTTTCCGTCTGAAAAATCGCGCGGGGGAGAATGCGGTCTTCCGGCGCGAAGGGTGCGACTCGCGGATCCGCACGCGCAGCGAGATTTCCCTCGGGAATCGGATTCTGCGTAGACGGCGCCGATTCCTCGGCCTCGATCCTTGCGAGGAGCCTCCGCTGCGCCCGAAGCTCGGCCTCGATCTGACGCTCGAGCTCACCGCCGCGATCGGCCTCCAGCGGCTCGCCACCCCAGGCTGATTGAGCCTGCGAGGACCGGGCGTGCCCGGGGTTCGGCGGAAGGATCAGTCCGCAGGCGATTCCGGCGACGAGCAACCCGATTGCACGTTCGCTTTTCCAGGGGGTCGGCACCACGAGTTCCTATCACACGGTTCGGGGGTCGATCAAAAAACGGCTTTCGGGGGCTGGAAGAACCGCAGATCGACCGACGCGTCGCGGCATCCAGCGGATGACCCACGGTCGCTCGCGCGTCCCGTCGGGGCGTGTCGACTATGTCTACAAATCACTGTAACTGCTAATGATTCTGGAATTTCCGTGAATCTGTGGGCGGTTCGTGGTCGCCTCTCGACACGGCCCTCGGCGGCGATATCCTAACGCAGTGCATCGGGAGTGCAGCGAGAGCCGCCTCCGATCGCTGGAACGGTGTGAGAGGCTCTCCTGGCGTCACCCCCCCCGGAAGTCGCCGAGGTACTTGGATCTTCACTGGAACGTCCGTTGGGGTGATTCGTGGGCCTGACACTCATTCGGAAGAGCAGCTCCACCCCGGCCCGTCGCAAGCCGAAGGTCGCCCTTGTGCTTGCGGGGGGTGCGGTCTCGGGGGGCGCCTTCAAGGTGGGCGGCCTCAAGGCGCTCAACGATTTCCTAGTCGACCGCAAGATGACCGACATCGACATCTACGTCGGGCTGTCGGCCGGTTCGATCCTGGCGACCTCGCTGGCCGGTGGAATTTCTCCAGACGAGATGATCGAAGTGCTCGAGGGGACCAGCAAGCGCTTCGACCAGCTCCGTCCCATCGATTTCTACCAGCCGAACCTGCAGGAATTCGCTTCGCGGCCCGCCAAGTTCTGGTTCGATCTGTTGACCTACATGCCCAGCGTCACGCTCGATTTCGCGCGGGG
The DNA here is from genome assembly GCA_036447375.1 of Myxococcota bacterium. GTDB lineage: Bacteria > Myxococcota_A > UBA9160 > UBA9160 > SMWR01 > JACZXC01. The sequence goes on from JAZFUU010000047.1 coordinate 13,736, forward strand.
ATTGCCCGGGTTTCCAGAAGCGGTGGGCCCGTCCCTCCGCAGCTTCTTGAAGAATCCCTCCTACACGCGCTTCGAGGCCGTGGCGATGCGTACGCTCGAACACGTGTCTCCCAAGCGCGATATTCCCGCGTTCACGAACCATTTTCCCAGCGGCTTCTTCGACAATCGGAGTCTCGAGCGCTGGATGCGCAAGAACCTCGAGCAGATCGGGATTCCCAACGACTTCCGCGCCTTCGAGCGCAAGCGAAAGTGCAAGCTCTACATCACCGCGTGTGATCTCGACACAGCGGAGCGCGTGATCTTCGGTGCCGACGAGAATTCGGAAACCACGATTTCCCAGGCCGTTCAGGCTTCCTCTGCCCTCCCGATCTTCTACAAGCCAGCCCGCATCAACGGCGTCGACTACGTCGATGGCGGCGTGCGCCACACGGCCAATATCGACATCGCCATCGAGAAGGGCGCCGATCTGATCATCTGTTACAACCCGTTTCGCCCGTTTATCAACCGCATCGAAGCGGAAGATTCCGGTGCCTCCTACTTCGCCGACGGCCGCTACCTCTCCGATCGGGGCATGAAGGTCGTGGTGAATCAGGTCTTTCGAACCCTGCTCCACTCGCGTCTCAAGCTGGGAATGCAGCGTTACCTGAACGACGATCGCTTCCAGGGAGACATCGTGTTGCTCGAGCCGCGGGAACAAGATGCGAGCTTCTTTGCCCTCAATCCGCTTGCGTTCTGGAAGCGCTCGGAGGCGCTTCGGCAGGGATTCGAGTCCGTTCGTACGACCCTCGAGCAGAATTTCGACCAACTGGAGGAAGTCTTCGGGCATCACGGGCTGGCCATGGACCGCGAGGCTGCGAGCCGCCGGGCTGCGAGGATTCGGGCGAAACAGGGATGGGAGCGAGTGGAAGAGCCCGAGGAGGAGCTGGAGCATCCGCTGCGGCTCGTGAGTTCGGAACGGGCTTGATGACACCAGAACGTGGCGGTTTCGCTGGCAGATCGCAGAGAAGCTGCTAACCTCTCGTTTTCGCTCATGTCGTCCCCCCGACCGAACAGAGCCGCATCCCGAGTCGGCTCGAGAAGCCCTGGATGTGCAGTCTGATTGTGCTCCACGGCTGTGTTCCTGGGGCGCCGCTGATCGTGGCTGCGAACCGGGATGAATTCCTGGAACGTCCGTCGGAAGGGCCTGCTCTGCGTTCGACGTCCCGCGGCCGCATCGTCGCTCCGCGGGATGTGAGGGCCGGAGGGACATGGATTGGAGTCAACGATGTCGGATTGTTTGCCGCAGTGACCAATCGCCGCTGTGAGGAACCGGATCCGAGCCGCCGATCCCGGGGGCTGCTCGTACTCGACGCGTTGACTTCGGAAACGGCCCAGCGTGCAGCGGACTGGGCCGAGGACTTGCCTCATCATGCCTACAACCCGTTCAATCTGTTCGTCGCGGATCGCCGGAGCGCTCACGTGGTGAGCTACGCCGACGCGCCGGAAAGGCACGATCTCGGTACCGGGGTGCACGTGGTCGGCAACGCCGATCCCGCGGAGCCGACTCCGAAAACCGAGCAGCTGCGGGAGCGGTCCGAGGCCTGTGTGAAGGCGGCCGAGCCGATGGCGGTTCTGGAAGGCTTGGCCGCGGTGTGTCGCAGTCATGACGGCGGTGGCGATGCGTTTCGTGACGCGTGTGTTCACGCTGGCGACTACGGAACCCGCAGTTCGGTTCTGCTGATCCTGGCGGACGCCGCCGATGGCGATGTTCTTGAGTTTGCGGACGGCCCTCCGTGCGCGACTGAGTACGAAGATTTTACCCCCCTCCTACGTCGACTGGATAGAGGGTTCCAGCCCGACACGGGAGAGTCAGTCATGAGGAAAGTCAGTTGAGACGAATCGGAAGCAATATCAGGAAGCAGAACTCCGAAGAGAAGGCGAACCGGATCACAAAGAACATCATCCGGTACACCGATGATGAGAAGCCGCGGAACGATTACCCGCGTCGAATCATCTCACCCGCACGGCCTTCGAGCTGCTGCAGCGACGGACCTCGCACGATGGTTGGCACCATGCGCGAGGTGGACGGATTCAAATTCTGTTACAAAATTTGCGACGCGTGTGGCCACGCCGTCCGGTTCTATTTTCCGGCGAGCGCTTCGACCAGCCCCGCGGTGAAGGAATACCGCCAGTGGAAGCGGTACATGGTCCAATAGCCTCCGACCGGGATTGGATTCATCCGCGAGGCGGCCTACTGGCCGCCTCGCGCTGTTTTTGGGCAGCGGCCACGGGAATGGCAAGCGGAGAACCATGTCCTCACCGAGTTCCGAGGCCCCGATCCGAAATGCGGCCGAGGCGGCGGCGTATCTGGAGGGGTTGATCGATCGAGAGAAGCGGCCGGACTTCGACTACAAACGGATCGACCTCGGTCCGATTCGGCAGTTGATTCGGCGTCTGGATCATCCCGAGCGCGACCTGCCCGCGCTGCACATCGCGGGTTCGAAGGGAAAGGGTTCGACGGCGCTTTTCGCCGAGGCGGTTCTTCGCGCCGCCGGACGGCGGGTCGGAACCTTTACTTCGCCGCATCTCGAGAGTTGGACCGAACGCTTTCGGATCGACGGCCGTGAGGTCGAGGGTTCGAAGCTGGCGAGTGCCATCGATCGAATCCGCCCCCACGCCGACGCACTGCGCCTCGGCGATGCCGCCCTGGTTCCGTCGTTCTTCGACGTCACCACGGCGGCCGCCCTGGTCCTGTTCCGTGAGGCCTCTGTCGACTTTGCAATCTTGGAGACGGGTCTCGGGGGACGCCTCGACTCGACCAACGTCTGTGTTCCCGCGGTTACCTGCGTGACCAGTATCGAGCTGGAACACACCGACAAGCTCGGGAGCCGCCTCGGCGAGATCGCCGCCGAGAAGGCGGGCATCCTGAAGCACGGCGTCCCGGCCGTCGTGGGTCCGCTTCCCCCCGAGGCGCGGGCGGTGGTTGTCGAACGCGCACTCGAGGTCGGTGCGCCCGTGGTCGAACTGGGAAGGAGCTTTCGGTTCGAGCTGCTCGAGGAGAGCCTCGACGGGTTGCGATTGCGGCTGGAAGACGAGGCGCTCGATGTCGAGGTCCGGGTTCCGGTCATGGGCGCCCACCAGGCGGTCAACGCCGCGTTGGCGGTGGCCTGTGTCCGGCGGGCCCTGGGAGCCGAGGCTTCGCTGTCGAGTGCGGTCACGCGTGGGTTGGCGGCGGCGAAACTGCCGGGTCGGGTCGAGGTTCTACAGCGCGACCCCACGCTGATTGTCGACTCGGCTCACACGGCGGTTTCGGCGCAATCCCTGGCCGCGTCGCTCTCGCGCCTGCCGCGTCGACGAACGCGTCTGGTTCTGTCGATTTCCGCCGGCAAGGACCTGGCATCGATTCTCGAGGCGCTGCTGCCCGTCGCCACCGAGGTGACCGTCACCCGCGCCGAGCCCGCAAGATCCCTGGCACCCGGTGAGATCGCCGCGGCGATACGCGCGGTCGCGCCAGGCGTTCCGGTGAACGTCATTCCGAATCCGCACCTCGCGGTGCGCACCGCGCGAGACGGGCTCGGGCCGGGCGACTGTCTGTGCGCGACGGGCTCCGTATACCTGGCGGGAATCGCGCGCCGCGTGTTGCGAGATCGGTCCCCCCTGGATCGAAGTCGGATCTCGCGGCGAAGTCATGCCGAACCCTGACGTCGCCGCTGAAGAAGCCTTCCAGTCTGAAGTCCGGCTGAATCTGCGGCGCAACTACCTCGCGCATCTGGGGCACGGTCTGCTGGGTCAGACGGGAATGCGCCTGATCAACGCGCCTACCTTCGTGCCCGTCTACATCGCCTCTCTCGCGGGCTTCGACGCAGCGGTCGGTCTCGCGCGCGGTCTGCAATACCTCGGCATGTCCCTATCGCCCATTGTCGGCGCCACGGTGATCGAGCACCGCCGCCATGTCCTTCCCGTGGGTTTCTTTATCGGCGCCATGATGCGGGTGCAGATCCTCGGACTCGCCCTGGGCGGTCTGCTGCTTCCAGACCCCTGGCCTCTCGTATCGGCCTGGCTGTTTCTCGGGCTCTTCGGCGTCTTCCTCGGGATCCAGGGTGTGGTCTTCAACTTCCTGGTGTCGAAGGTGATTCCCGTCGAGCGGCGGGGCGTGCTGATGGGGCTGCGCAATTTCCTGGCGGGCCTGACCGCCACCGCGGTCGCCCTGTTCGCCGGGCGCTACCTGGTAGAACCGGACGTCCTCGGCAACGGCTATGCCGCCACGTTCCTGCTGGCCTTCGTCCTCACCTCCTTTGGACTTCTGGTCCTGCTCTTCGTGCGCGAGCCCGCCTCGCCTCGCGTTCGTTCTGCCTCTCGGGTGGGGCAGAGGTTCCGCGAGCTGCCGGGCCTGTTGCGGTCAGACCCGGGATTCACCCGCTACTTCATCGCCCGGGCACTGGCGGTGGCGGGGCGCATGGGCGTGCCTTTCTACGTGTTGTATGCCGGCACCCAGATCGAGCTCACGGGGAGTCGACTCGGCGTGTTCACCGCGGCCTTCGTGCTCGCCCAGAGTGCCGGAAACCTGTTCTGGGGTCTGGTGGCCGACCGGCGCGGGTTCCGGTCGATCTTCATCGCTTCGCTCGTGCTGTGGATTGCGTCGGTGCTGTTGCTGATGGGATCGACCGATTTCGCGGTCTTCGTCTTCGTGTTCGCATGTCTGGGTGCGGGGATCGGAGGATTTCAGATGTCGGTACAGAACCTCGTGCTCGAGTTCGGTTCTCGCCACGACCTGCCCATGCGCATCGCGGTTGCGAACTCGGCCTCGGAGCTCGTGGCCGCGGTATGTACCGCCCTGGGCGGTGTTCTTGCCGGCGGCTGGTCTTATCTCGGGGTTTTCTGGATCGCCATGGGATTCCAGGCCGTGGCACTCGCCATGGTTGTTTTCTTGGTCGACGAACCGCGCCGATAGAGAAAACGCCCGGGCCGGCTCACCGCACAAAGTGCAGTGGGAGGGGTAGCCAACCCGGGCGTCATGAATTTTCTGCCCGGACTCGGTCGCTGCGTGGACCTACACAAAGCAAGGTCTGTGCCATGGGAAACGCGTAGGCGATGTGGGGCGTAAGTCCCCCAAAAGACAGTGATCTCGATCACGCGTCACGCGCAGAAAACGGCAACTCGACCGCAACCGGACCGCGTGAGTGACACAATTTGCGTCCGGACACGCAACGGTCGTCGCGGGGGAACGCTAGCTGCGCATGCGCTGCGCGATGGCGATCACGTGGGCCGGCGTGGTTCCGCAGCATCCACCGACGATCCGCGCACCGCCTTCGAGCCAGCGCATCGCAGCGTCGGCGAACTCGTCGGGTGGGCAGTCTTCAGCGCGGGTGGCTCCGATGCTGGGGTCGGGTGCGCCGGTGTTCGCGTATACGCCGAAGGCGAGGCCGCAGGCCCGGAGCGCCGGCAGACAGGCCGCCACATTCGAGGGCGGCAGACAGTTGACCCCGACCGCGACGGGGTTCTCCGCGGCCACCTCGTCGAGCGCGGATTCGAGCGATTCGCCCGACAGCAACCGCGCACCCTCCCAGCAGACGAAACTCACGAGGGCGGGGGCTCCGGCGCGGCGGGCCGCGCGCAGCGCGGCGATCGCCTCGCGGATGGTGTTCATGGTCTCCACGAGAATTGCATCGACCCCGGCGCGAACCAGATGGGTCGCGTGCTCGGCGTGTTCGCGCTCGAGCGCCGCATCCTCTGGGACGCGGCCGGGTTCGAAGCAGTCTTCCAGTGTCGGCGCCGACCCCGCGACGAAGACTTGCCGGCCGGGGGCGCAGGTGTCGGCGGCTCGCCGCGCGAGCTGCACCGCGAGGGTTGTGAGGTCTTCCGCACGGCCGCCGAGGCCCCCGCGTTCGAGGCTGCGTTGCTGGGTGCGGAACGTGTTGGCCGTCAGGATCTCGGCGCCGGCGTCCACATAGTCGGTGTGAATCTCCAGCACCCGATCCGGCGCATCGACCAGCGCGCGCGCCGACCACAGCGGAAGCTCGGTCTGCACCCCTCGGCGTCCGAGCTCGGTTCCCGTGGCTCCATCCAGCAGCAGGGGCTCGGATTCCGCGATCCGGCGGGAGAGATCGAGCGGCATGGTTATACTCTTGCGCCCATGGGGGGTGCCGTTTCCGCTCACGCTCAAGCGGGCCGTATCGAACCGACGCGGCTCGGGATTCGTGTCTCGGAGAGTACCGCAGCAGCGGGCGGGGTTGCGTTCAACTCTCCGGCTCCGCTCGGGGTCGGGCGGTTTCGCGTCGGGCCCGTCGCGCTGGAGATCGAAATCGAATCCCACGGACCCGTGGCAAAGGTTCGGGCCCGCGTGAGCAACGTATCGGATCGGGAAGTCGGTCTGGACAGCGTGACGTGAGGCGGAAGTTCCCGCTGGCGGTGTTCTGCGATTTCGATGGGACGTTCTCGGTTCAGGACGTGGGCGCCACCCTGGCGCAGCGGGTCGCGCCCGAGCGGCGTCCCGTGGTCTGGGCTCGCTACGAGCGCGGTGAGATCAGTGCTTGGGAATACAACCTCGAGATTCTCGACGGCCTCCCGCTTCCGATCGCGGACCTGGAGGCCTTCCTGCAGACCGTTGAGCTCGATCCGGGCGCCCGCGCTCTCATCGGCTGGTGCGATGCCAAAGGGGTGCCGTTCCGCGTGCTCTCCGACGGGTTCGACTTCAATCTCAATCGCCTCCAGGTGATTCACGCCGTGAGTTTCGCCTACGACGCCAACCGACTTCGCTACGAGGCCGGGTGCTGGCGCATCCAGAGCGGGCATCCGGACCCGAACTGCGGCTGCGGGACGGGAACCTGCAAACGCGGGCGCATCGATGCTTTTCGCTCCGAGCATCCGGGCGTGAAGACGGTCCATATCGGGAATGGCCGGGTCTCGGATACCTGCGGAGCTCTGGCCGCGGACGTGGCCTTCGCCAAGGATTCACTCGCCGTCGAACTCGAGGCGCGAGGTGCGGCCTATGAGCCGTTCACCACCCTCGAGGACGTGGTTCGCCGCCTCGAACGGATCCTCGAAGACGCGACGTAGACTCGCCGGGGGTCACTCCCCCCCTGCGGCGACCACCGGAAGCCGCGAGCAGCCGAAGCTCGCGTAGTCGGTGTCGTCGACGGGCTGCGACCATCGGTCGATGGCTCCCAGCACCTCGCAGCGGAGCTCGGTGCCCTGCAGGAGCGGGTCGGCCTTCAGCTCGGCCAGCACCTGGTCCCCGGTGACGAATTCTGTCGACATGCGCGGGCCGCCTCCGGACGGGGTGTCGAGGATCACGAACTTGTCGGCGCCCGATCTGGGATCCCAGGCGGTCCAGCGCGGAAGGTCGCCTCGGCGGCCCGTTCCCGGGTCGCGGTTGTAGGCGAACTCGGCCCAGTAGGACATCATGGCGTTGGAGAGCGCCGTTCGACCCGGCTCGCCGGCTTCGTCGTAGAGGAAGCGCCCCTCGCGGCCCATGTCGAAGTGGCCGAACACGAACGCGATCTCGAAGCCATGTGCCGCCCCCAGGAGCTGGCCCAGATCGGCCCACAGGATCGTCGCTTCCTCGTCGAAATCCCAGCGGTAGGCGAAGACTTCGCGGCGACCGCTCGCAGTGAGCGCGATGGCCAGCTCGTCGACACCGCGGGCCTTCCAGCTGAGGCTCTGGTAGCGGGCCAGGGCCTCGTAACGCTCGCGGTCGAGAAGCTGGGGAAGCACGCCGAACCAGCGGCGCACGAGGGATGGGTCCAGAAAGAGAAACAGCTTGTTCTCGTCGCGGTTGGTGCCGAGCATGAGCGGAACCGGTGCGATGTTGCCGGATGCGAAGATCTCGGCGAATTCGCGGCGGGGCAGCACCACTCCATCGCGAATGGCCATGGGGAGGTCGTACATGCCGATGCCTTCGTTGTCGTAGGCGCCCAGGATTTCATTCGCCGGCCTGGCACGCAGGTTGGCGGCCAACGCGGCGGAGCTGAGTGATTTCGCGTGCGCCTTTGCCGCGGCTCGGTTCGGCGCGGTGCCGTCGGACATGAGCAGCCGCAGCGTTACCTCCTGCGACGAATTCGCAGCGCCGGGGGCGGCATCGTCGACGTAGTTCGAGGCGGTGTCGACCTCTTCGCTGTCGATGGCGCCACTCTGCATGATGGCGCGATCGAAGAGCCCGCGCGCCATCGGCGACACCAGCAGCATGGCCACATTGCGCGCCCCCGCCGACTCGCCGAAGATGGTGACGTTTTCCGCGGAGCCGCCGAAGTGCGAGATGTTGTCGCGCACCCAGGTCAGCGCCGCGATCAGGTCGAGGACGGCGAAGTTTCCCGAGCGTTCGGCGCGACTCGCCCCCTCGGCAACGGCCGGATGCCGGAACCACCCGAAACTGCCGAGGCGGTAGTTCACGGTCACCACGATCACGTCCTGGCTCGCGGCCAGGTTGCCTCCGTTATAGAAGCTGGAGGTGCCGATGGTGTTTCCCCCGCCGTGGATCCAGAACATCACCGGGAGTCGGTCCTCCCCGGTGGGGACCCGATTCGCCGCCCAGGCCGGCGCGTAGATATTCAGTGTCAGGCAATCTTCGCTCCCGACCGGTGTTCCCGGAGGCGCCGAATCATCGCCACCGATCGGACTGGCGAACTGTGCGCAGGAGGCTCCGAAAGACACCGCCTCGCGGGTGCCCGGCCAGGTCGACGCGGCGCGAGGGGCGCGCCAGCGGAGTTCGCCGATGGGGGGCTGCGCGAAGGGAATCCCCAGCCACGCGTGATTCCCGTACTCGCCTCGAAAGCCGACGACGGATCCCGCCGGTGCGTCCCGCCGTGAACTCGCATCGGGCTCGGGGGTGGGCGGCGCGGCGGGGCCCGCACAGGCCATGCTGACGAGGGTGATGAAAACGGGGGCGAGGACGGTCGCCACTCGTCGGATCTTCGGCACCGGGGGGTGGGTCATCGAACTCTCCTCTCTCTCTGACCGGAAGCCGCGTAGGATAGCGGCTCGCCACCGCCCCACCTCGGCCCGGGAACGAAGTCGTCCGAGGCTTAGCGGACCTCCTGCGCGCGGAGATCGGTGGCGCTGGCTCCATCGATGGGATGTCCCGGCTGGAGGTCGAGTATTTCCATCACCGTGGGATGGATGTCGATGGCGCGGACCCGCCCGACCTCGCGACCGGCGGCGAAGGCGCTTCCGCGGGCGTATAGGATTCCCTCGACGCCCGGCGTGCCCGTCGGGTAGCCGTGGGTTGCCTTGAGGGCCCCTCTCGCGTCGAGGAAGTCGGGCCCCACGGTTCCGAGCCAGCGCAGGAAGAAGGGCCAGCGCGAGGCGTCCTCGATGAAGTAGGGCGGATGCGCCGAGACCACGAGGTCGCCCACCCGCGGGCCCGTTCCCAGATGCCAGTCGGGCGGCTGCGCGTCGCGACGAACCACGTCGAATTCTGTGTATTCCGAGAGTTTCTCGAAGGCAGGGGCGACGGCGCTGGGGTCGTCGAAGTAGAGAAACGATGTCGTTCCCGAAGAGGTCGCGCGGGCCGGTACGTCGTGCCGCCTCAAGATACGTGCGATGTTCACGAGCCGCTTGGCGGGCACCATGCCGTGGTCCGTCGTGACGATCATCTGGATTCGATCGGCGTCGGGCTGGGCGTCGATGCTGCCGAGTACCCGGCCGACAATCGCGTCGGCCTCGGCTACGGCAGCCCGAGTCGATTCGGCATCCATCCCGTCGAAGTGCCCCGCGCGGTCGGGCCCCCGAAAGTACGCCAGGATCAGCCGAGGTCGCTCGTGCGGGGGCCGCGCGATCTGCGCCACGAGTTGGTCGCCGCGACCCTTGTCGTCTGGGAAGTCTTCGAAACGCGTTTCGCCGGGGGGGACGTAGCTCGATTGGGCCCCCCGCGTTGCCGAGTGGTGCCCGTACCACCCCAGTACCGCGGTCTGAACGCCCTGCCGCTCCGCGGCCTGGTGCATGTGCTCGCAACCGGTCAGCCAGTCCGAGTCGCTCGAGTGATCGTAGCGGCCGCGCTCGGGATCGAGGAACACATTCGACACGATTCCGTGATTCGCCGGCCAGCAACCGGTGGAGATGGTGACCCCGTTGATGAGCGAAACCGTGGGGAACGCAGGATCCATGCGATGGGTCCATGCGCCCTCCCGCTGCAGGCGGTCGAAAGTGGGGGTGGGAAAGCGCTCGATGTAGCGGGGCGCGAACCCGTCAAAGAGCATCACCACGGCGGTCCGCTCGCCGCCGTCGCCG
>JAZFUU010000048.1:0-3937 GCA_036447375.1 Myxococcota bacterium
CTTCGAGAGCTTTCCCGAGTACCTCGACGCGATCGAGCAACGCGGCACCGCGATCAATCTCGGCGCGCTCATCGGACACACACCCGTGCGCACATTCGTCATGGGCGAGGAGGCCACCGAGCGCGAGGCGACCGAAGACGAAGTCACGCAAATGGAGGCGATCGTCGCCGACGCACTGCGGGCGGGTGCCATCGGCTTCGCGACCTCTTGGGCACCGACTCATGTGGGCTACGAAGGCCGCCCAGTCCCCAGTCGAGCCTCGGCGCTCAGTGAGATCCAACGGCTCGCCGGCTGCATGGGCGAGGTCGGTCACGGAACACTGCAGGCGACGATCGGACGCGGGCTATTTCTCAGCGAATTCACCGAGATCTTCAAAGCGACTGGACGGCCCATCTCGTGGACCGCGCTGCTCGGGGGCATGTTCGGACCCGAAGGACATCGCGGGGTTCTCGAATCGTGCGAGAAGCTCCAGGACGAGGGCATCGAGATCTACCCGCAGGTCACGCCGCGGCCGCTGATGTTCGAATTCCAGTGGAAGGCACCGTTTCCGTTCGAGAGCATGTCGATGTTCCGGCCGGTGTCGCAAGGCGACCACGAAGAGCGCAAGCGCATCTACGCCGATCCCGGGTTCCGGCAGAAGCTGCGGGAGCGCGGCAACCAGGGCGGGATCGCCGCGCGCTGGGAGGAGACCTGGATCTCCGAGTACGCACCCGACCCGAGCCTCGAGGAGCAGACGGTCGCCGACGTGGCGGCCGCGCGCGGCGTCCACCCGGCGGATCTGGCACTGGATCTCGGGCTCGCAACCGATCTCGAGGCGCGCTTCCGGATGGCCGTGATGAACACCGACGAGCAGGCGGTCGCCGAGCTGCTGTCGCACCCCGCCTCGATGCTCGGTCTCTCCGACGCCGGAGCTCATGCGAGCCAGCTGTGCGACGCCTGCGCGCCGACGTATCTGTTGGCTCATTGGGTTCGCGAGAAGGGGGTGCTGACGCTCGAACAGGCCGTGCGTCTGCTCACGTCACGTTCCGCGGACGTGTTCGGGATCCACGACCGCGGTCGCCTGGCGCCGGGCCTGGCTGCGGACGTGACGATCTTCGACCCGGATACGGTGGGCTGCAGCCCGCTGCGCCGGGTGTGCGATCAGCCGGCCGGCGCCGACCGGCTGATCTCCGACGCCGAAGGGATCGAGGCCGTGATCGTGAACGGCACGCCGATTCGCGAGCACGGCGAAAGCGTCGTCGACGAGCGGGCAGAGCTGCCGGGGACCGTGCTGCGCGGATCCGCCTAGCCCTAGCGTCATTAGCTGCCGGCGCGAACATTAGCTGCCGGCGCGAACATTGGCTGCCGGCGCGAACATCGCGTCTGGGGCGAGAGAGGCTTCCGGCTCATGGCTCGCGGCTCTCGGGGCATTGTCACTGGACGTCAGTCGGGTGGCGTCAACGACCTTCACGGCGAATCAACCGGTGGCTGCGCTTCCATGAGAAGGCCTCCCTCGTCAAGGCTCGGTGTTTCGTCTCACGATGCCACCCGATCCGGTCCAGGCTTCCATTCGCACTCTGGTTGGCCCGTTTTTGGGCCGGTGCATATTGAGATTCGGTCGGAACGTGCGCTGCCTGCTTTATTTCGGAGTCTTGGCTCCGGGCGCAGCTCGCAGTCACACGATCGCGACCAGGATCGAGCCTGGCTTCGTGATTTTCTCCTCTTAGCTCCTCGCTCTTGCGGTCTTCAGGCTGCCGCTTCGCAGCGATTGGCGTTGTAGAACGGGTCGTAGACCTCCCCCGTCGTCCAGAGGTGATGCAGAAGCACCGCTAGCTTGCGTGCAACTGCAATGATCGCCCGCTTGCGAGCGAAGCGACCCCCGCGCTCGATGAGCCGAAGCCCGAAGCGACGCAGGTCGGAGTCCTGCCCGAAGGGGCCCAGGATGTAGTTCGAACATTGCACCAGCAGAGAGCGGAGCTGGGGATCTCCGGTGCGCGTGATTCTCAGCTGCGGATCCTTCGCCCCCGACTGATGCTTCCCGGGACGAAGTCCCAAGTAGGAGCCTACGTCGCGGCTCTTGGCGAACCGGTGAGGATCGTCGATCGACAAAACGTACGCGAAGGCCGTCAAGTCTCCCACACCATGCACGGCGCGCAGGAGCTCGGTCTCGGGGTATCGCTCCTTGGCGACGGCCTGGATCTGACGTTCGAAGCTTCGGATCTGGTCGGTCAGGTGCCCGATCGTGGCCACGATCGGGTCCAAGGCCGACCGCAGCTCCTCCGGCACGGCCGAGCCCGCCTTCTTGGCAAACTGGGCGGACCCGCAACTCGGCACCCGAGCCCCCACCGTCTTCACCACACCGCGCACGTGGTTGATGAGCTGGACGCGATTCCGAACGAGAATCTCGCGTGCGTGAAGCAGCCCACGATCCAGCATCACGCTCCGACGACGATGCTGCAGCGGACGAAGCAACTTCGGATCCGCTCGACCCAAACGCGCCAACGTCTCCGCATCCTTGCGGTCCGTCTTGTCCTGGCCCTGGTAGATCCGACCCATCTGATAGCTGTTGGCCACGACCACCTCATGGCCGAAGGCCGCAAGGTCTCGGCTCATCCAGGGGGACATCCCCCCGACTTCCAGAATCACGCGCGAGCGCGGCATCCCAGAAAACCGACCCGCCAGACCCTTCTGGGTCGATCGGAATCGACCCTCCTCGAGGATCTCCCCCTCCGCGTCCAAAATGCAGCAGTACGTCTCCCGATCCCCCACATCCAAACCCACCGTTCGATCCGTCACGCTATACTCGTCCATGCCAGCCTCCTGTTGGGCCCTTTACGGGGAGCCCGTTTTTGTGGTGTGCAGACCTAACGGTACTGCGATCAGGAGGTTGGCCTTCTCATCACATCTTTACTTCGCCGGAACCCTCTCTCGCCGCAGCCGCTCCTCGGCTCGATGCCCTGCTAGGGGCAGGGGGCTGCCCCTGGTCTCTCAGACCGGTCTCTCAGCTTGGCTCGTCGCGAACGAAGTTTCGCAGCCGACCGAGGCCCTCGATCTCGATGTTCACGATGTCTCCGTCGGAGAGCCAGCACGGAGGATCGTTCGCGGCACCCACGCCGGCGGGCGTGCCGGTCAGGATCACGTCCCCCGGCTCGAGGGTCATCAAACCGGACGCGAACGCGAGGATCTCGGCGACAGGGAAGATCATCTCGGCGGTCGATGCCGATTGGCGGAGCTCGCCGTTGACGCTCGTCTGGATCGACAGCGACTGCGGGTCCGGGATCTCATCTGCCGTGACCAGCGCGGGACCGATCGGCGCGAACGTGTCACAGGACTTGCCGATGAAGCGCTGTCCGCGGGCGTCTTGGAAATCTCGCGCGGTCACGTCGTTGGCGACCGTGTAGCCGGCGACGTAGTCGAGGGCGTCCGGACTCTCGATGCGGCGAGCGAGGCGCCCGATGACGACGGCCAGCTCTGCCTCGAAATCGACCTGCTGACTCGCACGCGGAAGCAGGATGTCGTCCGCCGGCCCGATCACCGCCGTCGACGCCTTGATGAAGAGGATGGGCTCTTTGGGGGGTTGTTGCTGGCCGCGCTCTGCGGAGTGGGACGCATAGTTGCGCGCCACGCCGACGAGCTTGCCGGGACGCGGAATCGGAGCGTTGAGTCTCACGCTGCGACGGGGAATGACGACATCGGCCCGCACCAGGTCCGGTCCGTCGTAGCGACCCAGGATCTCGAGCGCCCAGGCGAGTGCCCGACGGGCCACGTCGAGCGCTTCCGGTCCGCTTCTCAGAAACGCGAGCGTATCGGCGGGTAGCAGGGAGTCGGCTTCGACCTCCGGCGCGCCGACGTCTTCGAACGCCAGCTTGACTGCCAGTGCGCGATTGAGGTCGAGCACGTCGCCGGCGTGCGGGCCCGGTGGCAGCAGCGCCCCGAGGCGGTGCTGCCCGGGGCGACC